>NZ_JBVVQJ010000053.1:0-33819 GCF_055811475.1 Mesorhizobium sp. WSM4829 | reverse complement strand
TTGTCCAGAGGACAAACAGATGTTCGTGCTTCGTTCGACCTTAGCGTGTCTGGGAAAGCAAATCTTGTTCCGACCCCTGGTTGGCCATCGCCCTTCACCCTGGTCCGACTACTTGCCTTCAGGGTTTGATAGCCGCGCCCGGCACCTGCCATGCGGCCGCGGTCGGAAATGCCAACCGCGTCACGCCAAAACGCATCGAGGGTGGGAAATCCTTTCGTTCTGATCCGCTCGACAAGGCCGAGGTCCGCCTTCGTTCCCCTAAATAAGATCTTGAGTATGTCGGGCGTCTCGACCATCTGCTGCGTTGCGATGATCTCGGCAGAATGCACATCGATGTGCATGGCGCCCGAGGCATTGAGTGCGGTTTCTACCCTCGGGCTGATCAAGCGGAAACCCGTGCCGGTCTCCGGCATGCGATTGGTCGCGATCAGCAAACAGAAGGGCGCGGAGATTTCCGGCCACACCTTGGTCTGTCGCAGCTCTACACCGTTGATAACCGATGTCACGTCGAGCGCCTGAAAGAGCATCCTGCGCGCGTCGACCATCCCGTCACCCTGCTGGAAAAGCAGACGGGCATGCAGCGCGAACGCGATCTGGGCGCCGGGCTTCGCCCACTCCATCGCGCGCCAGACAAATGGGAGATCGAGCACCTCGTTGGGGAGTGGTGGCGCGATCTTGGTGCCTGTCCGTTCACTGGCGATGCGAGCGACTGTCGACAGCACCAATGACCAGTCCGGCAGCTTCGTGCCTGAGGACCACGGTGGGTTGCCGACGACCATGTCGTAGCGCCCACGATGTTCCTCGTCGACCAAGGGCCCGAGGCTGCCCAACGCCGCGCCGGGAGCGTCCGTATTCGCCCCGATCCGATGAAGCACTTTGCCCCTCAGATCGTCGAAGCGGAGCTTGTCGACCGGCTTGGGCTCGGGATCAAGTTCGATCGAAATCAGGTTAAGCGCCAGGGCCGCGAAGCGCAGCGCTGCTTCGTATCGAAGCCCGTGATCTGATCGTAGAGGATTTCGCGCAGGCGCTGCGTGTTGGGCCGCTTGCCGTCCGCGCGCCAGCGGGCGGCAACCAGTTCCCGGAATGCAGTGAGGAGGAACACGCCAGCGCCGGCCGCCGGATCAAGAATCCGCGCGTCGGCGGCCGCCCCATCACGCTCCAGCGCGCGAAATGACGCGCGCACGAGCAAGTCGGCGATGGGCCAGGGGGTATAGTATCCGCCTTCCTGTCTCTGCTTGGCAGGCGCGTGGCTGCGCAGATAGAGTTCATAGGCTTGGCTGAGCACGCCGACGGGAATGTGGGCGAAATCGAGCCTATCCCAGCGCTCCGCCCATCCCAGAAAGAGTTGGCCGCCTGGCGCGCGCATCATGATGTTGCCAAGAACGTGATAGGCTTCGGACGGCAGGTGATCGAATAAGTCGACCGACAAGGCCAGAAGATCGCCGTTGAACGTCTCGTCGAGCCAGCTGCAAGTCGCACGCGCATTGTCGGCATTGTCGAACATCGCTGCAGCGACGTCCGGCGCAGCCAGATTTGCCGGCAGGAGGTCACGATCCCCCAAGAAGCGGGCGAAGAGGGCTCGGCCCACGAGCGAGATCGCGTCGCCGTGCTCAAGGTCAAGACCGATCAGGCAATCGATCGCCTCGGCAAGGAGGTTGAGGACAACGTTAGAAATCCAACTCTGCTTCGTTCGCGCGGCCCGGGGTCGGCGATTGGCCAGATGCGGGAACAAATCCTTGACCGTTTCGGTCGACTCGTCGATAGCGATACGCGCTTGGGCAGGCGTTTTGCGATCGAGCGCGATGGCGTAGACGTCGAGCCGACCGGAAGCGACGATGCCGAGATATGGCGCGTCGCCTCGCATTGCCAGCAAGCGTCGCAGTTGGTGGATTTTTTCGTTGCCGTCGATCTGATCAGCGTCGACTAGGAAGACGAGCGGTGCATCCTGCCATTCATAGACGGCGCCGACGACACCCAGGATCGAATTCCTGTCACGTCGTGCGCTGGTCAGCGTGGCATAGGGCAGAAGGTCAGGCCCGTCGGCATCGAGCGAGTGCAGCGCCTGCGGTCGGCGCCGAAGGGCTCGAGCCGGGCCAGCCAGTCAGTCATGGTTATGGCCGTTTGCCAGTGGTGCGCTCACGAACGTAAATCCAGACTTGCCTGGCGATCGCCGCCGAAACGGCCGCGACGAGTAGCGCCGCGCGGCTTCTTCGTCGGCGCAACCTTGGCAATCGCGGTGCGATAGTCGACCCCGCTAGCGGCCATTTCCGCGACGAGCACGGCAACAAGGGCGATGTGCTGCGGCAGGGCTCTCCGTTTTGCATAGTTCGTGATCGAATTGGGGTTCATACCAATCAACTCGGCAAAGGTGCGCACACTGAGGCCGGCGCGCTCAAGTTCGGCAAGGAAGTCAGCTTAAGGCACCGCACCGCTTCGTCTCAGCACACTGTTTGATGTGTCATAGCACACAATACGATGGTACAATGGCACTCGCTCGACCTTCCATGCAACCGGTAAAAGCCGAAGAAGCAGAATGTTCGCATCTGCAGTCTTTGGGACGTGTGCTGTCAGTCCGGTTTTGGCTGACAAAGCGGAAAACCAGCCCTTCGTTCCTCATAGAACCATGATGCTTATCCTAGTGGCATGGCAGCTCTGGTGCGCGTCGACGGGACATTTTGAAGCTGCCCATCGCTTCCCGAAACAATCGTGTCAATCACGAGTGGGGGGATCGCTGCGCGTTCATCCCCCAGCTTCGGTATTCCACGCCTCGGGGAGGGCGTCCGCCGCAGTGTGCATCAGGCATGCCAGCACACGGACTGCCGCGCCAAAAAGAGCGGGACGAGGCATGAATTCGAGGTGGATGCCTGGAAACTCAACCCAGGGAACGCCAATCCGCCGCGCAATTTCGACGGATGGCCGGGCATAGAACAGCCCGCGGTCAGCTGAACCCGCGCCGAGAATTATAGGGAATTTGGCGCTGCGCAGTGCTGCCTCGTCGGGAACAAAGCGTCCCCAAGCCGCCCATTCATTCCCAAACAGGTGGTCGGCATTCCCAAGGAACCTCGCCTGGAGATCTTCCGGCCAGATATATGTGCTTTCGCTGCCCTCGCCCCGGACGGCCTGGAGGAACTCGAAGACAGTAGCTTGAGCGCCCGCTTCACGGTAGCGCGCGCCGATGCGGTCGAAAAAACCCCGCAACGGGTCCCCGTCAGCGAGCATCCCGGTGACGGGCGGCTCATGCGCGATCACGCCGCGCAGGACATCGGGGTGACGGGCTGCAATATCAAGCGC
The DNA here is from genome assembly GCF_055811475.1 of Mesorhizobium sp. WSM4829. Taxonomy (NCBI): domain Bacteria; kingdom Pseudomonadati; phylum Pseudomonadota; class Alphaproteobacteria; order Hyphomicrobiales; family Phyllobacteriaceae; genus Mesorhizobium; species Mesorhizobium sp. WSM4829. The sequence goes on along the minus strand of NZ_JBVVQJ010000053.1, from coordinate 30,528 downwards.
GACGATCGCTCCGGCGCTGTTTCCAAAAACCAGGGCCTTGCCGCCGGCAAGCTGGTCGATCAGCGCGCGCGCATCATCCGACTGCTGCGCGACCGTGATCGGCGTCTCAGAGCGGCCCGTACTGCGTGAGTTGCCCCGCCTGTCGTAATTTATGACTGTGAAGGCGCTGGCAAGATCCTCAGCCAGACCTGAGAAATACCCGGCGTCACCGCCGGCGCCCGAAATCAGCAGAAGATGTGGACCGCTTCCACGAACTTCATAATATATCTGAGCGTCGCCACGGTCGGCCATTCCACTGAGCATCGTTTACTCCTCAAGATTACTTCTGAGAACGAGGGAAAAAGGAGAGGTTGACAACCGGGAAGTCGAGCCCATTTTTCCGTCTCGCCCTTGCCCGCATCACCCGGTGGGACAACGCACGTCGGCCCGCCGGCATCGTGACCGGCGGCCAGGTGATCTCCCAAGACCTCGGCATCAAGCTCGAGAATGTCGGCATCAACATGCTCGGCCGCGCCAGGAAGGTGTCGATCCGTCTTCTCCTTGGTCGGGCACGTGTTTTCGAATGACGGGCGAGGCTGGGCTGGACCCCTTGTAGCTCGCCAGGGCCTGCAGCAAATCCGTTAGAAGGTGCTGTTTCAGTCCGTCCTCTCAAAGACGGGCACACGGGTTCAACGGAAGAGATCATGCTCGTCTTGCCGGTCCGCGTGCAGTCACCCTGATTCAGTGTCGCACTTCTATGTGCAAAGCCCGTGCCAGCGCGCTCAGCGCGCAGTAAGCGCATGGATATGCTTTGAAAAACCTCCACAGTGCCCAGATGGCGGGTTGTAAGAACCTGACATTTCGCCAATGTTTGTTTTGAACCTGGCATTTTGTGTGCCGCTGTCAGGTTGTGGACACGCATCACGCGCCTCGCGGCGCCAGAACAGCGTGGCCCGCCCGCGCGGTCGCGAAGCGCCAAGACCATGAGGGCGCGTGCGGCACGCAGCCTCTGCCCGTCTTCCCGAAGCCGTTCGTTGCGCGATACCGGGCTTGGGTCGCGTGGCTCAGGGGTTTCGCCGCCAATGTTGATCGCGGAAGGGCTGGCGCAGCAGGAACGTATCGTCCATCGCGCCAACATGGTGGCCGCGTTGCGTAGCCGCGAACCTAACGGCACGAACAAGCCGCCGTGAAGTATGAGCCAGCGCAAAAGGTTCTGGCTAAGCACGGCCTGTCTTTTCAGCCAGGTCGAAAGCCGGTTCCACCGCAGGCCTATCACGAGCTCGACCATGACCTCACAGGTGGTGACGAATAATGTTCGTCGATGCATGTGCGATCGTCTCGATAATGGCGGGGAGGACACGGCCGACGCCTATGAAGCGGCGCTGCTCGATGCGGCATCGCCGCTCACATCGACACTTGCTCCCTGGGAAGCCATCATCGTCCTTTCACGGCCGGATCAGTTGAATTGCGCCTACAAAGCGGCTGAGGCGGTTGTCGTCGAATGGCTCGAAGCACGAAAGATTCGGCTCCGCGAGCCCGGTTCGCCCCGACGCGTCCTGTCCTACGCGGTCGCCGTCGCCGAACAGCACGGCATAGGAAAGCGGCGCCTCAGCAATTTCGGTCGCTTCCACTACGCCTATGCCAAGGCGATGCGCTCGCCGCTGCTCACCCTGCACCAGCTTTTAGGTCGAACAGACGTGGCAACCTTGCCGAAAGGATCCGATGACTGAGCGTCGTCGAAAAGTTGACTGAACTGCCGGAATTGACCGGGGCTCGTTGCCGAGCAGGTAAGCGAGGACATGGCCTGCCGAACGGCCCGGGCAAGCTGTCGAGGTCCGACCGGGCTACATAGCCGAGCTCCGGCCATCCCATGCCAAGGTCGCAAACACCGACGGCGACTCCGGGTTCGCGGTCGAACTCGGTCAAGAGCCAAGTCGCGCGCCCGGTTGGCAGGAGAAGCTTCACGACGGGCTCGTGATCAAGCTCGGGCTGTTCGACCTCGCGGGCAACGCAATTCGCTTGGTGATGGCGCTCCAGGCGGGCGTCATTTCTGCAGGAAGGTGAAAGAGGATCTCGTTTCGTCTCGATGACGGGAGGGGCGTATTTCGCGCGCGACAGGGGGAAGTACGATCCGATGTCATTGAGATGGGCAACCAAGGCCGCGACCAGCCTGATCGAGAGCTGGCCACCGCGCCTCCATCGCTAGCCCGCTCGCAATCGTCCGGTTGGCGGCGTGGTGCTTACCTCAACGTAACGAATTCGGACCGGCCCGGCATCTGGCGATGTCATGCTTTGTGCGCGATGTTGCAACCAAAGTTCGAATGTCGCGGCGCCAGCAAAGTAGAATGTCGCATGGCGGTGGGGACGGCCACAACGAGAGCGCGCGACTCGCGGCCGACCTGCATCTCGGCAACCATCTCCAGGGCGGCGTCCAGCCGCTTGTTCTCGACGATCGCCGAACGGTGAACCGAGCGCAGCTCATCGAAGGCTCTGTAGGGCAGGGCGACACCCTCATGCATGATCTCGAGATGGCCATCAGCATAGTCGCAGACGACCACCTTCTTGCAGGCAAGCTTCTTCGCCAATTCGGTCGGGTGGAGAATGAACATCACCTTATCGTAACGCAGCGTCAGAGCCTGCGTCAGCGTGCGGACCTCCTTGCGGCACAGGGCCATCAAGAATGCGGTCCTTGGAGGGACGGCCACGCGCCTTGTGGCGAAGAGCCGGCGCGCCTTCAGATTGAAACGTCTTCATTAGCCGCTGGACTTGCCTGGCCGAGACGCCGAGCAAAGGCGCTCGCGCAATGCGGCGAGCGTGGCGATCTCATAGAGCCGGCGATCAGGCTTCTGCTGCCCAAAGATCAGTTTCCGATCGGTTGGACTGAGATGGGTGGTCGGAACACGCTCGGGCGGTGCACGCCGTCCCTCCGAATGAAGCCTTCGGAGCATCGCAATGGCTGTGAGCAAGGAGTCGTGGCGGCGCGCTGAACGGAACGTAAAGGTCGCTAGGAACGCCGTCGCGTATTTGATGACGCCACTATGCTGCTCGGCCGCCAGGACCAGCGGGGATGGGGATGTCACGTTGTCTGCATATACACGCGTTGAGACCTGCAGCCGCTGATGTCAGCTGACCATGGCCACGGCTTTCCATTCCGCCATGGCCTGCAGGCGGTGAATATGTGTAGCGAGAGCGGAGCGTTTTGAGCGGGGCGGGACGAAGAGATTGCGCAGAGCCGAGAAGATCGAAACGAAGCGTTGCAGTGCTCCTGGTGATCGGAAGCCTTGCATAATCCGCTCCCGTTTTCGCAGCGGCACATGCGAATTCTCGGCACGGTTGTTCAATCCCTTATGCGCCCGATGCTCGACGTCCGGCATCACCTGTCGCCTGGCTGCTCCATAGGAGCGCAGCTTGTCGGTGATCATGCGCTTCGGCGCGACGCCTTGCTTCTTCAGCAGCCGCGTCAGCAAGCGCTTGGCCGCTTTGGTGTTGCGGCGGTTCTGGACGATCTCGTCGAGCATATAGCCATCCTGGTCAACGGCGCGCCACAACCAGTGTTTCCTGCCGGCGATGGTGATGACGACCTCGTCCAGGTGCCAGACATCGTTTCGGCTGTGCTGCTTGCGGCGCAAGCGGCGAGCGTAATGCGGACCGAACTTGATGCCCCACCGGCGGATTGTCTCATACGAAACCACGATCCCGCGCTCCAGCAGCATTTCCTCGACCAGACGCAGGCTCAAGGGGAACCTGTAGTAGAGCCAGACCGCATTGGCGATGATCTGCGGCGGGAAACGATGGCGCTTGTAGCTGACGGTTGCGGTGTTCATGACATCGGGTCTATGCCGCAAATCCCTGAACGCGAGTTAAGTTGATAACGCCATCGAGAGGCATTTGCTGATTACCCGAAATCAGCCGACCTGCCTCGCAAGATGATGCAACGGCGCCTGGATGAAGAAGCTCCCGACCTCAATGCCTTGGTGCACACCGGCGATTTTCGGTATTATCCGGATCCGTCTCTGACGGACAAATTGCTCGACGGTTTTCTCGCCAAGCGGTTCAACGAGGACCTGATCAAAGTTGCGATGGCCTGGTACGGAAAACGGCGCGCGAAGCAGGTGCCGACCTTCGCGATGCAAGACGAGAAAGGCCGTGTAACCCGGCTCTCACTTGCCGCGACGGTGGCCACCAGCTCTTGGTAATCGGCGCGGTGTCGGATCGGAGCATTAAGCGGTGTGTTGGTATGTGCGACCGATCCGCCCTTGTCCACTGTCCCGGGACTGAGACAAGGCTCGCGGACTGCGGTTGCGAACGGCATGCCGAGCGGATGCTGTGGAAACGGTAGACTCACCGCCGAGATCACCAGTTTGCAGCCGTGATCGTTGACACTCAGCTTGTGTGATGATTAGGTGTCCTCTGTCCGAGGACAGAGGACATGATGAAGAGCCAGGATGTTGTCGTTCTGCTCAAGCTGGCGAGCTTGGAGGACGACGCAAAGGATATCGGTGACGAATCTACGCCGCTCGGGCTAGGGGCGGGCGAGGATCCCTATTCTGTGCGCGGCCTCGAGGCCGCCCTCGGAATCAGCAAGACGGAGATCGGCGCTTCGCTCAAGCGCAGCATTGCGGCGGGCCTCGCGATCAAGGACAGGAAGACAGATCGGCCTAAACCGAGCCGGCGCCATCTGCGCGAGTTCATCGTCCACGGTCTGAAATTCGTCTTTCCGGCGAAACCAGGCGCCATGCAGCGCGGGTTGCCGACGGCGTTCGCCGCCCCCGTGCTACGTGAATCCCTGCACAGCGCTGGCAATCTCATCTGCGTTTGGCCCTACGCGCATGCAAAAGAAATGGGTCAGTCGGTCAACCCCCTGTTCAAAAGCGTGCCGGAGGCCTGCGAGAAAGACAAGCGGCTCTATGCCTATCTGGCCCTCATCGACGCGATCCGCGTCGGCAATCAGCGCGAAAGCAAGCTCGCCGCCGAACTGCTTGTACAGAGGCTGGGATGACAGTCCAGGGACAGTTAAAGGCCATGTTGAAGGCCGTCGCCGAGGCACTCGGCGAGGAGTTGCGCGCGCGCCTGGTCTTCGTCGGTGGCTGCACGACCGCGCTCTACATTACTGACCCCATCGTTCTCGAAGGGGTGCGAGCGACCGATGATGTCGACCTTATCGTCGATCTCGCTGGTTTCGCAGAATGGGTCGAGCTGACGGAGCGCTTGCGCGCACGCGGTTTCACCGAGGCGGCTGACGATTCCGTCATCTGCCGTATGAAACTCGGCGAGCTCAAGGTCGACTTCATGCCGGACGACGAGGCGATCCTTGGGTTCAGCAATCGCTGGTACGCAAAGGGGATCGCGACGGCCGTACCAGAACAGCTGGAGGAGGCGCTCGAGATCCGACGCCTCACGCCGCAGCTGTTTGTCGCGACCAAGTTGGAGGCATACCGCGGACGCGGCGAAGGCGATCTCATCGCCAGCCGCGATGCCGAGGACATTCTCCTTCTGGTCGACGGGCGTGAGGAGATCGTCGAGGAAATCGCAAACGGCGAACCGGAGATCCGGGCCTACATCGCCGAACAATTTGCGGCGCTGCTCGCTGATTCAAACTTCGACCATTTCCTGGAGGGAAACATTCGCGGACCAGCGGGCCGTACCGACATCGTTTATGACCGGCTGGTCGCGATCAGTACGCTGGATACGCGCTGACATGATCTTGGAAATCCGATGGCACTGTCGGCAAGGCACGCGGACGATTGACAACCGAGACCACGCCGGCATCGGTATCCGCGGTGATGCCGTCTTGGCCATCGTTCTCGATGGATCGACATCGGGTTCGGGCAGCGGCGATTTTGCTCGCGAAATTGCGCGCCGCATGGTCGACTGGTTCGTAACCGCGGCTGAACAGGTAACCGCCGACGCTCTGATCGCACAGCTTCGCATGACCCACGCGGTGCTCGCGATGGAATTTCGCACAGATTCGGCCAGCTATGCCCTTCTGCACTTTGAAGCGACGCGCCAGGCGCTGGTGCTGCACGTAGGCGACTGCCTGGTAGGCCGACACGCGGAGGATGGAAGGATCGCATGGCTGATACAGCCCCACACGCTCGCAAATCCGCTGTTGCCCGTGGCGATCGAGAGCCTCGCGAAAGACCCCGCGCGTCACAGGCTCACGCGCAGTTTCCGCTCGAAGCGCTTCATTGCTCCTGATCTGAATTCGTTCCAACTCGACGATCGGCCACTGCTGCTTGCGACGGACGGCTTCTGGGCGGAACTTGATCCGCACCAGCAGGTCGACTTCATCGAAAGGCGTGTTGGGATGGTCGAACATGACCGCGACGATTGCGGCGCTCTCTCGATTTTGCGCGGTAAGTCTGGATCTGGGATTGAACTCATCGACGCCGACGCGGCGCCGAGCTTCTATTTGAGGTCACAAGCCAGTTTACGCCGATAACTCGCGACCGTGCGGCAATGGTAGTCGCCTCGGAAACGGCCCTTACAAACCTGTCGACATCTCTACGTATCCGCTACTTTTAGCAGCTTTCGGCGAAGCCGGCGCATCGGTTGGTTGCAAACAAGGACGTCGCTGTCGCGCGTCGTCGACGACTCATCTTGGCGGAAGGCAGTCACGACGGGCTTATCGCTCGGTTCGTGGAGTTCGTGGAAAAGCGTGAAACGAAGCTAGGCTCGACACATCCAAAACCGCCTCGTTGGTGGCTGCGGCGCCGCAGCTTCCCACCTGTCTCGCGCGCAACGTGGGAAAGGCGGCGCATGGCTGACACATTCCTCACCCTTCGGGCTGTGGATCGCCGCGAGATATTTGGGCGTTGCGGCCGACCGGTCCGGTCGCTGCCGATGGTCAGCTGGCCTTGTTTTGATATGAGATGTTCTTCAAAGCCGTGTCCCGATGTAGGCTCCACAAGCTCGACTCAGGGATGAGAGATGGCGAAAGCGAATACAATAGGTTCGGAACAGAGAAAGGAACTTGTCGATCTCGCGATCAGTTTGATCGAGGCATTTCTCGACGGCGTCGTTCCGAGCGAGGACCCGACCCCTTTTGATCTTGGGGACTGGGGCGGGACATATTTCGTAGGGTCCGCCGTAAGATTTTCCAAAACATTTCTCTCCGCCCGGCGGGACTTCGCTCTGAGGGCGGCCAAGCTGCTGAAAGCAAAGGCCGGGCACGAGACGTCCATTTCCGAAATGACCCAGAAGGTTGCCCACGAAACGGTCGCGAAAATCATCGAAGCGACGACGCCGGCGGCGGAAGAGGATGGGTTGCCGGATGAGGGAGCGGAACCGAGCACCCTGTCGGCTGAGAAGCGCGCCCAACTGATTGCGGATGGGGCGAAAGAACTTGTGGACTTAGTGATCGCCGAAGGGGCCAGAACCTTCATCCAAATCGAGCCCAACTTTCTGGTGTCGTCGGTAGATGCTGTAAAGGTCGGCCGAGTCACCGTCATGTCGACGGCTGACGCCCAGCAGAAGACCGCGATCGCCAACAATCCGCGCATCACGCTTGCAGCTGGTGAATATCCAAATCTGAGGACAACAGATGGTGTCATCCATGTCGGGATGCCACGGATGGTGTGGGTCGTCGAGGTGCCGGCAGCCAAGGAAAATGTGGCGGAGGAAAGCAAATGGCTCATAGACGTTGCGATCAGTTTCATTCGCCTTGCATTCAAGGAGGAGACCAGCCGTTTCCCGACGAATGGGGAGATCGAACCGCATCCGACCAGGCCGACCGACCTCAGGCCGCCCCATGTTACTTTGGAAGGAACGACAGCCTCTGCGGGTGGTAAAAAGATTCCGCCGCTCTATGAGCTGGACGCGGCGACGATCGAGCACCTCGGCTCGAAATCCCTTTCTACCGCTGCGGAAGCGATCTTCGATCCGCCGAAAGGCTCACTGGCGTTGCGGGTAGCCCAAGGGCTTGGCTGGATGACACGCGGGCGGCAAGCTTTCGACCGGGCCGAGCGGCTTTTGGCACTGTTTACCGCTCTAGAGGCGCTGTTGTCTTCCGACGACAAGAGCGCTCCGGTTACCCAGACGATCAGCCGGTACGCTTCCGTGATCTACACCTCGCATATCCCGGACCGGGTTCAAGTCTATAACCAAATCAAGAGCCTCTATTCTATCCGGTCAAAGGTGGTCCATGCCGGCGAGCGCGACGTCCTCTGGCAGGAGGTGAATACGCTACAGCGTTTGGTTGAGGCCGTCTTCTGGGTGGTAATCAACCGTTGCGATCTGCGCATGGGCAAGCAAGCCTTCGAGGCGAGCCTTTCCGACGCCAGCCATGGAATAAAATGGGCATTTTCGGTGACTGAGGCTCAGGAGCCGCAACCGGAGGACGGCGCGTCAGCATGATGCCTGAATGCCATCATACTGTCGGAGGACAAAGAGGGTGGCCTGGAATGGCTGGCCGCTAATGTCGCCAAGATCAATTCGGGTCAACATCCCGACTTCGGCGTTCCGAACCGCATCACTGTCCTCTTGCCCTCCAAGGTCCTTAGCAGCTCGCCATACGACATCAGCATTCTCGACACCAAAGGTATCGAAGGCACGACGCAACGCCCGGATTTGCGAGAGCGGATCGACGATATTCGCACCCTGACAGTTCTCTGCTCACGCTTCAATGACGCGCCTGGTGAGAAGCCGATGTCGTTGCTTCGCGAAGTACACGACACCCGTTCAGACGCTGTCGAAAGGGAGAGACTGAGCATCGTCATCCTCCCTTGGCTTGATGAAGCCATGAGCGTTCGCGGCGACGACGGTGCCACGCCGTTGACGATAGAGGATGGCTACATGATCAGGGAGGATCAGGCCCGGGATGCGCTGGCCCGCGAGGGGCTGCCAGAGGTACCGATCTACTTTTACAACGCGCTGCAGGAAAGCCCTGCGGGCATATGGAAGAATCTGAATGACCAGATCGGTCGGCTGCGCGGTCGATACCATCACCGGGCGCACCAGCTGTCGGCAGGCGCCAGCGCACTTGTAAACGACGCCCATGCCGCAGCGTCGCTTGAAGCGAGGCGTCAGATTGCCGACGCCGTGGATCGCTTTGTCGCACGAAAGGCAGAATTGCCAATGTCGGTGCAGTCCGCGCATCAGAACCTGATCGAGCAAACCCGCATGGGTACCGCAAGCTCGATTGCTGCCTCCATGAACAGACGGGGTGGTTGGTCGCAGTTCTCCGTCCACCACCTACTGGGCGTCGGCGTGCGGTCGGATGCCGCCGCGCGCAGCTTGAGGGCCTTTGTCGGTATCGACGAGATAATCGGTGATCTGGAAGTCCAGTTTGCACACCTCCCGGACGTAACGCAGGCCCTTGCAGGGCTGCGTGATGAAATGAAGGAATGGGAGCAGGAATTCCTCGCACAGGCCCTCGCTCTCGGCCGCGCCGCCTTCAAGCCTCAGCTCGATGAGGCCAACGAGCTATGGCGCGCTTGCGTCGAGCGCTGGGGCCAGGGCGCAGGATATCGCGACAACATCGCGAGCATTCTCGATGATTGGTTCCGAACCAATGAGAATCTTGATTCTGCGCGACGTTCCGTTGAAAGCGGCTTGAACCAGATCTGGAAGGAGTTGGTTCTTAATGCCCTGATCGCCGCTACTCGCATCGATGACGTTGATGGTGGCGAGGACACTGCATGAGCTGGGCGCTGTTCATCGACGAATCTGGGCAGGATCAGAAGCACTCCCCCTACGAGGTCCTGGCCGGTGTGGCGATCGAGGACAGGAAGATCTGGCCGTTGATCCGGCAGTTGTCGGACGCACAGCAGCACTTCTTCGGGCTGCGGCTCTACCAAGCCTATGGACAAGAAGCCAAGGCAAAGGAATTGCTGCCAAGAAAGACGTTCCGCCTGGCTGCGCAAATGCCGCCAATTGAGCCCGCCCAGCGGACGGCCTTGGCTCGGGAAATCCTTCTTGATGGCACCGCCGTGAGCAAGGCGCGGCTGACCGCGCTTGCACAAGCTAAGATTGCCTACTGCGACTTCGTACTAAAGCTCGCACATCAACACGATGCCATTGCCTTTGCGACTATGGCGCCGCAAGACGCCGTACGGCCGCCCAATGACGACGCTATGAGAAAGGATTACGCCTTCCTGTTTGAGCGCTTCTATTACTTTCTCAACGGAACGCCTGGCGACCCGATGGGCTATCTCATCTTCGACGAACTCGACAAGGCAAAGAGCCATGTCCTTCTCGGTCAAGTCGCGAGCTATTTCATCAAGACCCGAAACGGCAGGACGCGCTCCCGGCTCATCATCCCGGAACCGTTCTTCGTTCACAGTGATCTCACCACCCTGATTCAGCTTACCGATATCGTCGCATACGTCATCAGCTGGGGACTGCGCTTGAAAGGGATGAACGCTGAGTCCCGCGAGGAATTGTCCCCGCTCGTCAATCGCGTAAAGCGCCTCCGTTTCAGCCGCGAGACCGAAGGTGGAGAGAAAATCTGGGGCTTCAAACACATCCAGGACTTGCGTCCAACCGGACTGAAACCGGCATAAAAAAAGGCAATGCTCGCGTTTCCGCTCACAAAGCCTCCGTGTGGACAGATAGGCGCAACCGGGGACGATGTCAATAATTTCGAGGTGACCGAGGGGGAACGCCTATGAAGGCATTCACGCAATCACAGCTGCAAGCAATCGCAGACGCGTTGGGCGATACCGCCGACGGCCTCACCGGCTCAGAAATCGGACATCTGCTGGCCACGGTCAAGATCATTGATACCGATCCCCAGATGACCAAGCGACACAGATTGTACAATGCCTTTGCTAACGACCAGAACAAGCGTGGCGCCCGCACCCACGTCATCGCATTCATCCGCAAGGCGATGAAGCCGGAGCGGTTCGCCCGCGAATCCGAACGCTTCGAGCCGATGCGGCTTAACTTGAACCGCGCTCTGGCATTTGCTGGACTGGCCGTCGCCGCCTCTGGGGAACTGGGCCCTGTCGACGCAGCCCAGACCTTATCAGAGGCGACACGGCGCGCGCGCGAGCTAAGGGCCGAGCTGACGACCCGCGGCGTCCATCCTGATGTGTTGATGTTTTGTCGGGAGGAGCTGCTTTCCGACAACTATTTCCACGCCGTCCTGGAAGCCGTGAAAAGCGTTGCCGACAAGATCCGCCAGCGAACAGGTCTCACCGACGACGGAGCATCTCTCGTGGACCGCGCGTTCGGTGGAGACGTACCGATGTTAGTCATAAACACACTCATGACCGACAGCGAAAGGAGTGAGCAACGAGGATTCTGCAATTTGGTGAAAGGCACTTTTAGCATGTTTCGGAACCCCGCGGCTCATGCCCCCAGGATTCATTGGCAGATGTCGAAGGAGGATGCCGAGGATTTGTTCTCAATGGTTTCACTCATGCATCGCCGTATTGACGCTGCGGTCATGCCGGCGCGGGTCTAATTGGAGGGCGGCAATGATTAACCTGCAGGAGCGATTGTCGGAATTCTCCTATGGATTTGGCGTCACAAGGGAGACGTTGGCGCTCATGAATAGCGTCGGTTTGTCTCCCACCCCCTTCCTGCCCAATCTGCTGCATGAGAAGGAAATCGGCTTTGATGTGGGCTTCAAGGACAAGGGCCGTGTCGTGATCCTTCAGTTCAAGCTCGGCCACTTGCTGGAACGCTTCAAGCGCGCCTCTCCTTCACAATCCATTCCTGCTCTCGACCGGCCCTTCTGGCGCTTCAACGTCGACACGTCGGCACACCAGTTCTTACGGCTCGCGGAGTTTGAGGCAGCCGGCGCCGAAACCTATTACGTCGCACCCAAGCTTTCGACGTGGAAGCAGTTCGAACGAGCCTTTCAGGCAGACAAGGTTATGGAACGATCCGTGCTGATAAAACCTTCGGAGATTGGCGCTGGCGTTGCCGCACATGGCCATGCTGCAGGACGTCATAGAGTCGTCTACGATCAAACCCGGCAATATGTCTGCTCCGAACCTTCGAAACTGCCAAGGCACCCACCGGAGGAGTTTGCGGCCGATGTCGCCACCAAGGTCCGAGAATCTGGAACCCCGCTCGAATATTCCATCAAGATGCTGTACGAGCGGGCACGCGACGAGAACGCCGCAGGAACTTTGGCGGACTCGCGCGAGCGCCAGATCTTCGGGCGCGCCAGAGATCGCCTTAGCGGAATGGCGGCAATCATTGGCTTGGAAGCCTGGAGCCAGGGCGCGCACAGGTCCTGTTCGTCACTGACTCGAAATAGTAGCCTTCGCCCTACTCCCGTGTTCAGTCCGGCTCCGGCTCGTAGAACGGTTCCACATGGCCGAAATCGACCGCGCGCAACCTTGTCGCCGGGTTAACTACGGCATCATCAATTTCAATGCTATCGCTTCCCTTCCCGCTGATAGTCACGGTCACCTGATAACGATGGTCGATTGAGACTTCTTTCATCGAGCCTCCAAGAGATACGTAGTCGTTGTCGATACTGTCGCGAATGGAAAAGTTGAAACCAGATTGGATCCTCACCTTTGCGTTGACGGGAACCAGGAAAGTCACGCTCTGGGCATCAGAGGCGACGATCCGCTGCTCCTGCCCACCAACATACTCGATGGAGTCAATGCCGCTTCCTCGACTTCGGCGTCCCACTCCATGAATGCTGAAGCCTCGACCTCAAAGTCGAGGTCATCGAGGTCGCGCTGGATTGCCGCAAGGATCTCGCTGGCGAAGTCACCATCAGGCTCCTCCCCGAAGGAAGCAAGACAGCGCGCGACGATTGCCTCGTCCTCATGAAACAGCGCCAGAGCTTTTCCCAGATCGTCGCCGCAGTACAGATATTCGCTGTCGTTGCAGTAGGCAGCCCAACCCTTGTCCTTGCTAACGGCCAGAACAGCGCCGTGCTCTTGTGACCATTTATCCAGGCCCGCGAGCGCTATGGCGTCCGGAAATTCGTGTTTTTTGTCGGAGCCGGCGAAAGGTGGCTGGTTCTGGAAATAGCGTTCCATCAACTCAGCCATGCCTATCGCCTCGTTTGAGGAGACAATCTCAATGCCCACCTTCTCGCAAAATGCCTTGAGAAGGGCTTCGGCATGCGCGCCGATCGCGTCCGCTGGCGCCAGCTTGGCACTAAGCTCCTCTACATTGCCCGCGTGCTCTTTCCAGATTTTGCTATAGGGCTTCAACGTGGACGCTAGCTGATCGTGGGCGGCTGCGTGGCGCAGCGTCATGTGAGCTCGCACTTCGTTCGCCACGATATCGGAAAGAATGGTGGCAACCTTTTTGGTCTTCAGATTTTCGATGCTCAGCAGGATGCGATTGTCGAGGTTGCCGTTGGTGTTAAGCCCATCGATGACGTTCGTGTCGAGGGTAAATCTTACGATCTGGCCTTCGGCGATGAGTCCCCTGAGCTCGTCTGCATCGTAAATCGGCATGCGATTCTCCCCGCCGCGGTCACACAGTAGCCGCGTCGGCCGACGACATCGTGTCGGCGGCTAATTCGTCCTCGGCCCGCAGGCGCTGGTGGGATGTTTCCCGCGCCTCTACAAAGAAGCTCTTTCCAGAAATGCCGGCGCGATCGAAGAAGGCCTGATTCCGCTCTCTGGCGTCGCTGAGGAGGGTGTCCCACGCAATGAGTTCGATCGACCCCTTGAAACCCGAACGGGGCTGGTAGAAGCGCCCCCGCCCATCGGCCGTGCGGTCCCACGAATAGGTCCAGTCGTCCATTTTGCCCACGATGTCAGCAACTATGAAGCAATAGAAGACTGTGTCCTCCTTCAGCTTTATGGGGCGCCCCTTGACGTCAACCTTCCCCCCTTCGAGCAGCCGACGCACATAGCGCTCGACCTGATGCTGGGGATTCTCGTCCGCAGCATAGCTGGTTCGTCCCGGGCGCTTGAACTCAACGAGCAGCACGCGCGAGGGATCCTCGGTCTGGCGCAGGCCGTGTACGTGATCGAAAATCAGAACATCCGGCCGCTCGTCGCTGGCGACTGACATCAGAGAGATTCTGGAATTCCTCATCCGAGCTGAAATACTGGGCAAACGTCAATCGCTCGTCGATTATCCAGAGGTCATGCGACGCTGCCGGCACAAACTTCCTGGGGCCATCAGACAGGGTGTTGACCCTCAGCGGGCAGATGAACGAGTGCAGGATGTCTTCGCGCTGATAGCTGCTGTCCCGCGTATCATCGCGAACCTTCTCGAGCAGGATCTCGATGAAATCGAGCACGACCTTTCGGCGAACGATGTACTCGGTGAGGCTCTTCTGCTCCGCCTCTTCGATTGCCTTGCCGGCGGCCTCGATTGCGCTCGCAAACGAATTAACGTCGACGGACGGCTTCTTCAATCGCTCGAGCACCGCCCGAATTTTTTCCGCTTGGCGCTGATCCCGGCGATAGCGCTCGCGCGTCAGATGGCCGTAGATCGCATCATCGTTTAGCTCACCCGAGGGGAGCGTTATCCTGCAGCTCATCGACGTCGCCGAATGCAACCGATGGGTAAGATTCGGTGATTGCCTTGACCCTGGTTCGCTGATCCTGGCGCAGCGCTTGCAACGGCTCCGCCAGGAACTTCTCAATGTGCGGTGTGCAGACGTCGCTTACGATGCGATCGAGGACCGCGTCCTCGAACTGGAACTTCGTGCGTTCCTGATTGACGTTGTCGTCCAGGAATTTGCCGGTGAGAACGGCATGAAATACCCGGTCTTCGCTCGCCCCAAAATACTTGAGGCCCAGCTTGCCGTCGATCTTTTGGGAATGAACTGTTCGGTCATGCGCTATGAAATGGACGAAGTGCGACCCCTGCAGATCCGCGCTCGCGACCTTGTCGCACTCCATCAGCGTCAGAGTGAGCGGCCCATAGTCAGTAGTTGGAATGTTCTCGATGGTTTCCCGGCGATGGATAATCGAATTGATCTCCTCCGGATAGTGGCGGGTTTCGTCACCGCAGTGCACGGTGATGCGAGGCGAGCGCGACCCGATGAAGGTCGGCAAAAAATGTGACGTGAAATGCTGAAAAACATACGCTGGGCGACCCGGGAACTTTGCGCGATAGCCATTGTCGCGCAGCCCATCAAACTCAACGATCACCCCGGTGTCGGGTGCACCGCCGTCGACTCCACTCTCTTCATAGTCCTGGATTTGCTCGGCCTGGGACAGGACAAAGCGAAACTTCCGGCGCTTAGGGAGATTATTTTCTACCGACGTACTGGATACTTTGATCGCTTCAAAGCAATCCAGCCACAGTAGCCGCCCAACGCCCTTGCCTCCGCGCGCAATCTTGTTGTCGGTATCGGTGGTGGTGAAAGCCTCATAGTTTCTGCCGTCGAGCCCCACGCCATTGTCTTCGACCACAATCTTTGCCGGCGCCTGCCGGCGCGCCATGGTGAGCGTGACAATGATCTTCCCTTTGGTTGCGACGTTTTTCTTGAACCGATCCTGTGTGCTGTGAATCGAATTACTGATTGCCTCGAAAAGAGGCTGCATGGCATCAGCAGCATTGGTAGGCTTTGGAAGTCGGTCAATTCTCTTGACGAGATTTGTTTTCAACGACGGCATCTTTTATCCCCACTACTTGCAACTTTACGCGGCGAGTATTTCTCGGTCTATCGTCAAACGACGGAAGCCTAAACAATTCCCCATGTCCGATTCCGTCCTCTCCCGGTCATCTCCCGTAAGCGCGCCGACCAGCACCGCGGCGCGGAGGATCGAAGGAAGGCTGTGCGTGTCGGTCACCACAACCTGCCACCAAGAGGCTGGCAAGTCGTCGTGTGAGGGCCTGCTGGACTTGCTGGCCGCGTGACCCCAGGATCAGCGAGGGCATGCCACGACCGGTCACTCAGCCGACAGCCGCCAATGACGAGTTTATTTCTGCGGCTGAAAGCCGAAGTCGACGAGGAAGTCGGCACTGTGGCCGACGACAATGTCTCCCGCCAAAAGCGTCATTCGACAAAGATAGCCGAACATGAATTTGGAGCGAAGATGGACGCGGATCGCGACCGCGTCGTTCGCCGCGACCTTGATTGGCGTTGCGAGCGATTTGACGATGGTCTCGGGTTCCGTGCCGAGATCGAACTGAACCGTATCGATCGGCGTCAGTGGGCCCGATTCAAGCGCGCTGAAAGCGCCAAGAATTTCGAGAACCTCGAGCCTAACCGCAGTCATCAGTTGCGGTTGCGACCCATTCACCATCGACAGATTAAGTACCGGCTGAACACGCTTTGTCGACAACAGACGCGTGGCCTCATTGAGGCGATCATCTAGCGCTGGCGAGAGGACCGATCCTCTCGGCAGGATTGCATCCGCCAAGCGAACGGCATTTTGCATGGTTGCCGTCTGGGTTTCGTCTGTCCGTCCGGTGGCTGGATAGACGAGGCGCAGGAACGCTAGGCCGCTCTGCCCATCGTCGGCTGGTGGAGCGGGAAGAAGTTCGCGCAAAGTCGCCGCGGTTTGATCGTCAGCTGCCGCGGCCATTCGCAGCTTGCGGCCAAGCGCCTCCATCATTGACCACATCCGACTGGTATTGAGGCCCCTTGCATCATTCGAATCGTCCACGAAGTCGGCCTTCGTCATGAACGTCGGGGGCGTCGCGTCTTCGCCGGCCCGGAAGGCGAACAGCAGGACGTCGAAATCGAGCTCAGGCCAGAGAAAATAGCCGATCGGATAATCCGATGGCGTCTGGTAGTGTCGAGCGACCGGCTCCGGCGGTTCGGTGATCGCCGAGCGTGAGGGCACGCCGCCGCCTGCCCCTAAGAAGTCGAGAAGACCCCGACACTAAAATTCGAGCTTTGATAAACAGCACCTGCTACGGCGGCAATGCGTTCAGCTTAAGCGGCTCCGGCCAATTTCCGAATATCGGTGGGGCGCTCGTTCATCTGTTCGAGCGGGGATGCTAGATTCAGCACCCTTCCACTGCGAGTGGCTCGGCCGGCTCCTGTTCCTACCGGCCACGCTCCTGGCTGGCTCTGCTCGTTGCGACCCTGGCCTACTATCGAGGATAGCGTTCCGCGCGATCACCATCGCCTCCAGGCCTTCAAAGCTTCGCCACTCAATTCGAACGCCACCAGCGGGCAGTTCGAGGAGCATCCTATCCCCTCCGCGGCAGCACGTTCAAATCCCTTCCGCACCGCAAGATATCGCAAAATGCCGCGAGCGCTTTGCGTTCGCGTTCTCCAATGTCCGACAATGTCGGGAAGGCAACGTAGTAGTCATATCAATCTCCTTGCGTTTGAACGGTTTGTCATTTGGCACGGTGCATGCGCGGTGATCCACGCTGCCCCCGATCCACCTTCTCCCACGATGGGGAGACAGGACGCAGCGTGTTCAAACTGAGG
Source organism: Mesorhizobium sp. WSM4829 (assembly GCF_055811475.1). Lineage (NCBI taxonomy): Bacteria > Pseudomonadati > Pseudomonadota > Alphaproteobacteria > Hyphomicrobiales > Phyllobacteriaceae > Mesorhizobium > Mesorhizobium sp. WSM4829. The sequence goes on along the minus strand of NZ_JBVVQJ010000053.1, from coordinate 13,274 downwards.
AGTAACTCACTTGCCCCCACCTTGCCTCTTGTCCCACCACCACAACCGGAGCCATCGATGAACGTTTTGTCTGACGGGCTGCGCAGGATGCCTGCTGCGACCACCCTGCTGACGACCGCTCCGGCTCTGGCCGCAAGCGGCGACGGCAAGGCGACGAATTTCCTGCTCGACAACGGCATGGAAGTGGTCGTCATCCCCGATCACCGTGCGCCGATCGTCACCCATATGGTGTGGTACAAGGCCGGCAGCGCCGACGAGCCGCCGGGCAAATCTGGCATCGCCCATTTCTTGGAGCATCTGATGTTCAAGGCTGCAACGGCCAACCATGCAGCCGGCGAGCTTGGCAGCGCCGTCTCGGCCATCGGCGGCTCGATCAATGCGTTTACGTCCAACGACTGTACGGCCTATTTCGAAACGGTGGCGCCTTCGGCGTTGGAGCAGATGATGAGCTTCGAGGCGGATCGCATGGTCAACCTCGTCGTCACCGACGATGATATTGAGACCGAGCGCGAGGTAATCATGGAGGAGCGCCGTCTGCGCGTAGACAACGATCCGCAGACGCTTCTAGAAGAGGAGGTCGACGCCACGCTCTGGCAAAACCAGCCTTACCGCATCCCGATCGTCGGCTGGATGCAGGAGATGGAGAAGCTAAACCGCACGCACGCCAAGGCCTTCTACGACAAATATTACAGGCCCGATAACGCCGTGCTGGTGGTGGCCGGCGATGTGGAGCCGGAGACGGTGAAGGCGCTGGCCGAGAAGATCTATGGAAAGGTCGCGTGCGGTCCCGACCTGCCGCCGCGCTTCCGCCCGGTCGAGCCGGAGCAGAACACCAGGCGCACAGTGACGCTGACCGACGCGCGCGTCAGCGTGCCGAACTTTTCGACGCAATGGGTGGTTCCCTCCTATCACACTGCGAAGCCGGGCGAAGCGGAAGCGCTGGACCTCCTGGGCAAAATCCTCGGCGGCGGCAACCGCAGCCGGCTCTACCAGCAACTGGTGGTGAAACAGGGCATTGCCGCCCAGGCCGGCGCTTATTTCCGGGGCCTCATGCTGGATGCCACCAAGTTCACCATCTACGGCTCGCCGCGTGGCGATGCCAAGCTCGCTGATCTGGAGGCGGCGGCCCATGCCGAGATCGCCCGCATCGTCGAGGAGGGTGTGACCGATGACGAGTTGGAGAAGGCCAAGGATCGTTTCGTCCGCTCGATGATCTTCGCCCGCGACAATCAGTATTCGATGGCCAACATCTACGGCGCGATGCTCACCACCGGCGGCAGCGTCCGGGATGTCGAGGAACGGCCGGACCGCATCCGCAAGGTCACCCCCGACCAGGTAAAGGCGGTCGCCGCGGGCTATCTCGTGCCTGAGCATTCAACCACGGGCTATCTCTTGCCCAAGACGGAGACGTGATGTGATGACGGGCCAACGCTGTGGCGTCTTTGCACAGGCGCGCTCCCCACGGACAAAGGAGGGCCGCGCGCCTCGCTACGCCGCGGGGGACCCTTCTCCTCGCCACTCTCTGCCTCTTCTGGCCGGCGATCAACGCCTGAACATTCAGGAGTTGAGATCTGAAAACGGCATCAACGCCTGGCTGGTGGAGGACCATGCGGTGCCTATCATCGCCATCGAGTTCGTCTTCGATGGCGGCACCACGCAGGATCCGGCCGCCAAGGAGGGGCTCGCCAATCTGATGACCGCCCTGTTCGACGAGGGCGCCGGCGATCTCGACAGCGAAGCCTTCCAGGTCAAGCTCGACGATGCCGGGGCCGAGATGGGCTTTCAGGCCCGGCGCGACGGCATTTATGGCTCGATGCGCATGCTGTCTGAACAGCAGAACGCCGCTTTCGAGCTTCTTCGGCTCGCGGTCAACAGGCCGCGCTTCGACCAGGCGGCGATCGACCGCACCCGCGCCCAGATTCTTTCCGGCATCATCGCCAATGAGCGCGACCCCAAGGCGATCGCTTGGCGCAAATGGCCGCGCGCGATCTATGGCGCGCATCCCTATTCGAGGCCGGCCGAAGGTACCAAAGAGAGCCTCGCGGGCATCACACCGGCCGATCTCAACGCCTTCCACAAGGCCACTTTTGGCCGCGACGGATTGCATTTGGCGGTGGTCGGCGACATCGATGCGACGACGCTGCGTACAAAGCTCGACCAGTTGTTCGGCGATTTGCTTGAGAAGCAGACGCTCGTCCCCGTCGCCGATGTCGATCCCAAGCTCGGCCAGCTGGTGGAGGTCGACTACGACCTGCCGCAGACGTCGCTGCAGCTCGCCTTTCCTGGCGTGAAGCGTAGCGCGCCGGATTTCTATGCCGCGGAGCTGCTGAACGATATCATCGGCGGCGCGCCTTTCAGGTCGCGCCTGTGGCAGGAGGTGCGCGAAAAGCGCGGCCTTGCCTATGGCGCCAACTCCAGCTTGGTCGACTACCAGCATTCCAACGCGATCATCATCGAGACGGCGACGCGCTCGGACTGTGCCGCCGAGACGCTCAGCCTGGTGCGCAAGGTGGCGAGGCAGATGGCTCAAGAGGGTCCGACGGACGCCGAGCTCGATGCGAGCAAGAAATATCTGATCGGCGCCTATGCCATACGCAATCTGCGTTGCTCCCGCTCGATTGCAGCCACGCTCCTCGAGTGGCAGCTCGACAGTCTCGGCATAGACTACATTCAGCGCCGCGCCGCCCTCATCGATCAGGTGACACTTGACCAGGTCAAGGCAGCGGCGAAGAAGCTGCTTTCCGCCGAGCCCGCCATTATGGTCATCGGCCCGCCGCTAGGAGGCAAAGGATAAGCCCAGGACCCATATCGCTTCCTTCCCCTTGGGACGCTTTTCGCAGGGACCGAAATTCCGGTTCGGTGGGCTAATGAGGCCCCGCGGAGCGGTTTGAGCGGTCTTGCGATGCGTTAGCCGGTTCGGGCGAGCGATTCCCCGGATGTCCAAAAAAAGGTGCTGTTAACGAAATTTTTTAACCCGCGACGGTTGTTCGCGAGACTGAAGGTATGAGGTGATCGATGGTGAATCAAACATAAGCGCGTTTCCGCTGCATCGTCGGCGGAAATTGGTCGAATCTATCGCCCGGGTGCTGGAATCCAAGAACGGGGAGGACGCGAGCAGCAGCGCGTTGCATTGGCGCGCTCGCTGGTTCGTGATCCTGAGCTGCTGTCGCTTGGCACTTAATTAGGGTCTTCCTCAATTTGTGTGGTTCATCCGCTGTTAGCGACGCTATCGCTATGGGCGGGCATGCGAACGAAATCGAAATGGTCGCCCGGCCCAGGGGTCAGAATTCTGGGTGTCGCGCTCACTGATGATCACAGTTGGGTTGTTTCCGCTGCCGGACCAGCGATCGGCATTTGCCCCGATTGTGGCCGGCGAAGCCGAAGTCGGCATGGCTGGGTCCAACCGCAGCCTTCAGGATCTGCCGGTCCAGGGCAAGCCCGTGACGGTGAAGCTCCTGCTGAGCCGCTGGCGATGTGCACATCAGAAATGTGAGCGACAAACGTTCACTGATCGACTCCCGACGGTTGCTTCCCCTTATGCGCGCAGGACGACGAGGGTCGTGGAGATTGTCGGCTTGCTCGGCCATAGCACGGGTGGACGTCCTGGCGAACGCCTCATGCAACGGCTCGGCATGCCGGTCAGTGACGACACCATCCTGCGGCAACTGAAGCGGGATGCCGCGCCCCAGCCGGAAGACCGCACCCATGTTCGCCGTGTCTGCTCCATCTGCCGGAACTGGCAAGAGCTTGGTGGTCGATATCGCGGCGATCATGGCGACGGGGCGGCGCGCAGCTGTCATCACGCTAACGCCCGACGAAGCAGAACTTGAGAAGCGGATCGGCGCGTGCGCGCTCGCGGGCGATCAAATCATGAGCATCGACAACATTACCCACATCCTGCGCAGCGACCAGCTTTGCCAGATGCTCACACAAGATGAGGTTCAGGTTCGCGTACTCGGCTCATCAAAGAACGTCCGCATTCCAGCGACCAGCCTGATTTGCGCCACGGGAAACAATCTCACGGTCTATGGTGATTTGAACCGGCGCACGATCCAAATCCGGCTAGACGCCAAATGCGAGCGGCCTGAGGAGCGGCGTTTCGAGTTCGACGCGATTGACTTGGCCATGCGCAAGCGGCCCGAGCTTGTTGCGGCGGCACTGACAGTCGAGCGCGCCTATTTGTCGGCGGGCACGCCTAACAGAGCCTCCCCCATGGGCGGCTTTGAAGATTGGAGCGATCTGGTGCGATCTTCCTTAATCTGGCTCGGGCTAGCCGATTGCCGGGGCGATGTCGCCGCTCAGAGAGCAGCGGACCCGGAGAAGGACGAACTTGCGGAGATCATCGATGCGCTGCCGAACGGTCCCTTCACGACGCGGGACATCGCCCTCCGGGTTGCGGATAGCCCACTTCTCAGGGAAGCACTCGCTGGCTTCATCGAACGAAGCGGAGTATTTTCATCGAAGCGGTTCGGGAGGTATCTGGCGCGATATGCCGCAACGCGGATCGGCGAGCGATGGATCGAACAACTGCCTCGTGACAGCACCAGCAATAGCACTGTTTGGCGCGTGGCCGGCGAGGGTCACAATCATTCTGTCTGGTAATCCGGAACCTGAGTTAGCTGGGCTGGTGAAAAGCCTTGGCGCGCGCGCGCGCCCCTTTCCTAGTGATGATCGGCGCGGTATGACGCGGCTTTCAACTGGGGGGAAGGTGGGACTGGCACGCCCACCGGCGCGTGCCAGTAAGGTAAGGCGTGTTTTCAGTGTTCAAGCGCGGCATGGTTGGCGTTTACCAGCCATTGCGGCGAGGCTCACTTGCACCGCTACCTTGCCGAGTTCGATTTCCGCTACAATCGCCGCGCAGCGCTCAAGGTGACTGACACCGAACGCCACGACCAGTTGCTTGCCATGATCGAAGGCAAGCGCCTTACCTTTCGGCGGATTGGTGAAGCCAGTCACGCCTAAGCAGAAGGCGGCCGCATTTCTGCGCTGGCGCAAACGAAGGGGATAATCGGGCCCTCCATATTGCGTTCTCTAGTGCTTTTACTCTAGCTTCCGCATCTTGCTGCGAAGGCGCTGGAAATCTCAAAAGAGTAACGCCCGCCCTTCGTAGCAGTAGGAGAAAGACCATAACTTAATTCGGGGGAAACCATGGCTGAACGTCCCTACCCTTCTTTTCTGATCTATAAAGACAACATCGGCGAATACAGGTGGCGCTATCAGGCGTCCAACACGCTGGTAATTGCCGACAGTGGCGAGGGGTATAAGCGAAAGGCCGATTGCCAGCATGGCATCGACCTTGTGAAGGGCAGCAGTGGCATGCCCGTTTGGGCTACTGCCGACGCCGCTAGTTAGATCTAGGTCACTGCTTCTCCGGATGGCCTTTCTTGGCGGGAGGGCCGTCCGGTTTCTTTTTGTCGGCGTGAGGCCTTGCTTAGAGCATCCGCTTTAGCGTCTCGTTGAATTTTGCGTCGTCTGAATTGTATCGCTCATGGCTTCCTATTTAGGGCCTCGCATCGATGGCTTACAAACCTAAAACACGGTTCACGGTGCTGATGGACGGCAGTTAGATTGAACTGTTTTCTGTTCGCGAACGCGCAGACAAAAGCCTCGTCCTAATTGCGGCAACCCCGCGCTTCTTTGAAGAAGCCGGGGGATTGGTTGAATTTGTCGAGCAACACTATTCCGTCCACGAAACGAAGTCGGGCACTGACACCACCATAACATCGCCTATATCCCCAACACAGTCGACCACTTGCTTTGGCCCATTTACGCCAGACGACTGCCCGTCTTCTTTAGCAACAACCGCGTTCTGAACGCCAAATCCAAAGGACACCGTCGTCCAAGTTGGAAACTTTGATCCATCAAGGGCCATTTTCATGTACAGTGTTTTAGCCGCAAGGACTGATTTCGACCCTTTCGAATTCGACTTGCCGGCAAAGACAGCCTTTGCTCACTTGGCGGGAGTTCAGATCATCCTATTCCCCACCTATTTGAACATACCGTCGCTCGAAACTGGTGACGTGTGCGGCATGGCAACCAGTGACTTGGTGAGAAACGAGGAAAGACTACCTGGCCACCGGCAATTGCACGTGACTTCGTTGCCACCCGAGGCTATGATCCCCACCCACTGGGAACTGATGGGGGTTCTTCGACGGAAGTTTCTTGCACGGCTAAAAGACCTTTTCGGGGCCGATAGCTTCACATTACAATTTAGTGAATTCGCGGCCAGTTATTATTCCTCAACGCCCGCGATAGATCTGTGCGATGTCAAATGAGCCGATCGACCTAGACCTCGAACTCGACAGGTTCGCTCTCCGATCCTTCCTGGACATCGCAGATCACGATTACATCAGTGCTCGGCTCAGCAGCAGAAATCGCCTGGTGTCTCAGTTTCTGTGGCAGAGTCAGCAGGCGATCGAGAAGTATTTTAAGTTCATTCTTTTGATCCACCGGATACCGGCGCCAAAGATTTGTCATGATCTAGAGAAGGCGCTAGGCCTTCTCGATCTAGGTTTGCCATTCGAATTTCGCTTGTCGGATGTCACCAGGGAATTCATCCAATTCATCGACAAAACCGGCCGATGGAGATATCTGGAAGCGTCTCAATTTGTTCGTGGCCTTGAATTACAAAAGCTCGATCAGGCGGTGTGGGAGATTCGGCGGTACTGCCAAAGGAGGTTGGCGCGAGGGCGAGACGGAAAGACTGCGGTTGGTGACCGAGATCGGTTGGTCAAAGAGTTGCTGGACGCAGTATCAAATCGTCAGGCTTTTACGATCGGTGGAGTGCTTGAGCGCATTCTAGCCGACACAAAGCATCCTGCCCGCGCCGCCTTGGTATGGAAAAACCTTTGCTACGGGAAACGGCGGAGGGAGCGGATTTTCAATGTTCCGGCTCCGCTGAAGATCACCAATTCGCCCCTTTGGCTTCATCCCGAGATAGTAGACGACGTGAGCGTGTACGTTCACATCCCAAGAGACATCAAGCAGGCATGCTACGATCTGACCAAACTGCGCGCCAAGAGCTAGCAGACATCATTTCGCACTTTGCGGTCCGCCCGGATTGCTGGATTTTCCGGATCGATTTCAGCCATGTCTAAGAATTTCGCAGTATGGCCACGTACATATACGTGTCTACTGCTAAATTCCCGCGTTTAGATGTAGCAAATCCGGGAAATCCGGAAATCCGAAGTTGTACAATCGCCTCGATATTCGCGAGTAAGTTGCACCGCAGGAAGTAGCGCCGTCGCTACCGCTCGACCGAACATGCCCCGTTTAGTCTGTTGTAGCTTCCGAACCCTTTCATCAGTTCATTGAGAGCCTTGCAAAGGCACTCGGCCTGTGTGGTAACAAGCTCGGCTCTGTGGTGTTCCTCATCAACTTGTTCAGCCAGGTAGTTCACGCATTCAATCGCCTCGTCAGGCGTCAGACTTCCCTCACAACGCGGGTCGCCGAATGTCGCGAGTTGCGGGCTAAGCTCTGAAACCCGGCATATCGTTTCGGCCCTCACGGAACATGGCGTAAGTACCATGGCGCATAACGCGCCGATCAAGAACGGCTTTGTCATAGGAATATTACCCCCGGAATTCAGGCGCATCCTCTTCGGCAATTCGGCACGTGGCAAGCTGTCATTCCGCGCCGACCTCAGCAGACCGACTTGGCGGACAACAAACGTGGCGGCCCGATCATAGCAGCGCACCCGCTCAACTGTTTGCCGGTAGGTTTTTGCAATGGGACCGATTTTACAGTTATCACCATGTCATCTGCTCGACACGCTAGCGTTTTATTGGATTTCTGCTTTTATCCGCTTCTGATCTGGAGGGGCGGGTTTGTCAGCAGAGTCTCATGAGCGCATCATACTTTTGAACCGGCTTATCAGCCGATCGACAACTCGTGCTCCGCAAGAGCACAAGCCTCCTACACATTCGGGCGATGAACTCTTTGAAATCCTTACTAAAAGGATCAAGGACAACCTTTGTATTGAATTCTTCGATGCAGAAAACGATGACGACGATGACAAGGAAAGGATTGCTTCGAACCACGGAAAAAATTTCATTCGAGTGGCCCAGTTGTCGAAATTTGAAAATGATTCCTGGACCTACGTAACTTTGCTTCTGGATTTCATTGACAATTCTGTGAAAAGCTTTCCGGTAGTGGACATTGTGAAATACGAGGGACGCGATCTGTCGGGCAGCGAAAACGAGCGCGGATCATTCTCGGCTCACATGGTAAGGCTCCCGAAGGGTGAGGCTTACGACGACGGTAACTATCGCTGCGCGATAGAGTCAATGAGCAACGTCACCAGGCGGAACGTCGAGTACCTTCTTTCCCGCCAATTACGGCGCAACGCCAAGGCCAATGAATGGATATTTTCGGTGGTTGTGGCAGGGGTCGCAAAAAAGGACAAGGTGAAGGAATACCAGTACTATCCCAAGCTTGAATTGTTTGCTGACGTGGGCCGTTCGCTGTTCGGTTCCAAGGATGGAAAACAGCTCTCGCATGTGATCTTCACCAACCGGTCGGAAAAGCAAGCGATAGCGCAGGCTACGGCGGTTTCTCACGAGGACGTGTACGCCTCCGTCGAGGTCAAGATATCGGCGAAACAAGGACCGGAGGACCCCCTTCATAAGAAAGAATGGCTGCAGTCACTAAAGGACTGGTACCAAAAGCGTGGTTACGAAACAAAGATGTATTTCCGACATCTAAAGGGCGACCAAGTGTCAGGAGTGGTCCATCCAGCCCTTGCCAGTGCGGCCGACCTCCTTATGTGTCCTCGAGAGTCGATCTTCACCAAAAGCGAGCCGCGCAAATGGGTGAACGAAATTTCGACCGAAATTCGTGATCAAATGAGGGAATTGCTGGATCGGGATGAATTATGGCAACTCGCAAAGTAGGACTCCAGGACATCGAGGTTACCGAAAGCCCTAGGAGGCTTCGGCTGCTGGCGCCTGTTCGATATCTACGGATCGAGGCCGCCGAAAAAGGCCGCTACGACATTACGATTCCATTCCTGGCCGGTAGTGTGTTGTGGATCTGCTATAATCTCTTAGATCCAAAGCCTTCGCTTTTTGGCGTCGAGGGCATCCTCACGAGCGCTCAGTCATTTCTCATAATGGCAGTGCCATTCTTGATTGGAGCGCTGGCTTCGGTTGCCATGGGCTCGCCAGGCGCTCATCTTGATCGCAGAGCCGTAGGATCAGGAATTTTTCTGGACGGGAAATCACTGTCGCTGCGTCAGTTTGTTTGTCACCTTCTTGGGTATCTGTCATTCTTGGGCTTGGTGGCATTTCTGGTAATCACTATCGCGACATTCGCAAGACCGACAGCGGTCGCTATGCTTATCGATTACCCGTCGATCGGCTCGGTGTTGTCTCAGATTTTCGCCGCAGCACTATTCCTTTTGCTGAGCGCGTTTACTACCACGGTGTTCTGGGCACTGTATTTTCTGACGGACGTCGTCAACCACCACGATTGACTCCATCTGGATCAGTCGTCTTCCATCTCAAGGGTCCGGTACTCGCCGCTTTCGTTGTCGTAGACCTCGACCTCAACTGTTGATCCGTACCGCCGAATGCTTTCGACAGTTACGTCTCGATATTCGCCAGCACCACTGTCAAATATTTCTATGTCCCTGCCCGTCCTAACAAGATTACCCTTGCCAATCTCAACCGATTCGCCAGTCGTCGTATCCGTTCCATCCCAAGCATATGCATCGGACGTGCTCAAAATTAATCCGATTGTGAGCGCAACACATTTGATCATAACAAGGTTCCCCTAATGGCAGTGATACTCGCCAGTTTTGTGGTTTGTGTGGCAACCGTTTGAGTCTGTTCCGCCACCGTGGCTGAACGCCGGGACAACGCTATAGGCGCCAAGAAGAATACTAAGAACCAAAGTCAAATGTTTCATCCCACCCTCCGTAATATACTGTCATTCGGCGCTCAATCCCGACGAGAGTCAAGAGGCCGGACAGGCGGCATTGAAAGAAAGCTAGCAGCACTGCTACTGAGACTTGGGACGAAGCAGGCGTGCATACCTTTCGCAGCCGCCGATGTTGCCATCGTACTTGGTGTATTCAATCATGCCGGATGATCCAACGATCACGTCAATCCTGCAGTGATAGTCGTAGGTCTGGGTGGCTGTGCCTTGGGTCTGAATGCGGATCGGCTTCCCGTTCACATAGGCCGTGCTCGAATTAAAGGTTGGAAAGGTATATGACCCGACGTTCCGGCTTCCCCACGTGAAAACACGCTTATCGGCTATCGTGCTCTCCGCATCGGGAAAGCCGAGAACGTTAAATGCTGCCTGGTATGGTTGCCCGCGTAACGAGCTAAGGCCCGCATCGATATTTTCAAATGTCTGGCACCCAGCCAAAATCGACAGCGCGATTACCGCGCCGACCCTTGTCTGCACTTTCATGTAGCACCCCCTGCGTTCGCAACCTATAAGTTCAACGGCGCAACCGTTCAAGTGACTATGTGGGGAAATGTGGGTTCTAATTCTCTTGGTGGTCAAACCAACCATTCGCCCATCAAGAATTGCTCATGTCCGAGCTCACGCCAAAACAAGCACGCTTCGTCAGGGAATACCTGATCGACCTGAACGCAACTCAGGCGGCGATCCGCGCCGGATACTCAGAAGAGGGGCAGACACTGCCGGCCCCAGACTGCTGGAAAATCCGGAGATCATCGCAGCGATCGACGCGGCCAAGATTGAACGCTCCGAAAAGCTCGAAATCACGGCCGAACGCGTCCTGAAAGAGATCGCCACCATGGCGCTTTACGATCCAGGCGACTTGGTTGGCGTATTGCGGGAATTAGACGGCGATGAGCCGTTTGAGGGCGAAGGCATCGTTGCGATCGATGGCAAGCGATACGCGTTAAGCGGAATAACCTCCGCCGTCGACATCCTCAAACTGCCGGCAGACGTGCGCCGCGCAATCGTCGGCTGGGGCTATGACCGCAACCAGAATTTCACGCTCAAGCTCGCCGACAAGAGCAAGGCGCTCGATCAGCTTGCGCGTCACCTCACGCTCTACAACGACAAGCTTGAGCTTGGCGGGCTCGATGCCTTGGCCGATCGGCTGGTGCGGGCGAAACAACGGGAGGTGCAAGATACAGTACCCGCCCCAATCATCGAGCCGGCATCAGCCCCGCCGCCTCCGCCGAAACAGGCCGTTGAACCGAAGCCTAAGGCTCCGCTCAAATCGGCGATCACACCTGCCAAGCCGCCCGATCCTTACGTATCGCCGATCGCGTGGCCCGAGCGGCCCGCACAGGCCGATTGCGACTACGAAAACGATGCGGACGGGTTTCTGAGCGCCCGCCGTAACACCTGAGAGAAGGGAAAACTATGGCTGACATAGCAACCAAAATCGCGACTATCCAAACGAAGGCTGCCGAGCTTGACACTCTCATTGGTCAGGTCCGCGCCGCCAAGGCTGTCATCGACGCCGCTGAGGCCGAAATCAGGAAGCAGCGGCCCGCTTCCGAACCATTCCGCGCCTATCAAGAACGTCTTGCGCTGGTGGCGCTAGACCAGATGGGGAAGCCCTGAGTCGACGGCGATAAGACGATTGCCGAATTGGCCGCGTCGGCCTGGGCGGGGGTGGCCTAAGATGACCAGCCTCACATCATCACACATCCTGGAGAGGGTCGGCGCGCTGGATATCCTTGTCGCCGATCTCGACGCTGCCTTCGGCAAAATTTCGACTGATGCAGTCGCCGGGGTGTCCGAAGCGGGCAAGAAGGCAGCTGAGTTAAACCAGCGCATCGAACGCTTGGCGGTTGATCGTCTAATCCTCAACCGCGCTTTGACGCGAGCGCAAACGGCCGAAGCCTCCGCACGAGAGGCCAAAGCGGAGGCCGAACGTCGGCAACGCTTCGACATCGCCAAGGGTCATGCAAAGCGCCTCCTGGCCGCCACCAGGCGCGTCTACGCAGCGATTGCCGAACTGACCGCCGCTCTGCCCGAGATCGCAGCCGAAGAACTGATGGTCCGGCAGAACCTGCGGTACGCGCAGGTCAATTTGTCGGTCGGACCAGTAGGGCAGATGGGCCTCGCAGTAATGGCTATCGATAAGCTGATCCGTCTCACGGATGGCCGCGCGCGGCTCTCCGGTCCGGGCAAGTCGGTGACAGAAATTGCGGCTTCGGCATGGGCCATCCTGCTCGCCACCGAAAGCGAAAATGAGACCGAGTGATGGCTGAGATTGATCACGCTAGCATCCTGTTTCCAAATGATGCGCCGTCGAAGCCTGCCCAAGCACCCGATTGGTAAGAAGGGCGGCGACGAAGGCACATTTGAACGGCATGAACTGACCTTATGGCGTGTAGATTCTGTTTACAAAATCCGACGCACCGCCCGTCGTCGGCGGTGCGTCGGCGTATTATTCCATGGCCTTATTGTTTCCGCGCAGACCCTTCGCGGCGAGATCATCGATCATCTTGCCGGCTTCATCCGTTGTGATGAAATCGAAGGCCTTCCAGCCGTTGCCGTAAAGAAACGACCAATCCCAACGATCGACGGTGCCATCACCGAAGGCCAGCGACCAGAGCCGGTAGCAGCACTGTCCGGTGTTCATGAAAAGGCGCGGTTCTGACCATCGCCGCCCCACGCTCCGGGATCGGCAATGGGATTGAAGATGCCGACCGGCTTACGGGATTGGCCCACCAGATTGTAGGCGTTCTGCAACCGGCCCTTCTTCATGTTGAGGTTGACTTCCACGCCGAGCGTGTAGTCCTTAGTCAAGTAGTTCTTTTCGATCTCGATTAGGTTGTGGGATTTGTCCAGCATGTTGTTCGTCAGCACAGGAATTCCGAGGAACGGCTCCTGGCTGTTGTCGTTATGCGGATCAGCGTACTTGAATAGGTCCGCCTCGAGATCGGCCGGGTTGGGATATGTGGAGACGTTGAACTTCACCGCCACCCAGTTTCTCGCCAGCGAGCCATGGCTATCCCGGTGGTTGTTCATCAGCCGCCAAACTTCTTGCATGGAGGCGCGGTCCTTTACGTCCAGCACAACAATGCCGCTGGTCTGTTTGCTCCGGTAGCTATCGAGTAGCTGTGCGAAAGTGGGAATGTGCTGGCTGTCCACCCAGCTCCGGTCGGGAGAGAGCAGATAGTGGTGCTCAAGGTCGCCGTACCAGTTGATCTGGTTTACGTTTATGGGTTGTAACCCTCCGGCTGGTCGTGGCTTTGCGGGGTCGGAACAAGATTTGCTTTCCCAGACACGCTAAGGTCGAACGAAGCACGAACATCTGTTTGTCCTCTGGACAA
>NZ_JBVVQJ010000052.1:0-37941 GCF_055811475.1 Mesorhizobium sp. WSM4829 | reverse complement strand
TCAAAATCAGGCCTGATAGCATAGTGCTTATCGGCATCGATACGAAGAGACCGGCCTTCAGATCAGCAAGCTGATCTCCAAGGATTCTGGCCTCCAGCTCGTCTTCTTTCTTCATGTTCGGCCGGTCAGCTTGCATCTCCTGCTTGTACGCAGCACATGTCTATGCAAGCCTACTAAAGGAGGGGTTAACTCTTCAGCGCTACATCAGCCTCTGGGCTGATCAGCCAAGTAAAGCGCTGAGACAATACCTCTCGGGGCGACATTTAGGGCCTGCCGCGGGAAGCTGCCGCCTCTGCGTGCAGGGGCAGCGATTACTCCGGCGAATGAGGCCCTCTTTCATCGCGCAAGGTCCAAAGCTGCTGGTACGGTTTCATCGCCTAAGCATGGCCGAAATGCCATGCCGCATAAAGGGGGCATGTTGGGCGAACCGAAGCCCCACATGTCGTGCAAGCCGTGCCGCCGGGTGCTCGCTTGAGTAGAGTCCGACGAGAATGTTCGTGCCGTGGAAGAGCGGCGCCGCTGACAGGCGCAGCCACCTTTCGTATCGGTGCAGCATGTCGGGATCGGCAATCTCGCGACCGTCGCGACATGCTGTTAGGATTCCATAGGCGAGTTGCTTCTGGCCGCTGATACCGATGTTGAAACCATGCGCAGTCACCGGGTGCATGCCGATGGCAGCGTCGCCGATGAGTGCGGCGCTGGGAGCTCGGAATTTGTGCGCCCAAGTCGTGACCAGCGGATAGGTATGGCGCTTGCTTGCCAAGGTCATTTTTCCAAGGCGCCCTCGACACCGGTTCGTCAATTCCCGCAGGAACAAATGGTCGCTGAAGGCAAGCAGTCTATCGGCCTCGTTTGAGCGCAGGGTGAGCAGCAGCGACGACACTCCCTCCGTCAAGGGCAACATCGCTATCGTCTGATGGTGATCGAACCATTCGATTGCCACCTGGTGGTGGGCGCGCTCATGCCGCACCCGGCATATTAGCATCGAGTAGCCAAGCCGATTGATATCGGCGCCTATGCCGAGCAGATCACGAGTGGCCGACAGACGTGAATCGGCGGCAACCACAAGGCTAGCGTTCAACTGCACGCCATTAGACAGCGTTACGAGTGCTCCTGTGTGGCTGGTTGTTGCATCTACGACCGAGTGGCCGCACAGCAGCCGCGCGTGACTCTGCACGTGGATTGTCTTGAACAGCGCGTCGCGGATCCGGCAATTTGGGACCAAAACTCCGAGGGGTTCTCCAGATCCGCTGGGAGGATCGAAACGCAGAGCGAAAGGGCTCGAACCGTTGAGCACGCGCGCGCCGTGAAGCTGTGATTTGTCCGAAGCGGGGATGGCATCCCAGGCGCCGATCTCGCGAAGGATTCTGATCGAGGCGTGGGTCAGCGCGATTTCCCGGCCGTCAAAAGGCGGATTGGCGAGAGTATCAATTGAATTCTGTTCGACAACTGCGACCTTGAGTTGGCTTTGAGCGAGTGATGCGGCGAAGCAAAGTCCGACCGGCCCCGCTCCAACGACAATGATGTCGAAGCTGTCATCGGAGTCGGCCATCAGCGAGGCGCCATCGCGTAGGCTCTCCAGTGCCCAAGCACGAGCTGCGAAATCAAAAAACGCCTCTGATGCTAGTTAAGCACGACGCGCACAAGCTATGGCCGCCTAAATAAGTGGCAAGCCGCCTCATCAGCGGCAGATGCTCACAAAGCCGTTGCTTGATGGCTGTAGCTGGCAAGTAAGCGGTCGATCGGGCCGTTGCTGCGGCGCGATCTCGCGATCCTGGGAACGGAACTGCTGCTGCTGCTGCTGATATTGCTGCCGCCGCAGCCTGTTCTCCAGCATCAGTAACTCGTTCTGCTCGACCAGCCCATTGCGATTGGCGGGGTTGAGGACTGGTGCCGAGGCGACTGGATCCGGCAACGTCGCCGTTCCCAGCATTCCCGACATGAAGATCGTCAATAGGCGAAATCGCGACATCCGTTCACTCCTGCAAACAAAACTTTGGCATGCTCCGCTCACCTGGGCAGATAGCCAGCCAACCAACGGGTTTCTCACCTCGGCCATTCAGCTTTCCAGCAGCCACACTTGCATCGAGCCTTTTGCCCGATTGTTCCAGAGATAGTATGGCAGGGCGGTTAGCCGGCAGTCCGAAGCGATGGGGGGCGTATTTCTGTATAGGCTGTCTCCCCAGCCTTGGTCTTCGACGCGCTGCGCGGAGGCAGTCAGCGTGACCACGCCATCGAAAAGATCGCCCCGTTCCATCGTTTCGATCTTGGACTCTCGCGGCAGTGTGAGCTGCTGCACGGGCGCCCCGGGATTGTCGACCTCTTCAACGCAATAAACCAATGGTCCGCGCTTAAGCGCCACCCGGCCGATATCCTGCTTGACCGAGGGATGAGCATAGATGCGCTCGGGAGAAATCGGTAGTTCGAGGGCGATGATGTCTCCGGCATTCCATAGCCGCGAGATCGCAAGATAGCCATTTCTGGTGCATGCCGTCACGTCGACTGCACATCCCCCGACCGAAGCTTCGGCTTCATGAGCCCAACCGGGAATGCGGAGGTTGATCGTGAACTCGGCCGGCGCGTCAGGGCTGACCTCGATCCTGATCGAGCCGAAAAATGGATAGGCGCTGGTTTCCCGCAGGAACACATTGCGCGTAGCGAGTTGGATGTTCGTCGAAACGCCGCCGTAGAGATGGAAGGCGATTGCGTTTTCACTGGCCGAGACGAAATAGCCTCCGATCGAAGCAATCAGACGAGACGAATTCATCGTGCAGCATGGGCATGAGTGCCAGGCCCATCTGCTGCGTCGCCCATCGCTCTCGAGCGGATTGGAGTAGAAATAGCGCTCGCCATCGCGCGAAAGGCCGGTCAGCGCGCCGTTGAACAAAGCCTGTTCCAGAACGTCGGCGTATCGGCCGTCGAGTTCGAGATGCAGCATGCGATGTGCCCAGAAGATCAGGCCTACTGAGGCGCAGGTCTCCGCATACGCCGTATCGTTCGGCAGGTCGTGATCCTCAGTAAAGCCTTCATTCGCGGCAGCCGGACCCAAGCCGGACGTGATGTAGATTTTCGAGGAGATGACGTCGGCCCAGAGCACCTCGCATGCTTTCTTGAGGCTGTCGTCATTCAGTTCCGCCGCGAGGTCGGCCATGGCAGAAAGCATGTACATCGCTCGGACCGCATGTCCGACCACCTTAGTTTGCTCGCGCACCGGCCTGTGCGACTGATTGTACTCATATCTTTTCGCCCTGAAATCGATGGGGTTCTCCCCGCGCGCGACCGCTTCCTGATCGAAGTAGTGCGGCTGACGCCCGCGCTCATTCATGAAATAGGCCGCGAGGTCGAGATGCATTCTGTCTCCAGTCAAGCGATAGAGCTTAACGAGGGCCAGCTCGATTTCCTGATGGCCGCAATAGCCGCGCTTCTGGCCGACGTTCGGGCCGAATGTCTTGCGAACATGGTCAACATACCGCTCAAGGATGTCCAGGAGCCGGCGCCGGCCCGTCGCGAGGAAGTAGGCGATACCGCCCTCGAGCAAATGTCCAAGATTGTAGAGTTCGTGATTGTCGCGCAGGTTGGTCCAGCGCTTGTCGGGCTCGCGCTGCAGGTACCAGCAGTTCAGATAACCGTCGGGAGCCTGCGCCTTTTCGAGATCATCGACAATGTTTTCGATCCATGCCTCGATGTCGGGATCACGCCTGTGTGACAGCGCGTAGGATGCTGCTTCTATCCACTTGCCGGCGTCGGAATCCCAGAACACCTGCCCGAAATCGTGCTCGTTGCCTGGGACGCTCAGTGGCAGCGACTGGTTCGGCAGTGTGAGGGACAGCAATACACCTTGCTTGCCAAGCTGGACGTGCTGGCTGGGAATGGTCCGTGTCAGCACCGTCTCCAGCCGCTCGCGCCAGAATTGCCCCTCCAGCGCGACATCAACGAACCGAACTGGCTTGAACTCGCTCATTCGAACGCATCGGCTCCTGCAATGACATGCGCCGGCCTGCTCACGGCTTCGACAACGCCGGCGCCCCCGGCGAACACGGCCAGCACCTGATACCGCTCAGCTTCCGTCCGGCTAGACATGCGTTCTTCCCTTGAAAAGACTCGTCCATTAAATCAGGGCGGTGAGGAGACAGCACTGATCTGGGTCAGCCAGACACGACAAACCCGCGCCGCCGGTCTATCCGCTCCGTTGCACTTGGAACACGTACAGCGCCAGCGCTCGTGCGGCCGTGGGAGGTACTTCGTGGCATCGGCCGCTTGCATGGCGGGATGGGCGACGCAGGCCCTCGGGTGACGGAATCAGCGTTCCGGCCTCTCGTCCCGGTCAATGAGGATACGCTCGGCGGCTCCGTCGAGATCCTCGTATTGACCATGCCTCAAGGCCCACAGGAAGCCAGACAGTCCAAGCCCGCCCAACAACAGAGCCACCGGTATGAGATAGACCAGGATTGTCATGAGGGTTGCGTCAATGTGCCGGTGTGGGAGCGGCTATCAGGCGGAGCAGTTCTCCTTGGCACGTCTGGCACAAAACCTTGCAGCCTCGACGCATTGCCAATGACAAGCAGTGATGAGGCCGACATCGCGATTGCCGCAATCAATGGTGTTACCTGCCCCAAAATGGCGATCGGGACGGCAACAGCATTGTAGACAATTGCTACGGCGATGTTTTGCCGGATCAGTTGTCCGGCCTTTCGCGAGACGTCGAGGGCAAGGGATACTGCCGAAAGGCTTTCGCGCAGGAACACGAAATCCGCGGCTTTGCGGCCGACATCGGCCGCCGTTGCTGGAGCGATCGAGACGTGTGCCGCGCCCAGCGCAGGGGTGTCGTTGAGGCCGTCGCCAACCATCAGCACCTTGTGGCCGTCCTTCGACAGCGTTTCGATATGCTCGACCTTGCCCGAAGGAAGCAGCGCCGGAACAAAGTGATGGATGCCCAACATCGCCGCGACCTCGCCGCAGGCAGCTGCGGTATCGCCAGACAGCATTTCCACGGAGATGCAGGCGTTGTTCAATTGCTCGATGGCCTCTCTGGCGTCTGCACGCAGCGCGTCCTCGAAGACAAAAGACGCGACAATGATCCCATCTTTGGTCAGAACCGTTCCGCCGTATCCGCGTTCGCCGGCGGTTCGGGCCTTCCACCCGGCCCAGCCGCGCCGGCCAAGTCGCCAGGTGCTGCCAGCGGCGGTGGCTTCGATCCCGAAACCAGGGTGCTCGCTGACGGACTCGAGCTTCGGCTGACCGGCAAAGCCCGCAGAGCCGGCTATGGCCCTTGAGAACGGATGGCGGGAATGCACGGCCATGTCGCCTGCGATGGCCAGCATGGCCGGATCAATGGACGACGCGTTGACGAGCCGGGGCTGTCCGAGCGTAAGCGTTCCTGTCTTGTCGAACACCGCCGTGTCGATCGCCGCCAGACGCTCCATAGCCGAGCCATCCTTGACCATGACGCCGCTTTCGAACAGACGCCGCGCAGCGACCACCTGCACGATCGGCACGGCGAGACCGAGCGCACACGGGCAGGTGATGATGAGAACGGCGATGGCAATCGTTACAGCCTGGTGCCAATCGCCGGTCGCCGCCATCCAGCCAAGGAACGTCACCAAGGCTGTCAGATGGACCACTGGAGCATAGAGCGCTGAAACGCGGTCGGCGATCCTGCGATAATGCGCGCGACCGCCCTCGGCGGCTTCCATCAGCCGGACCATTTCGGCCAGGAAGGAATCCTTTGCGGCGGCTGTTGCTTCGATGGTCAGCGGGCCCGTGAGATTGAGTGTGCCGGCCTGCACGGTTTCCCCTGACGACACGGTTCTGGGTGTGCTTTCACCGGAAACCAGTGAACAGTCGAGATCGGAAGTGCCTCGAATGATCTTGCCGTCGACGGGAATCCTTTCGCCGGCGGTGACCAGCAGTTGCAAGCCGGGTTCGATCTCCTCGACCGGCAGGTAGTCGCGCGAACCATCCTCGCGCAGCACCATGGCGCCCCGCGCCGCCAGCCGTGACAGGCCGTTCACCGCGGTCCGGGCACGCTCGCGCATCACGTGATCCAGCGTGCGGCCGATCAACAGGAAGAACAGCAGCGACACCGACGCATCGAAATAGGCGTGGTCGCCATGGTTGATGGTCTCGTAGAGGCTCATTGCGTAGGCGAGCGAAACGCCAACCGCAATCGGCACGTCCATGTTCATGCGACCGTGACGCAAAGCATTCCATGCCGAGCGGAAATAGATTCCGCCGGCAAAGGCGAGCGCCGGGATAGCGATCAGCGCCGAGACCCAATGGAACAGGTCACGCGTCGCGCCTTCAGCGCCTGACCAGACCGAGACGGAAAGCAGCATGATGTTGCCCGCAGCAAAGCCGGCGACCGCGACGGCCCGGATCAGCTCCGAAAGCGTCTTGTCCTTCTCGCCGACCTGCGGGTCGAACAGATGCGCCGCGTAGCCCAGCCGTCCAAGCGCGGCGGCGAATGGCGGAACCTCCACCCCACGCCACCGGATCGATACCCGTTTCGTCGACAGGTTGACCCGAACGCCCTCGACGCGATCGAGCTTTTCGAGAGCCGTCTCGATCGCCTGGATGCAGGTCGCGCAGTGAACCGTCGGCACCGACAGATCGGTCTGGCGAAGGTCATCGCCAAGCAAGCGGCTTGCCAACCCGATCTCCTGGCTCGACGGCAAGCTGGACGTCGCTCCGCCCACATCCAGCGCCATTTCAGCGCCCGGCGCACAGCAGCTCATTGCAGTGCTCCCTGAGAAATCATGATCCGGCGAACGTCGCGATAAGGTTCTGGCAGACCGGCATCGGTGTCGACTTCGACGATCCAGACGCCATCCCTTAGCGTGTGCTGGGCGGCAAATTCCTGGCCCGAGGCAGTGGCGAGAGTGACGGCTTTGTCCGCGCCCTCGTAGGCGGGATGACGAAACAGCACCTTGACACTGCGCAACGGAACCGGTTTGCCGGCGGCATCGCTGAGACTGTAGCGGACTTCACCCCAAGAGATCGTCAATTTGCCTGTCCAGCCGAGCGCCGCCTGAGCGCGGCCTTCCTCGGCCTTTCGATTGAATTGCTGGCTGGCCACATAGGTGTTTTCGACGACAAGACCGGTCCAGCTCGTGCTGGCGAGCGTTGCCATGGTCAGATTCACACCAACGATCACGCCGAAAAAACTGAGAATGATGAGCAACATATGCCTGCCGGTGAATCCGCGGGTTTTTTGCGTATTGGCGCTCATCTGGCGATCTCCGGGGCGTTGAAGGTGGCGGTGTATTCGTCCGTTTCGAAACTCGCCTTGTCCTCGACCAGGAATTTGAACGTTTGTGTTGCGCTTCCGACCTGGTCCGCCGGCTGACGCACGAAAACCTTCAGCATCTTCAGGCGGTCGGGTTCGACCGCGACGGCGAAGGACCGGTCTGCGGGAAGGTCGATACCAACGACGCTCATTTCGGCTCCCCGCAGGCCCTGCATCGTGACAACGATCGTCCTTGGCTCGGGGATCATGTTGAGCAGCTTGACGGAGTAGCCGTTGCGGATTGAACCGTCGGACAGCGTGACGAACTGCGGGTTGCGGTCGTGCAGAACGTTGACCTCGAGCCGGTCGCGCGTCAGCAGCGAATAGAGCAGCGCAATGCCGACCGCCGACCACGCGCCCATGTAGATGAAGGTGCGCGGCCGGAAGATCTTGCGGATATGGAAATGGGCCAATTTTTCGGAGAAATCGCCGCCGTCGGTCCGGACGAGCGACGGGTTCACCGAGCAAGAGCCGCCTGCAGTCGCTACCGCCATGTTGGCGTTGTAATCGGACAGCGTCGCATAGGAGATCAGCCCGCGCTCCTTGCCGAGCTTGTCCATGACGCTATCGCAGGCATCGATGCACAGCGCGCAAGTGATGCATTCGAGCTGCTGGCCATCGCGAATGTCGATCCCCATCGGGCAGACGGCGACACAGGCATTGCAATCGACGCAGTCTCCGACCGGCTGCCCCGCGGCCTGGACCTTTTTGGCGTGCCGCGAGCGAGGTTCGCCGCGCCAGTCATTGTAGGTCACGGTGAGCGAATTTTCATCGAGCATGGCCGCCTGAATGCGCGGCCACGGGCACATATAGGTGCAGACCTGCTCGCGCATCAGCCCGCCGAATGTGTAGGTGGTTGCCGCCAGCACGCCGATGGTGATGTAGGCGACCGGCGCCGCGGTGCCAACGAAGACCTCGCCAATCAGCATTGGCGCATCGGCGAAATAGAAGATCCAGGCGCCGCCGGTCGCTGACGCTATGGCCAGCCAGATCGCGTGTTTCGATCCACGCAGCACAAGCTTGCGCGCGGTCCACGGTCCGGCGTCAAGTTTCATGCGGGCATTGCGATCTCCCTCGATCGCACGCTCCACAACCAGAAACAGATCGACCCATACGGTCTGCGGGCAGGTATAGCCGCACCAGGCTCTGCCGACTGTGGATGTGATTAGGAAAAGGCCGATGCCGGCCATCACGAGAAGGCCGGCCACATAGAAGAATTCCTGCGGCCAAATCTCGATGAAGAAGAAATAGAAGCGGCGGTTGGCAAGATCGATCAGCACGGCCTGATCGGGAGCAAACGGACCTCGATCCCAGCGCAGCCAGGGCGTCAGGTAGTAGATGCCCAGGGTGATCGCCATCACTAGCCACTTGAAGCGGCGAAAGCTGCCCGAGATTCGCTTCGGGAAAACCTTCTTGCGTGGGGCATAAAGCGGCTCACGGGTGTTGGGGGAGTCGATCGCTTCTGCTTCGGGCGGTTCTGTCTGCGTTTTCTCACGCACTTAGCATCTCCAGTCCCGCTGCCGATGTCAGGGCCGCCCATCGAACAGCCTCGCCGTGGGCGGTCCGCCCCGTGTTGATGCAGGTCGCAGCCGGAATGGTGTCGAGGCCCGGCTCGCGCCGGGCCTCGTCGCTTGGCAGGGGGAGGCCGAGAATAGGCTTCCGTTCCTATTCTCCGCCGCCAAGCGAATGGACATAGACCGCAAGTTCCTTGACCTTGACCTCGCCGAGACGCCCACCCCAGGCCGGCATGACGCCTTGCTTTGGCGCGCGAACCTGCGCGGCAATAGCCGTCTCGCCCGCCCCGTAGAGCCAGATCGCGTCGGTCAGGTCGGGTGCGCCAAGCTCCGTGTTTCCCTTTGCATTATCACCATGACAGGCGGCACAATTCTCGGCGAAAACATTGCCGCCGGGTATGACCATTGCTTGATCGCCAACAGCGCCCGAGAGACTCGAGACATAAGCGCTGACCTGTGTAATCTGCTCGGGCGTAATGATGTCACCAAAGGGCGGCATTTCCGACAGGCGCGTGTCGGGGTCTGAGGCTACGCGGATGCCGTGCGTGATTGTCTGCTGGATCTGCTCGGCCTTGCCGCCCCACAGCCAATCGTCATCATTCAGGTTGGGAAAGCCCTTCGAACCCTGGGCGCCGGAGCCATGGCACTGAACGCAATTGACCTTGAAGGCGGCGCCACCGGCCGCGATAGCGAATCCGCGCAAAACTTCGTCGGCGGCAATCTCGGAGACAGTCTTCGCTTGAAGGGCGGCAACATACTTGCCCTTGGCGACCTCGGCCGCTGCCAGCTCATTCTTGACATCGTTGCGGCTTGAATAGACGAGCACGCCTCGGGTGGCGGAGCTTAGCATAGGCCATGCGGGATAGGCTATGGTGTAGCCGATCGCCCAGACTATGGTGACGTAGAAGGTGATCACCCACCAGCGCGGGAGCGGATTGTTGAGCTCCCTGATACCATCCCACTCGTGGCCGGTGGTGGAGATGCCCGACACTTCGTCGATATGTTCATCGCTCATGATCAGTCGTCCTTCAGAGGAATGCGGGCGGCTTCATCGGCCTGCTTGCCACTCCCGGGACGGAATGCGAAGGACACTACGCCGACGAAGAAGAGTGCCATGGCGAGCAGGGCCCAACTGTCGGCGAACTCTCTCATCCAGTTGTAATCCATGGGTGTTTCTCCTCAGCGGTAGCCGGCGGCTTCGTCATAGGTCTTGAAATCGACCAGCGTGCCGAGCATCTGCAGGTATGCGACCAAGGCATCCATCTCGGTGACCTGTTGCGGATTACCGTCGAAGTCGCCGAGCTTCGCCTTCGGATAGCGGCCTTCCAGGTCGGATGTGTCGGCATTGGGATCGGCCTGCGCAATCAGGTCACCTGCGGCGTGAGCGATCATGTCATCGGAGTAGGGGACACCGACGCGCCTGTTGGCGATAAGGTGCGTCGAGAAGTCCTTCACCTCGATCGCGGTATCCTTCAGGAAGGCATAGCTCGGCATGATCGATTCCGGCACCACCGAACGCGGCTCGACAAGATGCTGAACGTGCCACTCGTTCGAGTAGCGATCTCCGACCCTGGCGAGGTCCGGCCCCGTGCGCTTCGATCCCCACTGGAACGGGTGATCGTACATCGACTCGGCCGCCAGGCTGTAGTGACCATAGCGCTCGACCTCGTCACGGAACGGCCTGATCATCTGGCTGTGACAGAGGTAGCAGCCCTCACGCACATAGATGTTGCGCCCGGCGAGTTCGAGCGGGGAGTAGGGCCGCATGCCTTCGACCTTCTCGATCGTGTTGTCGAGATAGAAGAGCGGTGCGATTTCGACGATGCCACCGATCGTCACCACAAGGAGGGAACCAACGAGAAGAAGCGTGGCGTTCTTCTCGATAAGCGCGTGTTTGTTCATCAAGCCCATTTTTCAGGCTCCAGATCGCGCAGGTCGGACAGCGGCGATCGGACGCGGCATCGGATCCTCATCTCGTTGGTAGCCGAGGATTGTCATGGCGACATTCCATGCCATGATCAGGGCGCCGGACAGGTACATCGCGCCGCCGATGGCACGCATGATGTAGTACGGATGCATGGCGGCGACAGTTTCGGCGAAGGAGAAGACCAGAAAGCCCTGGTCGTCGTATTCGCGCCACATCAGGCCCTGCATGACGCCGGAGACCCACATCACCGCGGCGTAGACGACGATCCCCAGCGTTGCCAACCAGAAGTGCCAGTTCACTAGTCGCAGCGAATAGAGCCGCTCGCGGTTCCACAACTTCGGCACCATGAAATAGACTGCGCCGAACGAGATCATGCCGACCCAACCGAGTGCGCCGGAATGCACGTGCCCGATGGTCCAGTCGGTGTAGTGCGAGAGCGAATTGACCGTCTTGATCGACATCATCGGGCCTTCGAAGGTGGACATGCCATAGAAGGCTATGGCCATGACCATCATGCGGATGATCGGGTCCGTCCGCAGCTTGTCCCAGGCGCCGGACAGC
Organism: Mesorhizobium sp. WSM4829; assembly: GCF_055811475.1. NCBI lineage: Bacteria > Pseudomonadati > Pseudomonadota > Alphaproteobacteria > Hyphomicrobiales > Phyllobacteriaceae > Mesorhizobium > Mesorhizobium sp. WSM4829. The sequence goes on along the minus strand of NZ_JBVVQJ010000052.1, from coordinate 26,654 downwards.
GTCATCAGGCCGTTGATCATGCCGCCCCAGGAGGGCATCCAAAGCATGATCGAGAACGCCATGCCGAGCGTCTGCGCCCAGTCGGGCAAGGCGGTATAGTGGAGGTGGTGCGGGCCGGCCCAGATGTAGAGAAAGATCAGCGCCCAGAAGTGGATGATCGACAGCCGGTAGGAATAGACTGGCCGGTTCGCCTGCTTGGGCACGAAATAGTACATCATGCCAAGGAAGCCGGCGGTGAGAAAGAAGCCCACGGCATTGTGGCCGTACCACCACTGCGTCAAGGCGTCCTGGACGCCGGAGAAGGCTGAATAGCTTTTTGAGCCCACGAACGAGACTGGCATCGACAGGTTGTTGATCACATGCAGCATCGCGATGGTCACGATGAAGGACAGGTAGAACCAGTTGGCGACGTAGATGTGCGGTTCCCTGCGCTTCAGGATGGTGCCGAGGAACAGGACGAGGTAGGCGACCCAGACGATGGTCAGCCAAAGATCCACATACCATTCGGGCTCGGCGTATTCGCGGCTTTCGGTGATGCCGAGCAGGTAGCCCGTCGCAGCCATGACGATGAACAGCTGATAGCCCCAGAACACGAACCAGGCGAGATTGCCGCCGAACAGCCGGGCGCGGCAGGTGCGCTGTACGACATAAAGGGACGTGCAAAGCAGCGCATTGCCGCCGAAGGCAAAAACCACGCCGGATGTATGCAACGGCCGCAAGCGGCCAAAGTTGAACCAGGGCTCGACGCTGAGATCGGGATAGGCAAGCTGCAGCGCGATGACCACACCAACCAGCATGCCTACGACGCCCCAAAACACCGTCGCGAGGGCCCCGTAACGGATTGGACTGTCCATAAAAGCGGCGGGGTCTATCGGAACTGCAGGCTTGAACTCCGTATTGCGCAACAGGATCGCGGTGAAACCAGCTACGGCGAAGAACAACACCCACATATGCTGGCGGAATGGTTCATCTACGCCGAACCCGGCAGCCACCAGGGCCGCAAAAGCAAACAGGCTTAGAAGCACGATCTCTGTGCCGAATTTCATCGCAAAACCCATCTTGAACCCGGCGGACGCCAAATCCGCTGTGCATCAATTGCGCAGCCGCCGCCTGCTCGCCCTGATCCATGTCAGGGGGCCGCACGATTTTTCGGCAGCTAGGTTGACCTTCACGGCGGCCGGTGCGCTACGCCAACCGCCTGCCCGACCAGATCGAGCTGACGATCGTCGCAACCAAGAAGGACAAGCCAACCCACTGGGTGCCAGGAAGATTAGGGAGCTCCTGATTAGGAGGCTCGCCGGCGATGTCCGCATCCCCTCGAAGAGCACGGCGCATGCCTGCTCGATCGTCACGGCCTGTAAAGCGCGCCCGTCAGCGGCAGCGCTTCGGCACGCAACTATCACCAACGCGTTATGGTGCACGGATTTCTAAGGGGAGTTCCGGCGGGCGATGGTCGAATTGTGACGGTCACCGACCAGGCCTCGCGCTACCTGCTCGCCTGCGAAGCGCTCGAATCGAAGAAGGAAGGACCGGTCATCGAGGCCGCCATCCGCCTGTTCAGGGAACGCGGCCTGCCTTCCGCCATCAGGAGCGACAACGGCCTGTACCTTCTCTTCGCCGAACGGCCTCTATAACCTGTCCAGGCTGTCGGTCTTCTGGCTCAGGCTCGGCATCGCCATCGAGCGCAGCCGGCTCATGCTGTCCACCATCACATGGCGTGTGTTCTCGATCCGAATCACGCCGTCAGCCCGCAATTGCGTCAGCTGCCGGCTCACAGTCTCGTTCGTAATTCCAAGAAAATCAGAGATCTCGGCGCGCGTCAGCGGCAGATCGAAGGACGCTGACCTGGCTACCGGGTCAACACCGGAATCCATATTCCGAGCGATCATGAGGAGAAAACTCGCCACCTTTTCCGATGCGGTCTTGCGCCCCAACGTCACCAGCCACTCGCGTGCTTCATCGAGCTCATTCAGCGTCTGCTTGAGCAGGCGATGCTCGAATTCCGGCGACCCCTTCATCATCCGTTCGACGGCTGCCCTTGGAAACGAGCACAGCGTGACAGCTGTCACCGCTTCCGCATTGATCGAGCTTTCCACCTTAAAAGGACGTCCCAGAAAATGCGGAGCAAACTGGAGACCGACGATCTGCTGGCGACCATCGGAAAGGCTCTTTGTCAGCTTAACCACGCCTGAAACCAGGTTCGAATAGCTGTCGACCGCCTGTGCGTCGCCGATCAGTTCCACTCCTGACTCGATCTGGCGCCGCGAGCAAGTCTTGGCGAGCCCAACCAAATCGTCTGGACGAAGCGAACCGCAGACGCCGCGATGCCGTGCTTCGCAATGGACGCAAAGAACGGGGATACCGGAAGTGTAAATGTCTCGCCGTACTGACATGCGCTCGCTCAACCCGATCCCAAGCGCCGGCAGGATACCAATCTAAGGTAGAAAAATCCTTGCGGCAGTTTGTCCGAGTTGCTGATTGACCGAAATCAGAGCTTTGGCTTGCCAATAAGCCCAGAGTTCCAGCGATGCAAACATGGTGGACCACGACATGCAGTCCGAATTAGCTGCCCGGGTTGGCGAGAACGTCCCGCGTTATACCAGTTATCCGACTGCACCGCATTTCCACACGGGCGTCAATCCTGCGGTTTATCGTGGCTGGCTGGAGGCGCTCAAAAGTGGCGGCGAGATCTCGCTCTATCTGCACATCCCCTATTGCGACAGACTCTGCTGGTTCTGTGCGTGTCATACCAAACAGACGCGCCACTATGAGCCGGTGACGGCCTATCTGCGCTCGCTACACGCGGAGATCGCGACGGTTGCGGGACTCGTCAGCGGCAAGGGCCATGTCCGCGCAGTCCACTTCGGCGGCGGTTCGCCCACCATGCTGAAGCCCGGGGACATGGTGGCGCTTGGCGCGTTCTTGCGGGACAGCTTCGATTTTGTCCCGGACACAAAAATCAGCGTCGAGATCGATCCAAACGACATGGATGAGGCGCGCCTTGATGCGCTGGCCGAAATCGGCATGACCAGGGCGAGTCTCGGCGTCCAGGATTTCGAGCCAAAAGTGCAAAAGGCAATCAACCGCGAGCAAAGCCTTTTGCGAACGAAAGCTGTCGTCGACGGAGTTCGCTCCCGCGGCGTCGGTTCCGTCAATCTGGACCTGCTTTACGGATTGCCTCACCAGAGCAGGGAGAGCGTCTGTTCCACCGTAGCGCAGGCGCTGACCCTGGAACCGGACAGGATGGCGCTGTTCGGCTACGCGCATGTGCCCTGGTTCAAGAAGCATCAGACGATAATCAAAGAGGCGTGGCTGCCTGGCCCCACGGAGCGCTTGGCGCAATCGCAACTTGCCGCGCGAGCGATTGTGGACAAGGGGTATGAAGCAATAGGGCTCGATCATTTCGCCAAGCCAGGCGATGCCTTGGCGATAGCGGCCCGCGCAGGGGCTTTGCATCGCAATTTTCAGGGCTACACGGAGGATCGCTGCGAGACACTGATCGGGCTTGGCCCTTCGTCCATCGGCCGTTTTCGCCAGGGCTACGTGCAGAACAATATTTCAACCGCCGAGTACGGAAGTATGGTCGCGCATGGCGGGCTGGCGGTTGTCCGCGGTATCGCGCTTTCCGACGACGACCGCGTTCGCGGCTGGATCATCGAGAGGCTAATGTGTGATTTCGCCTTCTCGGCAGTCGACATGGTGGAACGCTTCGGCAAAGCCGGCCAGAAGCTCCTTCTTGAGTCGAGTACCATGGCCCTCCACGATCCCGTTCGATTGCTCGAACTGGATGGCGACCGTTTCGTCGTGCCGGCTGAAAGTCGCCCATTCGTCCGAAGCATCGCGGCCAGGTTCGACAAATATTTCCAAAGCGGAAGGGCCAGGCACTCGGTTGCAGTTTGAGCCAAAGAGTGCGGTCGCGGTGACGTGCTCCCCTGTTTGCCTCCATTTGTGAGTGAGCCTGTTCACGTGTGATCCTTGACGGATCGGGTTACATATTCAAGCGGAGTTAGCCCATCGAGGCTCGTGTGCGGGCGGTTCACTCATTGCCTCGGTTACTCGGAATCTGAGCGTGCCAGACGCCGCGACTTCTCCGGCATGCTGGACGTCGGCAAACCTTCTTTTCTGGCCTTGGCAAACGCTCGGTCGCCTTCCAGAAACCCCGCCAGCATGAAAGGGATGAGTTCTGCCACCGTTTCAGACTCGCCATAGGCCTGACGATAAAGGGCAGCATACTCCTTGAGCGCTTGGCCCAACTCCGCGCTGACGGTGATGGTAATCTTCGAAGGTGTTCGGTCTGGAAGCTTTCCAAGTTTCAAGTTGGCCATATTCACTCCCGCTCAACTTGCGTATGGCCGCAGCACCAGATCCTTGTGCACGATGACGCGCAGTGGCCAACCTGGGCGGATGGTGATGGTGGGCTGAACATTGAGGTTCTTCTCGGTGATGCGCTGGCCGGCTTGACTGACGTTCTGCTGAGTGGATTCCCGGATCGCTTTGACCAGATCGCTTTCGTTTTCTCCAAAACTTAACTCGGTGCCGACGCCCAGCAATGTGGCCAGCGCGACTCCCTTGATCAGCTGCCAGGTGTGGAAATCGATCTTGTCCTCGAGCCCGGCATAGCCGGCAGTGTCTGTCGCCGGCAGATTGTCGATTTCGATCGAAGAACCGTCTGGCAGTATTATTCGCTGCCAAACCAGAAGCGCCCGTTTTTGCCCAAAAGCGACGACGCTGTCATAGGTCCCGATCAGCCGCGAGCCTTGCGGGATAAGCAGGATGCTGCCGGTGAGCGTATCGTGCACGTTCTCGGTGACCTGCGCGACGACAAACCCGGGCAAGTCGGAATTTATGCCGGTGATGAGACTTGCGGCGATCACGCTGCCGGCCATGAGCTGATTTGGCGAAGCTGGCGTCTGCAATGCATGCGGGTTGTAGATCCCGCTGGTGTTGCGCTGGCTGACAAAATCGAGCTTGCGTTGTTGATTGTTCTGATCGCCCTCAGCCGGGGCAACGGAATCTGACGGCCGAGCGGCATCAGATTGCGGAGGCGCCCCGAACGGCTGCTGGGCACTTTTCGCGTTACCGCCGATGCCCGCCTCCATGGGTCGATTTTCAATGCGGAAGAAGACTTGTGATTCGCGCGCCTCAATCGCCTGCTGGGCAACGCGCTGCTCCTCGGCGGAGTTGTCCTGCCCTGGCGCGATGCCGAGCTGTCGCCGCCGCTCAAGGATGGGGCGACCGAGGTCGCCCGGCAGTGGTGGTCCAAGCACAGGAGGGTTCGGCTTCACTCCGGAATAGTCCTTGGGAAGTGTTTCAAGTCCTTCAGGGGTTGGCTTGCGGTCAGTGTTGTAGAGATCTTCCGCCTGTTCTTTGAAGCGAAGCGCCGGTCCCTGCAGCGCCATCATCGTGACGCCCAGGATGGCACCGGACCCAACGGCAGCGATGGCGATGATCACGCCGCGCCTGAACCGCACGGCGCGGCGGGGCGAGGCCCGTAACTGCAGCTGCTCGGGATCGAGTTTTGGCGGAGCATTGGATGGGGAAGTGTCGGTCATAAGGCCCCTCTCCTCACCTGCTGGAGCGCGCAAAGAGAGATACGCGACGCGACGGTTGCCGGCCGTCCGTCCTTGTGATGCGCACCACTTGCTGCTGCTTGGTGCCGAGGCGTAGTTCGGCCGCGGCGAAGAGCCGATCGACAATGTAGTAGTTGCCGCGCATGCGGTAGTTGACGAGCTGGTTGTCCCCGTCAGAGCCGACGATGAAGAGTGGCGGGGCCTCTCCCTGATCTATGCGGCGCGGGAACTCGATATAGACCTTGCTGCCATCATCGAAGGCTCGCGTCGGTCTCCAGGGCGGTGTGTCGCCCCTAATCGAGTAGCGAAAGCGAATGTTTTCGAGCGCCACGTTCGACGCCACCGGCATGGTAGCCTCGGCCTGAGCGTTACGCTGGCGGAGCGCGACGATCTGGTCCTCGCTGTACGTCCAGGAGATCGCCGCCATAGCGGTCTTATCCGTGCTTTGAAGCTGCAAATGGTAGGTGCGTCGTTCCGTGGTGATCACCAGATTGGTGCTAAGCCCCGGCGCGAAGGGTTTTACCAGCACATGGGTGCGCTGGTCGTCGCCGGTGCCGCTGACGGTATCGCCGATGACCCAGCGCACCGTGTCCCCGGCTGACACGGCTGTCAGTTTCTCGCCCGGCTGTAGGGCGATGTCGGTGACGCGCTCCGGCGCGGCATAGAGCTGATAAAGCGCGCCATCGGTGAAGGGATAGACCTGCACCGCATTGACGTAGCCATACCGGGTGGGTTGCTGCGTCGCCGCCTTGTTGGCGTCGGCGACGCGTTCTTCAGGAGAGCGCTTGTCGTCGGCGATTTTGCCCGGTTCTGGCTGCAACTGGCCGGGGAGCGGCAACGGCTTTGGCACCTCGACTATCTTGACCGGTGTCTCTGGCGCCTTCTCGATTGCCGCTGCTTTGAAGTCGGCAGCATCATACGAAATCTCAGGCGGCACCGGCTTCGATGCGCAGGCCGAGAGAACTGCTGCCGATGCGGATAGGATCAGCGCGGCACGGAACGATTGGGCTCTATTTGTCATCGGCGGGCTCCTTCGGGGAAACGGATGTCGGTGCGGCACTGTCGAGCTCGCGCGACCAGTCGATGGCGTTGATGAATACACCGAGCGGATTGTTGCGCAGCTGATCCGTATTGCTTGGCGGGCGGATCACGATGGTGAGGATCGCGGTCCAGCGCGTGGTGCTGGCAAGGCTGCCGCGATCAAAGACCTGCTCAGTCCATTTGACCTGGAACGAGCTGTCGGAAGCCCTGACCACGCTGGTCACCTGGACGGACACGCTGCGCGTTCCGATCTGACCGAAGGGATCGTTTGCCTTGGCGTACTCATTGAGGAAGAGTGCCGCACGGTCGGTGGCAAGGTCGTAAGCCGCCAGCCAGTTCTGCCGCACCAGCACCGGATCAGTGGAGACGGAACGGACATTCTGGATGAAGCGGCCGAGGTGCCAGGCTATCTCGGCGTCGGAGGGCTCGTAGTCTTGGATAGCCGGCGCGACGGCGCGTGCCTCGCCGAAGCGGTCGACCTCGACGACGTAAGGCACAACACGGCTCTGCATCGACTGCCATACGAGTCCGCCAGAGAGCCCGGTCGCCAAGGCCAGACAGCCGAGGGCCATGAGCCGCCAGTTCCTAGCCTGTACTCGAGATGAGCCGATGCGCTCGTCCCATAGCTGGGCGGCCTTTTGATACGGCGTGACCGGTTCGGGTGTCTTGCCGTAACGTTGAACGGGTCGCTTGAACAGCATCTAGTCATCCTTGTCGTTGAGAGAGGGATTGGCGCTGCCTCCCGGCCTGTCGCCTTCACGGACAGCCTGCATGGCGGCGTGGCGGTGGGCACGGGCGGTCTGTTCGGAACGCAAGCGCCTTGCCCACGTCGGAGCGGCATTAGGATCTGCAGCGGTTGGGTTTCCAGTCATGGACGCGGTGGGCGCACCACCGGTCGCGGTCCATGCCGCTTCCCGGCCGGCATCGGCGCTGCGCCCGAACGTTCCGGCGGCAGCTCTTGCTGCTCGCATCGCGGAGCCGCCGGCGGCACTGGTCACGCCCTGCAATCCAGCAGCCACACCGGACAGGCCGGTGTGGGGCGAGGTTGCTCGCCCGATCTGCCAGGCCGTTAAAGCAGCCGATCCCATCGTTGTGCCGGCCCGAATTGCGGCGAGACTGCCGCCGGCTGCCATGCGCGCGCCAGCAAATGCCGTGCCTCCGGCAACGAGCGATGCACCAGCAGCCGCCGCAGTCGTGCCAAGTGCGGCGCCCGCGCCAAGCTGCGGCGCGCCGGACACTAGACCCGACGCGATGCCGGGCCCAAAGATGCCGAGCCCAAGCAACGCCAGCGCGCCCAGCACCTGTGACATCGCGGCGGCCAGGTCCGGCTCCTTGCCTTGCAGCGCGGAAGCAAACTCGCCGAAGAGTGTGGAGCCGATGCCGACGATGACGGCAAGTACCATCACCTTGATGCCTGAAGAGATGACATTGCCGAGCACGCGTTCGGCCAGAAACGCCGATCGATTCCAGAGTGCGAAGGGAACCAGAACAAAGCCGGCAAGCGTGGTGAGCTTGAACTCAAGGATTGTGATGAACAGCTGAATGGAAAGGATGAAGAAGGCGATGATGACCAAGAACCAGGCCATGAGCAGCACGAAGATGGTCAGCGCGTTGACGAAGATTTCTGGAAAGCCGAGCAGCTGACTTGCCTGATCAAGCAGCGGCCAAGCGCCTTCGAAACCGGTCGCGGCGATGCGGCCCGGGCGCAGGAGATTGTCTGGGGAGAGATTGCCGGAGGACGCGTTGATGCCGAGCCCGGCAAAGGAGCGATAGATGATGTCGGCGAGGTTCTTAAAATTATTCAAGATGAAGGCGAAGACGCCGACATAGAGCACCTTGCGGGTAAGCCGGCCGAGAATGTTGGGCTCGTCGCCGAGCGCCCAGGCCAGCCCGGCCAGCGTGATGTCGATGCCGATCAGGATGGTGGTGAGGAAGGCGACGTCGCCCGAAAGCAGACCGAACCCGCTATCAATGTAGCGGATGAAGGTCTCCATGAAGCGATCGATGACGCCAAGGTCGTTCATGCCGCCGCCTTCCTCGTCAGAGTTGGTGATCAGTTGCCGGGATAGGCCGAGCCGGTACCCAGGAAGCGCTTGGTTGTCTCGCGGGCGGCTTCCTCGGACTGCGCCTTGCGCGCGGCATCCTCGGCCTCAGCTCGAAACTGAGTCGCGAGCAGCGTTTGGATCTGCATCTGCTGCTTAGTTGAAAGCGCGATCAGCTGGTTGGTGGCCTGGCTTGCCTGAAGCGCACCGGCTGCCCCTTGGCTGCGGTTGACGAGATCGGCAAGCAGGTCGCCGTCGGCGCGGACGTTCTCGACGATCTGCGACTGGGCCCGCATGGTCTGGCGGAACGCCTGCATGGCGCTCTGCCAGCGCTCGCGCGCAGCGGTTGCCACATCGCTGACCTTGATCGTGGCCTCGTAGCTTTCTGGATATTGGCTGCGCCACTGGTCTTGAAGCTTGCCCAGATCAAAACTGAGGCCACTCGCCTGGTCCATCAAACCGTCAATGCGATGGAGCGAACCGGTGAGTTGGCCCACGGAAGAGAAATCCAGACGCTGAAGATTGCGCGCCATGTTCTGCAGCATGGTTGCCTGGTTCTGCAGCGACTGGATCTGGTTGTTGATCTGCTCCAGCGCGCGCGCCGCCGTCAGCACGTTCTGCGCATAATTGGATGGGTCGAACACGATAAGGGCGTAGGCCGGCTGCACATAGTCGGCCATTGGCTTGGCGATCAGGGAAACGGTGATCAGGCTGGTGAAAAGACGGCGTCCAATCATGAGGATTGCTCCATGTCTGGTTGAGGGAATTGCTGGAGAAGCTCGGCAGCCCAATCGAGGCCGCGCGCGCTCAGAAAGCGGGAGGCAAAGCTGTCTTGCCCGTCTTCGGACTCGATTTTGTCGATCAGGGTCTGCGTCGCCGGATCGGAAGCGCCGCAAAGCGCAAGAGTGATGGGGCCAAGCCCGAGCTCGAAGAGACGGTTTCCGCTACGTGACTGAAGATAGTAGTGGCGCTTGGGCGTGGCGCGGGCGATCAATTCGATCTGCCGCTCGTTCAAGCCGAAGCGCTCGTAGGCTGCCCGCGCTTGCGGTTCCACAGCACGATCATTGGGAAGGAAAATGCGCTGGGGGCAGCTCTCGATGATCGCCGGCGCGATTGAAGAGCCCGCGATATCAGCCAGCGATTGCGTAGCGAAGATCACCGAGACATTCCGCTTTCGGAGCACCTTCAGCCATTCGCGGATACGGGCGGCAAAGAGCGGATTGTCGAGATAGACCCAAGCCTCGTCGAGCATCAGCAGCGTCGGCCGTCCATCGAACCGCTCTTCAAGACGATGGAAGACGTAAGTGAGCACAGGCAGCACAGCGCCTTGGCTCTGCATCAGCTCTTCCGTCTCGAAACACTGCACATTCGATAAGGCCAGCCGATCATCATCGGCGTCGAGCAGGCGGCCGAAAGGACCGTCGAGCGTGTAGGGCATCAACACGGACTTCAGCCCGTTGGACTGAAGCAGGACCGAAAGGCCGGTCAGCGTGCGTTCCTGCGCCGGCGCGGTGGCAAGGTTGGTGAGTGCCGACCAGATTGCCTCCTTCACCTCCGGCGTGACGGTGACATTCTCATGCGCAATGAGGCCGGCAATCCACTCGGCTGCCCAACTGCGGGCAGCCTGGTCGCCGATATTGCGCAGGGGCTGGAAGGCGAGCGCACCGTCAGCACCCAGCGCGTGGTGTTCTCCACCCGTGGCAAGGACTGCCGCGCGCGCCGAATTGCCTTTGTCGAAGACATAGACCTGCGCGCCGGCATAGCGCCGGAACTGCAGCGCAATCAGGGCAAGCAGCACCGATTTGCCGGCGCCGGTCGGGCCAACGATCAGCATGTGGCCGACATCGTCGACATGGGTGGATAGCCGGAATGGTGTCGACCCGTTGGTCTCTGCGAACAGAAGTGGCGAGGCCTCTCGCTGGGTGACCTTGGCGAGATGCTCGTTCGCCGCAGGACCTGCCCAGACCGACGACAACGGCATGAGATGCGCAAGGTTCAATGTGTGAACGAGCGGCTGGCGAACATTGGCATAGATATGACCAGGCAGCGAGCCGAGCCACGCCTCGACCGCATTGACGCCTTCGCGGATGGTGGTGAAGCCGAGCCCATTGATGATGCGCTCGACCGCGCGAAGTTTCTCCGCGGCGGCTTGATGGTCCTCATCCCACACTGTCACCGTTGTGGTGAGATAACCGAAGCCGACATGGTCGCCGCCCAACGCCTGAAGGGCTGCGTCGGCATCGAGCGCCTTGTTGTCGGCATCGCTGTCGACCAGCGGGACAGGTTCGTTGGTCACGACCTCGCGCAGGATGGCCGCGATCGACTTGCGCTTGGCAAACCACTGGCGGCGCAACCGTGTCAGCGTCTTCGTGGCTTCCGTCTTGTCGAGCGGGATGAAACGCGTCACCCAGCGATAGGCGAAATCCTGATGATTCAACGCGTCGAGAATCCCGGGCCGGGTGAGATTCGGGAATCCGAGGACGGTAAGGGTGCGAAGATGGTGTTCGCCGAGCATAGGCTCCAAGCCGCCGGTAAGCGGCGCGTCGACCAGGATGCCGTCGAGATACATCGGCGTTTCCGGGACAGCGAGTGGATGGCGGCGGGTCGAGATTGTGCCGTGCAGGTAAGTCAGGGTCTCGGCATCGTCGAGCACGCGCACCTCGGGCATGAAGCCGGACAAAAGATCGAGGACCCGGTCGGTCTCGTCGCGAAACCGCGCCAGCTCCTGGGGCCAGTCTCTCCCGCCGCCAGATTGGTGTGCGTCAACGAGCGCGCTTTCAGCCCTCGCCCGTGCGTCCGGGGGCGGCATGAACAGCAAAGTCAGATGATAGCGGCTCTCGTAATGCGCGACCTTGCCCTCGAAGGCCGCGCGTCGTTCTTCATCGACCAGCCAAGACGCGGCGTCGGGAAAGGTTGAGTTAGGATAGTCGAGCGCCTCTATGCGCTCGGCTTCGAAGAACAATGCCCAGCCGGAGCCGAGCCTTCTCAACGCGTTGTTTGCCCGGGCGCAGATGCCGACAAGTTCTGCTTCCGTCGCGCTTTCGAGATCGGGCCCGCGGAACCGTAAGGTCCGCTGAAAGCTGCCGTCCTTATTGAGCACGATGCTGGGCGCGACGAGCGCTGCCCAGGGCAGATGGTCCGCAAGTTTGTCGGCTTTGCTGCGGTATTCTGACAGGTTCAGCATCCCAACCATCCCTTCAGACGAAGGTGACGAACGAGCACGCTGGCGAAGTCTGGATCGCGTCTTGTGGCAAAGACCGCCAGCGTGTGGCCGGCAATCCACAGCACCAGCCCTGCGATCCACTGCTGCAAACCGAGGCCGATAGCTGCGGCCACCGTGCCGTTGAGGATCGCCACCGCTCGCGGTGCACCGCCCAGCAGGATGGCTTCGGTCAATGCCCGGTGAACGGGAACCGCGAAGCCCTCAATATGCTGCTCTCCAGCGGCCATCAGACGAGTGCTCCGCCGCCAAAGGAGAAGAAGGAGAGAAAGAAGCTCGATGCCGCGAAGGCGATCGACAGCCCGAAGACGATCTGGATCAGCCGGCGGAAACCGCCTGCGGTGTCACCGAAGGCAAGGGTTAAGCCCGTGGTGATGATGATGATCACGGCGATAATCTTGGCGACCGGTCCCTGTACAGACTCCAGGATCTGTTGCAGCGGCTGTTCCCAAGGCATGCCGGAGCCTGCTGCGCGGGCTGAGACCGTGAGAACAAGCACGAGCGCGGTGGACGAAAGAAAGCGAAGCTTCTTGCACATGAATTGGCCTTTCAAAACTGCTGAAGTTGCGGGAGCGTCAGTTGGGTGACGGCGTAATCGCCGCTGCCGTCGAGACCGATGACCTCGGCGATGGCGTCAATGCGGCGCGAGGATCCGCGCCCGGCGATGAAGACAATCAGATCGATGGCATCGGCGATCAGACGGCGTGGTACAGTGACGACGGCTTCCTGCGCGAGTTGCTCGATCCGGTAGAGGGCGGAGCGCGCCGAATTGGCGTGAACCGTTGCGATGCCGCCGGGGTGGCCAGTGTTCCATGCCTTCAGCATATCGAGGGCTTCCGCACCCCGGACTTCGCCGACGACGATGCGGTCGGGCCTGAGCCGCAGCGTCGAGCGTACGAGATCGGCAAGCGTCACCGAGCCCCGTCTTGTCCTGAGTGCAACGCAGTCCTTGGCAGCGCACTGCAGCTCGCGTGTGTCTTCGATCAAGATCACCCGCTCGTCGCATTCCGCGACTTCGACCAGCAGCGCATTGGCGAGCGTGGTTTTACCCGACGACGTGCCGCCTGCGACCAATATGTTGCGCCGCTCGCGCACGGCCTTCCTCAGCGCATCGGCCTGCAGCGGCAGCATGATTTGGTCGGCGACATAGTTGGCCAACGTGTAGAGTTTTGCGGCCGGTTTACGGATGGCGAAGCATGGCGCCAGAACGACTGGCGGCAACAGCCCCTCGAAGCGCTCGCCCGAGGGCAGTTCGGCGCTGACGATCGGACTACCCGCATGCGCCTCGGCACGCACATGGGAAGCGACCAGGCGAACGATGCGTTCCGCCTCGGATGGGTGCATATGCACGCCGGTACCGACCCGACCTTCTCCCAGCCGGTCGAGCCGCAGTGCACCGTCGGGATTGACCATCACCTCGACAACAGATGAATCGGCAAGGGCCTCAGCGATTGCCGGGCCCATGGCGGTGCGCAACATGGCACGATGGCGATGGTCGACCTCCGGATGAGAACTCATCCTTCCCCTCCCCCGCCATTATCCGTCCCAAGCGACCGTTTGCCGGAGGCGATCTGGCGGCCCACTTGCTCGACGAATTTGTCGAAGCGCTCCTGGGCAATCGCCTGCGTCGCCCTGTCCGGGACTGGCGTGTGAGCATGAAGCGTGATGGAAAAGCGAATGAAGAGCGCCAGGCTCTCTAGGATCATCTCGACGTCGCGTCTGAGATGACCGAGGTCACGAGAAAGACGGTCGAGCCTTACGCCGTAGCGCCGGTCGAGCTCGTTCTCGCCACGCCGCTCGATAAAGGCCTCGACTGCCTTCGCCACGATCGCTGATTTGGTCGTCGATGGATCGCGGTTGAGGTCGTCCAGTTTCTTGCTCAGGTCGGGTTCGAGCAGAAACTGATGACGAATGCGCTGAGGGCTCATGTGGCTCGTTCCAACTGTCCCAGCGCTGTTGCGCGGGCGGGAACGAGCATCGGCGACTTCCTCGAAATTGCTTATGGCCGTTATCTACGCTGATTTGCGCTCTGCCTTCGGCAGCTTCTTTCAGAAGCCGGGCACAATGTCCTTGTTGTCGCCCGTCCCCTCGTTGATGCCATAGGCGCGTGCGGCAGTGGAAATTCGGTCCATCACGCGCCTGTCGGCAACTGCCTCGCTATCATCGTCCGCGGGCTTGAGCAGGTCGTCCCGGTCGGGCTCCAGAGTGACGGCTGTATGCTCTTCAGGCAGACCCGGATGTCGCTGTTGCTGGACACCTCCTTCATCTTCAATTGCCTCGCCCGCGCTTTCGCCGCGGCCAGCAAGACGGCGGTCAACGCCCCGCACCTGCCCGATCCAACAGTCCGGACGCGGTACTGGCCGATCCGCGTAGGCGCCGTCGCACAATACCGGCGCAGAAAGCACGCGCTCGGTGAAATTTCGATCCTGGTAGTAGCGCAGCTTTTTCGCCCGGATCGGCGGCAGCCCTGAAACCAACACCAGTTCATCGGCTTGCGGCAACTGCATCACCTCGCCCGGTGTCAATAGTGGGCGGGCGGTCTCCTGGCGGCTAACCATCACGTGCGACAGCCAGGGCGCCAAGCGATGGCCGGCATAGTTGCGCATGGACCTCAGCTCCGTCGCCGTGCCGAGCGCGTCCGAAATGCGTTTGGCCGTGCGCTCGTCATTGGAGGAAAAGGCAATCCGCACATGGCAGTTGTCGAGAATGGCATTGTTGTCCCCATACGCCTTGGAGATCTGGTTCAAGGATTGCGCGATCAGATATGCACGGATGCCATAGCCGGCCATGAAAGCGAGCGCGGTTTCGAAGAAATCAAGGCGACCGAGCGCCGGGAATTCGTCCAGCATCATGAGCAGTTGATGGTTCCTGCTCTTCTTAGGATCCCCCTCCAGCCGCTCCGTCAGACGCCTGCCGATCTGATTGAGCACAAGTCGCACCAGCGGCTTCGTGCGCGAGATGTCCGATGGCGGCACGACCAGATACAGTGACATCGGTCGCTCAGCATCCAGGAGATCGGCAATGCGCCAGTCGCAGGCTGATGTCGCTGCCGCCACCGTAGGATCGCGATAGAGGCCGAGAAACGACATGGCGGTCGAAAGAACGCCCGAACGCTCGTTCTCCGACTTGTTCAACACCTCGCGAGCTGCCGAGGCCACGACAGGATGGACCTGGGGCTTATCCGCCGCGCCGAGATGGTTGGTCGTCATCATCCGCCGTAGTGTCGCGGCAAACGAGCGTTGCGGGTCCGACAGGAAGGTGGCGACGCGAGCGAGCGTCTTTTCCTCTTCGGCGTAAAGCACGTGCAAAATGGCACCGACCAACAGTGAGTGACTGGTTTTCTCCCAGTGGTTCCGCCGGTCCAGCGCGCCTTCCGGATCTACCAGGATGTCGGCGATGTTCTGGACGTCGCGGACCTCGTCTGGACCTTTTCGTACCTCCAGCAGCGGGTTATAGCGCGCCGACCTCGGATCGGTCGGATTGAACAGGAGACAGTAGGAGAACTTCGAGCGCCAGCCGGAGGTCAACTGCCAGTTCTCGCCTTTGATATCGTGAATGACGGCCGAGCCGGTCCAGGACAGAAGAGTTGGAACAACCAGTCCGATGCCCTTGCCTGATCGTGTTGGGGCAAAGGCCATGACGTGCTCGGGCCCGTCATGGCGAAGATAGCGATCCTTCAGCTTGCCTAGGAAAACGCCGGCCGGCCGAAACAGCCCTGCCGTGTCGATCTCGTGAGTCGCGGCCCACCTTGACGACCCATATGTGGTGACCGACCCGAGCTGTCGCGCCCGCCAGAGCGAGCCGGCGATCGCGGCGGCACAGCCCACGAACCCACTGGCGCCGGCAAGCGCACCGGCCTTATCGAAGACCTCGGGCGCATAAGCGTCGAAGTGGAACCACCATTCGAACAGTTTCCACGGCTTGTAGATCTGCCAGCCAGCCGCGACTAACCATGGCGCGCCGAGTGGCGGTTGATGGCCGAGCATGTGGGCGCACCACTGCGTGGCCGCCCATACGCCGAGTATCACGATTGCGAACACGACGGCGATCTGCCCAATCAGCAACTTCGTAGGCGTCATTGGCTTGCTCCGCAGTTCTGTACATGCGGGGCCAAGCATCGCGCGGCGCGATGTGAACTGAAATGCGCACTACGCACGACCAGGTGCGATGAGGGAATGGGCAGAATCGCTCAGACTGAAAACTTGCGGTGGAGCAAATATGCCCACTTGGTCGCAGACCTGATCTGCGTCTCGTCGACATCCAAATGCCGGTGACGCTTTGAAGTGAATTTCCGATGGACGCATGCCAGCTATGAGGGCGTCACAATCATTCGACGGTGACCGATTTTGCGAGATTGCGCGGCTGATCGACATCTTTGCCCATGGAGACCGCCGTATGATAGGCAAGAAGCTGTATCGGCAGCGAGAAAATCATAGGTGCGATAATCTCGTCGACGGCCGGCAGCACGATCGTATGCATCGTGTTGAGTTTCGACGCAGCGGCCCCATTTTCATCGGTGATGAGGATAATCCGCCCTCCACGGGCGGCCGCTTCCTCCATATTGGAGACGGTCTTGTTGAAAAAGCGATCATGTGGCGCGATGACGATCACTGGCATGTTCTCGTCTATCAATGCGATCGGACCATGCTTCAATTCGCCAGCCGCATAGCCCTCAGCATGGATGTAGGAAATCTCCTTGAGCTTCAGCGCACCTTCCATCGCCAGTGGGAAACTGGTGCCGCGGCCAATATACAGGACACCATGACACTTTGACAGTTCGCGCGACAGGAGCTCGATATCTGGCTGGATGCTGTTCAGTACCCGGCCCATGACGCCCGGCATTTCGGCAAGGCTCCGGACGAGCGCCTTCACCTCATATTCAGTTAGCGTTCCACGGTCCTTGGCAGCGCCGATGGCGAGTGTGGCCAGAACCGCAAGCTGGCACGTGAAAGCCTTGGTGGAGGCGACGCCGATCTCCGGGCCGGCAAGGATCGGGAAGATCGCGTCGGCCTCCCGAGCGATGGTCGATTCGCGGGAATTGACGACAGCGCCGGTTTTCAGCCCACGCCCCTTGCAGTACCTCAGGGACGCGAGCGTATCGGCGGTTTCGCCGGATTGCGAAATGAAAAGAGCCGCCGATTCCGGCGGCAACGGGATCTCCCGGTAGCGGAATTCGGACGCAACGTCGATTTCGACCGGCAGGCGCGCATAGCGCTCGAACCAGTATTTTGCGATCAGTCCGGCCAGATAGGCGGTGCCGCAAGCCGAGATCGCCAGGCTCGGGATGCTGGCGAAATCTATGCTCGAAACCGTATCGACGCGATTCCCTTCGAAGTTGATGTAATGACCGAGCGCACGGGCGATGACCTCGGGCTGCTCGTAAATTTCCTTCTCCATGAAGTGGCGACGGTTGCCCTTATTGGCCAGGTATGCCCCGGCCGTGGAAGTCTGGCGCGGACGTTCGACGGGATGGCCATCGAAATCGAAGATATCGGCGCCTGCCTTGCCGATAACGGCCCAGTCGCCGTCGACGAGATATGTGATTGCATTTGTGAAGGGAGCTAGCGCCATGGCGTCGGAGCCCAGGAACATCTCGCCGTCGCCGTGACCGATCGCCAGCGGTGGTCCATTGCGCGCCGCCATGATGGTCGACGGATCATCCTCGAAGAGAATGGCAAGCGCGTAGGCGCCCCTGACGCGCTTCAGCATGGCGTGCATTGCCTCACCCCGCCCCATGCCCTCCCGGCGGTGTCTTGCCAAGAGATGCACGACGACCTCGGTGTCGGTGTCGGTCTGGAACTCGGCGCCCGCCGCCACCAGTTCGTCCTTCAACTCGGCGAAATTCTCGATAATGCCGTTGTGAACGACGGCCACACCGTCCGTAAAGTGCGGGTGCGCGTTGCGCTCAGTCGGTGCCCCATGCGTTGCCCAGCGCGTGTGTGCGATGCCGATGGTGCCACTCAGCGGCTCTTCCTTCAACCTCGTCTCGAGATTGATGAGCTTGCCCTTGGCGCGCCGGCAGTGCAACGAGCCCTCGGTGATGGTGGCAACGCCGGCTGAGTCATATCCTCGATATTCGAGACGCTTCAAAGCGTCGACCAACCGATCAGACACCGGCTGATGCCCAACGATGCCAACAATCCCGCACATGATCGTCTCCGAATTCTTCCCGGTAGCCTCAGCCGACCCGAAGGACACCGCCCGGCGCTGAGCCTCCTAGTAGAATTCGGTAAAACAGGTAAAATCGATTGTTGGGATGGCTGCCATCCAGCCAATGGATAGAAGAGGACGTGTTGACCAGCGAGAAACGGTACGCGCGGTGCCGGCTTGCGTCCACCAACCGCCAGTTGGGACGAGTTTCCGTAGTCGGCTGAGGCGTAACGATCATCGCAATGTCCGCTTTTACATGCTGTTGACTCGCCCAGTTAACGGCCCTTAGATCCATTGACTGCTACAATGCTTAGGGGTTTTCAAAATGCCGTTCAAACGGGCCGGTCTATACCCTGCCGATCTCGATCTATGCCAACGGGTATTCGACCAGATATGCAGTGACGAGCATATCGCCCGCTCATCGTTGGAGGCCGACAACCTCGCCCTGGATATTTTGGTCGCGTTGGAAGAAGAGGCTGACGCGGATGAGGCTGAGCTGCTTGAACTCATCAGATCGAAGCGGCGGGCTACTCGTCATCTCCGCTGAGGGATGCAGTCACCCGGACCTTCCCTTTGCCTGTTCGACTGCCTTGCTGGCCGCCTTGGCAAACTCCTGCATGTTTGCTCACGCGCACTGTCGGCCGTCTGGAACTTGCGCCAAACTCATCAGTTCTGGACAATGCCAAACAGCGCGTGGCAACGACCCTGACTTCCATCGGCACGCTGACATCCCGGCCGGCGGCTCAACGCCCCTCAAGGCGTGGCCTGGAAGCGTCGCAGCCGGCGCCCGCGGTAGCGCGGCGGCCAACCTTGACTGCGTCTCGACACGAGGTCGGCGCTTCACCGGAAACGACGCAAGGGCAGCGACAAGCACATGCGCAGGAGCCTGCCGCGGCAGTCACCTGAACCAGCAAGCGGCCCCGGGTGTTCTTCCGCTTTCATCCGGGCTTCGCCGTCAACCCAAAGCGGACAGCTGATGTGCTACAAAAGTCGGACTACTTGAAAAGCTACCGACACACCCATGATCAACGCTGCCCTCGAAACCGATGACGACAACTTCGGCGTCGAGCTCCGGCCGGAGTTTCGCCACCACCGGGCCGATCCCCATCTCAAAGAAGTAGACAGCCTCTATAGGAGCGTTTGCGGTTTCGAGTTGCGTTCTCAATGGCAGATAGCTGCGGTGAACGTGTGGGCTGAGCAATTGCGGGTCGGCCGGAGACATGCGCAGCAGCAGTTCGTTTTTGTGTGCCGTTGCTGGGTTATGAATCGGCTGCGCACGGTCCGGTCTTTTGAGTAGGCGAGGCCAATTTTCGAGGTGTTGGGGCTGCTCATGGCTCCCTCCCGAATTGGGACGGAAGCATGATGCTCGCCTACAGCCGACGATGCTCGTAATGTTTATCGCCGATGTCGACATTGTTACACCCATCGGTGCGACGAGCCTCGCCTTTTCGGAGCATAATAGCGGTTCACCTCGTCCACCGATCAGCTTGGAAAGCGGCGATACTCTGATGCTCGAAGCGCATGGCCAAATTGCTCGACCTCGTCAGATCGTTCGCGAGCCATTGAAGCGGAGGCGGACTCGTTGCTCGGAATACCCTTATGCTCATGCCATGTGGAAGGGCATCCACAGCGACAGCAGCCGGGAGGAGATCGATCCCTTGTTTTTTGTCGAGCTGGTTCAGCAAATGTCCTCGACGTTTGCGCGAGCTCCGGCAAGCTTAACGGCGATCTGGCGCGAGCCCGAGCATCTTGGTTAGAATGGGATCGCAATTGGCCACGGGCGCGCTGTCGTTGGTCCGATAGACCTACCAGAGCTGGTGGCACTCACGCTCTCGGAGCGCCTTGGTCGAACTCTTGCCGGGCCAGTCCAAGGCACACCGCACTCACGCATGGCTGCCACACAAGTTATGAAACGCTAGGCCCACTCCTTTGCCGACCGATGTTCCAGGAGATACCGTCTCGCTGCACTATGCCAGAAATCTCTTTGCCGATATGCCGCTCGAGCACCGGCCGCCACGGGACGAGCACAAACTCGCGCGATTTCTCGATAAGGGCGTATTTGCCGCTGGCGAGCTCAACTGAGCGGCGGAGAGTGCCTTGTACCCGGTCTCCGGGTCGCACTTCAGCATAGGACAGACCGAGCTCTTCCGAGAGCTGACCGGCAACACGGTTCAGTTCACGCTGGCGGAGGATCGAAATCATGTTGGCGCGATAGACGGTGCGGTCCTGCTCTTCATGCGCGAGACCCTGAGCAATCAGCCATTGCCGCCTGCGGGCTTGCGCCTCCCGCACGTCACGGCCAAAGCCGGAGTTGCGCAGGGTCTCCGGTGAATCGGAAACCATTTCCCGGTCGATCCAGGTGGCACCGTCGAACCCGATTTGCTGATCCAGCGGCATTGATGAGAGCTTGTCGACGACAACAGGCACAGCCATGGCTCGCTTGCGCTCGTAGTCGGCGACTTGGTCGAGATGGTTCGGCGCGATAATCCATGTGCCGTCGGCTTCGCGCCTGACAGTGCCGGTTCCGCGGCGAATGGCTTCCAGACGACGCACATGGGTTTCGGCGAAGCGTTCGCTGGCAGACGGATCATGCTTCAGGTGGATATCAACATTGTAGCGCCCCCCGTGGACGGCAGCGATCTCGGCGACGGTGCGGTCAACCTGCCTCGGCCCGGTGTTTCTCGGCGTGACACGGACGATGCAGCCGTCGGGCGTCGGTTCGGTGGCCTCGCCTTTGCCGACATCGATGTAGTGGCTTTTCCCGTCCACCCCATCCACTATGAGGTAGTGGCGGTCGTTGATCTCGTCGGCAAGCCCGCGCGCCACAAGGCGGCCAACGAAAGGTTGCGCGAGCTGCCCGGATTGATCGTGGATCACACAGTCGGCTGCACTTCGGGATAGTCCTTTACCCGCAATGTCTCGGTGCATCGTCTTGATTATGTCACCGCGCTCGCCGATGCGCTGCAGTGTCGCTTCGAGCTCATCGTCGAGGCGCCAGCGGCCGGAGCTGATCTCCTCGGCCAGACCCATCCGTCCGAGTTTGCGCAGGCGGCCCTGGTGCAGGGTCTGTCGAAAGGCGTCGCGGCCGACCGGAGAAACCAGTCCATCGCTGTCGCGCATGCTGAGCAGCTGCCGGTCGATGCTGGTGAAGCGCTCCTGCTCCATTTCCTGCCGCAGGCGGTGCTCGATCTCGCGATCGGTTCGTGGACCGAGATCGAGGCTGACCAGCTCGGCGGTCCGTTCGCGGATTCCGCTTGAGATATATTCCCGCGCAATGACGAGGTTCTCGCCGCGGTCGTCCTTGCCACGGACGATGATATGGGTGTGCGGGTGGCCGGTGTTGAAATGATCGACGGCAACCCAGTCGAGCTTCGTGCCGAGATCCTCCTCCATCTGCGCCATGAGCCGGCGCGTGAGTGGCTTCAGGTCGTCATACTGGATGCCGTCTTCGGGTGCGACGATGAAGCGGAATTGATGCCGATCGCCATCGGCACGATCAAGGAAGGCCTTGCTGTCGACGCGATCACTGTCGGCGCCGTAGAGCTCGCCAGGCGCGCCTTCCCGGGTAACGCCGTCGCGTTGGATGTAGCGCAGATGCGCACGCGCCCCACCCTGGCCTTTGCCGGCCAGCTTGACGACGCGCGCCTTGACCACCACCCGCCGCTGCCGGAAGGCAGCATACCTGTCGCGTGAGTTCAGCAGCGCGGCGGCCGCTCCGCCGCGCCCTGCCCGGCTGCCGTTAAAGCGGCCGCCGCGCTGGGGCCGGCCGCCGGCTCTGTTGATCGCCGCCTGGACCTGGCTGGCGAAGCGTTTGCCTGCCTTCGAGCCGCGCGAGCCTATTCTGCCGAGCTTCGGCCTGAATTCGTCATCCTGCATCGTGGCCTCCCAGAAATCTCAAGCAGTGTCAGATACTTGCGTGTCCCACACTCCCGGCTCTGCCAGCAGCCTCCAGGAAAAACGATGTGCAGACAAAGACTTCGCCGCCTCCTGGAGGCAATGCCTTTATCTTGCCTTACGCCGCCCTTCCGCTTTCCGGCTTCCGCACCCGCCCTTTCCCGCCCCGCAAACCGCCCGCTCGCCGAGTCACCCGCCATTCGGTTTCGTCCGAGCGCGATTGACGCGCAGCGGCACAAAGAGATCGCCTTTCGCTTCGCCGGCGCGAACGCCGTTACGAAGGAAGAAGAGCGAGCGGCCGGAGGGAGCGTTTTGGCTGTTTGGCGCCTTGGAGTCCCCTTCGAATTGATCAATGTCGTCTGCCGAAATCCCCTTCCCCCTGAGCTGTTTGAGATAGGCAACCGTCTCCTTGGGCAGCGGCTTCCCACGCTTCAAATGCTCTTCGTAGCGCTCGGGTCCTGCGTTATAGGCGGCAAACAGGCCGGGGAATCCGAAGCGGTCAAACATGGCGCTGAGATAGGCGGTTCCGGCGAGAATATTGTCACGCGGATCGTGCGGATCGGCTCCCAGACCGTACTCGGCACGCATGTCCTCATACGTTTCCGGCATCACCTGCATGAGGCCCATTGCGCCCGCGCGTGAGATAATTGGGCGGCCGTCGAGCATGGTCTTGCCGCCGCTTTCTGCACCCATGACGGCGTAAATCCAGGCGGGAGGAATACGGAAGCGTCTGCTTGCTTCGTCTGTGAACTCGTGCCACCTTTGAAGGTGCGGATTTTGGGAGATGGCGACCGGTTCAGCGCCGGTCGAGGCGGAACAGGCGCATGGCGCAAAGGTGATCATGCTGAGCATCAGGAGGGTCACTCGGTCCATAGCGGCACGAGCCTCCCGATGACATTTTCGCGCGGCACCGGCCCGAAGTAGCGGCTGTCGAATGACCGAATATCGTCGCTGCCGAGCAGGAAGATTTCGTTGTCGGCGAGTGTCCGGCACCCGTTCCACCATGGCAGCGGGCGGCCTCTGGTATCCTTCGCCAGCCGTCGCGCAACGATCTCGCCTTCGATGATGATCGCGTCATTGAAGGCGCAGACATCGTCGCCCGGAACCGCGGCAAGACGTTTTACCAGTGGCACGTTGCGGGGCAGATAGCCGCGTTCCGCGGCGAGTTCGGCGAGCGATTCTGGCGGGCGGACGAGCACCAGATCGCCCCGAGCCGGTGCTGCAAACCCGAGGCGATAGAGGCCGACGGGCGCGCTGGCAGAGGCGTTCCAGACCAGCCAGGGCCTTGGTTTGACGGTGCCGGCGAAGCCGATCAGGGTCAGTCCAATCACGGCAGCGGCGATGGTTTTGCGTGCCTGGAGGCGCCGCAGGCGGCTGCCGATCAGACGGATGGAAGGGCGCCGGCTCATGCTCGGCCTCCCTGGCCGGCTTGGCCGGAACCGGCCTCACCACCCTCGTTACCGGCGTACTGCGGGTGTCCTTTCGACCATCCATCGAGTTCGTCGATGTGGTAGCGGACATAGCGGCCGTGCTTGCGGAATTTCGGGCCGCCGCCCGTGAGCCGCATCTTTTCCAGGGTGCGCTGGGAGAGCCCGATATAGAAGGCTGCTTGGGCTGTGCTGAGAAAGGGACTGCCCTTTTTGGCGCGGGCCGCGCGTTCGTTTTCGTCGTCCATGGTGATCCTCGTTTCGCTTCGGACAAGCGAGGGCGAGGATGGGCGAGCGAGATCGCCTCCGGGACGGGCGAAGAGTCCGGGGAGAGTTTTCGCCGCCTTTTCGGGCGGACGGGTTTGGCTGGAGCGCCTGGGAATGAGCCCCGCGCCGGCTGGGGCGCGAGGCTCGGGTCGGCCGATCAGTCGGCCGGGTTCCAGATGATGGCGTAGGTGTCGTCATCGTCCTGGCCGGCGGCGCGGCCGAGATTGGCGTAGAGCTTGCGCGGTCCGAACTCCGGCGCCGCAATCGACAGGCTCACATAGTCCTTGCCGGAGGTTTCGCCGGTGCGGATCCAGCCGGCGCCAACTTCGACCCCTTGCGTCAGCACCCGGAAGTCGGGATGGTTGTCGGCGCTCTTGGCCTGGTTGGGGACGATGTCGATGTCGGCGCGGACGCTGAGCGTCTTGAGCTGGCCCTTGTAGCCGCCGTTTTCCTGCTTGTTGACGTAACCGATCGCGGTCATTTCGAAGCTCCTTTTGCTGTCGCCGGGGACCATCCCCTGCGATGGCGGACCGTAATGGGCGCGTCCGGACCGCCTGAACCCGACAGGGCCGAAGCGATAGCGGAGGACCCGAGCGGGCAGCTTTTTTGAAGCGAAGCGGCGCGAGGAAGCCGCCGCAGGCGGCGGGGAAAAAAGCTGATCGGCGAGGGTTTCGGGCGGCCGGATCCGCCCATAGGTCACAAGCCAGCCGCAGGGGAATGGTCCTTGAAGAGAGCAGGAGAGCATGGGAAACGCGGTCGCTACAGCCAGGCAGGAGGGGCGGGAATTTACAAGGCCTGCGGCTGATCAGGTGCCCACGCCGATCGAGATCGTGACCGCAGGTTGGGCGCAGATCAGGCATCGGGCGGGCGGACCGATCCATGGGGATCAGGAGTTTGCCGGCCTGGATTTTGGTGCGCGATGCGGGGCAAAGGAAGCTCGAACATGCAGCCACTGCGACCGGGGTACAGTGCCGAAGGGCTGCTGCCGAGAAGCCGCGGCCGGCCGTGACAGGCTATTCGCAGACGAACAGCGACCTGACCCGTGCCCATTGATCGGCGGTGCGGAAGCCGCCTCGATCGGTGTAGCTTTCGACAGGAATTTCATCCAGCACGGCAGCCAGGTCTCGACTTGTCTGCGGCGTTATCGCCCGAAAGAAAGTCGCGGATGATCTTCTTTTGCGTCTTCACCTTTTCGGCGACATCGCCGTCCGCGACATGTTTTGTCGGACAGGTCGGGCGTGCGTTTTCCGTGGCGCATGTTGAGGGCGGAAATATTCAGTCGGCCGAGCGGAATATGGGCAAGCTTCGTGTCTTTTCCTTCGTTTGGGGTGCGATTGTCCCCGCCCGGGAGACCGAAGGCCGATGCGGCGGGGACGGGTTTGCGCCTAGCGGCGCTCTGGCTCCGCCGCGTCTGGCGGAAGCTCGGAATGGGATTTGGCGAGTGCTTCCGCTGCCTGCCGCAGAAGCCGCTCGGCTTCGGTGATCTGGCCGGCGCTGCGCGCGGCCTCCGCATAAACGGACAGCGGAAAACGCGCTATGAAATAAAGGTCGCGCTCGATGCCCAGTCCGAGCGGACCCTTGATGGATTCGAGTTCGGCAAGGCTGACGCTGCCGAGTTCAGGGAAGCCGAAGCCGAGGTCGCAAAGGCCGAACAGCGTGTCGCCGTCTACATCGAGTTCGGTCAGGAGCCAGATCGCAGGACCGGCCGGATCGAACAGTTTCACGACCGGTGCGTGGTCGGTTTCGGTGTCGGCAGCGCCGTTGGCGAGGAGCCGGGCGCGCAGTTCATCGGTGATCAGGATCATTGCGGAATTCCTTCAAGACGGTTCGGGCTGATTGAGTGCGGCTTTTTGAAACAGGCGGATACGAGCGGCTGGTGCGCCGCGCGCGGGCGCGCATCGGCGCGCCGTCAGAAGCGCAAGGCGCTCGCGCATGGCGATGGAGCGCGCTCACGCGGCGATCTCGGCATTCGCCTCACCTTCGATCTCGGCATGCGCCTCGCTTTCGACGTCGGCATTGAGGCCAAGCAGGAAATCGGCGGCTTTCGAGGCATGGCTGGCGGCACGGAAAATGGCGCGATTGTCCTCGCGCAGAACCGTCAGCCATGAGCCGATATAGTCGGCGTGGCGCACCGTCGGCTCAATGCCGAGACTGCTGCAGACGAAAGCCGCTGCGATTTCGGCGACCAGTTCCTCGCGCGCATAGGCCTTGGAACCGAACGAGCCGGAGAGGTCGCGCGCAAGCCGCGTCGGGTGGCCGGTCCAGTGGCCAAGTTCATGAAAGCAGGTCCGGTAGTAGTCGATCTGGTGGAAGAAAGCCGGCTGTGGCGGCACCTGGATGGTGTCGCTGCCGGGCATGTAGAAGGCGCGATCGCCACCGATACGGAAATCAGCACCACTTGCATGAATGAGCGCCTCGGCTTGCGGGACGATCTGGCGCGCGGGCAGCGGTTCGGCGGCGGCATAGAGATGTTCGGGCAGGTTATCGCACTGCGCGACATTGAAGACGGTGAAGCGCTTCAAAAAAGGCACGGCCTGCGGCTCATCGCCATCGGCCTTGGCCCGTTCCTTCTCGTCCTTTGGGACAAAGCGATCGGCATGCACGATGGTGGTGCCGTGTTCGCCCTTCCTGACATTGCCGCCAAGGGCAAGCGCCTGCCGGAAGGTGAGCCAGTTCTGGCTGGGGTATGAGCGCTCGATGACGGCGCCCCACAGGATCAGGATATTGATGCCGGAATAGCGGCGCTGGGTGGCTGCATTCCTGGGAAGGCCAAGGGCTGCCTTTGCCCTGCCCCAGGGCTTGACCCATGGCACGGTGCCGCGCTCCAGTTCGGCAACGATGCGGTCTGTGATCTCCTGATAGAGGCTGGCGACTGAGCGCCCGCCCTTGCCCGCGCCAGCCTGTCGGCTGCCCGAATGCTTGTTGTTTGCACGCATTGTCTGTTCCTCCGTTCGCCAATTGCGCCCTCCCCGGAAGATCCCATGGGCGGTGGAGGCAGCGCTCGATCCCGATCTCGCGTGCCTGCCCCCGTGAGTGGGGTGGG
>NZ_JBVVQJ010000051.1:0-37951 GCF_055811475.1 Mesorhizobium sp. WSM4829 | reverse complement strand
GTCTTGCCGGTCCGCAGCCGCACACCGGCGCGGTTCGGCCGGTAGCCGATCTGCTTGGCGACAAGCTGGACGCGTCGCCTGGTCTCGGCGCCGATCTCGGGCGCGTCCTTCAACGCCCGCGACACGGTGGTGACGCCCAGCCCGGTCATGAAGGCAAGCGTCTTCAATGTCGGCCGGCCCGAGCCCTCGTCGTCCTTTTCCGTCTGATCTCTGTCCATTCATCCAGCCCGCCCGTCAGGCGCATAGCAGTTGCCGTGCAGGTCGGCAATCGGCGATGAACACCCTATATACTGAAACGTTACAGATTGTCACTTGCCATCGCGCAGCGGCCAGTAAAAGCTGGCCTGGATGAGCGGCGCTTCGTTCGACGCAAAGTCGGTGTGCGTCGGCAAGGCTTTGCCCGCCAAGGGTTTGCCGTTATTTCACGCATTGCAGCATCATTTTTGCGATGCAGCCTGCCTTGCTGCGGTGCAGTAGCGGACATTGCGCGGCGGGTTTGTTCGCGGCTCGAAAAAATGCCGAGCTGCTCCTGTTCGGGGGTTGCGCGCTTCCAATAATTGCCGTATCGAAAATCTGTAACGTTTCAGATTCTGGGAGGAGCCGAAATGCGATACCAAATCATGACCGCTGCGTTGGCGGTGACAACCGCGCTGCCATTCGCCGGCCCAGCGGCAGCGACGGATCTGGAAGTCACCCATTGGTGGACTTCAGGCGGCGAGGCGGCGGCGGTCGCCGAATTCGCCAAGGCGTTCGACGCGACAGGCAATCATTGGGTCGACGGCGCCATCGCCGGCTCCGGCGGCACGGCGCGGCCGATCATGATCAGCCGCATCACTGGCGGCGACCCTATGGGCGCCACCCAGTTCAACCACGGAAGGCAAGCCGAAGAACTGGTGCAGGCCGGTCTGATGCGCGATTTGACCGAGCTCGCCACAAGGGACAAGTGGGCGGAAATCGTCCAGCCGAAGAGCCTGCTCGATGGCTGCACCCTCGACGGCAAGATCTATTGCGTGCCGGTCAACATTCACTCCTGGCAGTGGCTGTGGCTGTCGAACGCGGCCTTCGAAAAGGCCGGTGTGCCGGTGCCGAAGAATTGGAATGAATACGTCGCGGCCGCCCCGGCGCTGGAGAAGGCAGGCATCTTACCGATGGCGCTCGGCGGGCAGCCCTGGCAATCCTCGGGCACCTTCGACGTGCTGCTTACGGCGGTCGGCGGCACGGACGCTTTCTTGAAGGTCTATCGCGACAAGGATGCCGAATTCGCCGCCGGGCCCGAGGTCGCCAAGGTGTTCAAGGCCGCGGATGATGCCCGCAAGATGGCGAAGAACACCAATGTGCAGGACTGGAACCAGGCTACCAATATGGTCATCTCCGGCAAGGCCGGCGGCCAGATCATGGGCGACTGGGCGCAGGGCGAGTTCCAGGTTGCCGGCCAGACCGCCGGCAAGGACTACACGTGTCTTCCCGGCCTTGGCCTGAACGAGGTCATCGCCACCGGCGGCGACGCCTTCTACTTCCCGTTGCTGCAGGACGCGGAAAAGTCCAAGGCGCAGGAAGCGCTGGCCGAAACGCTGCTCGATCCCAAGACGCAGGTCGCCTTCAACCTCAAGAAGGGCTCGCTGCCGGTGCGTGGCGATATCGACCTCAAGGCGGCGAACGACTGCATGAAGAAAGGGCTCGACATCCTGGCCAAGGGCAGCGTCATGCCCTGGACGGACCAGCTGCTGTCGCAAGACACCCAAAAGCAGAAGGAGGACCTTTTCTCCGAATTCTTCGCCAAGCCGGACATGACCGTGGAAGAGGCGCAAAAGCGCTTCGCCGACATCGTCGCCTCAGCGGACTGACTTTTCGACGAACCGCTCGCTCCCGGCCCGCCGCGGGGCCGGGAGCTCCGGGTCAAGAGACTCTTCGGCCTTGACCCTTGGCCCTAACCCTTTGGCCTTACCCGATCCAGCCCGGCTGTGCAGATGAGCAAGAGCGAACGCCCCAACCAACTCTTCCGCAACCTTAATGCCAAGGTCGCCTCTATTCCGATGGTCCTCACCGCACTGGTGATCTTCGTTGGCGGCAGCGCGTGGACGGTGCTCTATTCCTTCACCAATTCAAAACTGCTGCCGCGGCTGAACTTCGTCGGGCTCGACCAGTATTATCGGCTGTGGTCGACGCCGCGCTGGCTGGTCTCGATCGAAAACCTGCTGGTCTACGGTGTGCTGTCGCTGGTGTTCTCTCTGGTCATCGGCTTCATGCTGGCGGCGCTGCTCGACCAGAAGATCCGCTTCGAGGACACGTTCCGCACCATCTTCCTCTACCCGTTCGCGCTCTCCTTCATCGTCACCGGTCTGGTCTGGCAGTGGCTGCTCAACCCGGAGTTCGGAATCCAGGGGGTGGTGCGCGGCCTCGGCTGGGAAAGCTTCAGCTTCGATCCGCTCTACAATTCCGACATCGTCATCTACGGCATCCTGATCGCCGCGCTCTGGCAAGGCACCGGGCTGATCATGTGCCTGATGCTGGCAGGCCTGCGCGGCATCGACGAGGATATCTGGAAGGCCGCGCGGGTGGATGGGATACCCACCCTAAAAACCTATCTGTTCATCATCATCCCGATGATGCGACCGGTCTTCATCACCGCGCTTGTCATCATCGCCGCCGGCATCGTCAAGGTCTATGACCTGGTCGTCGCCCAGACCAGCGGCGGTCCCGGCATCGCCTCCGAAGTGCCGGCCAAATATGTCTATGACTACATGTTTTTCGCCCAGAACCTCGGCCAGGGTTTTGCTGCCTCGACCATGATGCTGCTGTCGGTGGTGGTCGTCATCGTTCCCTGGGCCTATCTCGAATTCGGAGGCAAGAAGCGTGGCTGACCTTGCCGTTCCCCTGCCTGCCGGTACGGGCTCTATCGGGCTTGAGGCATCCGGGCCGCGAGGACCCAAGCCGCGGCATGTGTTCTCGCGCCGCAACATCTTCCTCTATGGCACGCTGATCGTGGTGGCGCTGTATTATCTGCTGCCACTCTATGTGATGGTGGTGACGTCGCTCAAGGGCATGCCGGAGATACGCCTCGGCAACATCTTCTCGCCGCCGCTGGAGATCACCTTCGAGCCTTGGGTGAAGGCCTGGTCCAGCGCCTGCACCGGTCTCAACTGCGACGGGCTCTCGCGCGGCTTCTGGAATTCGGTGCGCATCACAGTCCCGTCGGTCGTCCTGTCGATCGCCATCGCTTCAGTGAATGGCTACGCGCTTGCCAACTGGCGCTTCAAGGGCGCCGATACTTTCTTCGTGATCCTGATCGTCGGCGCCTTCATCCCCTATCAGGTGATGATCTATCCGATCGTCATCATCCTGCGCGAGATCGGCCTCTATGGCAGCCTGAGCGGCCTGGTGATCGTCCATTCCATTTTCGGCATGCCGATCCTGACGCTGTTGTTCCGCAACTATTTCACTTCGATGCCGGAGGAACTGTTCCGGGCGGCGCGCGTCGACGGCGCCGGCTTCTGGGGCATCTATTTCCGCATCATGCTGCCGATGTCGCTGCCGATCTTCGTCGTCGCCATCATCCTGCAGGTGACCGGCATCTGGAACGACTTCCTGTTCGGCGTCGTCTACACCCGCCCCGACACCTATCCGATGACGGTGCAGCTCAACAACATCGTCAACTCGGTGCAAGGCGTGAAGGAATACAACGTCAACATGGCCGCCACCATCCTGACCGGCCTGGTACCGCTCGTCGTCTACTTCGTTTCCGGCAAGCTTTTCGTGCGTGGCATCGCCGCCGGCGCGGTGAAAGGATGATGATGACAAGACTCGAAAATCCCAGCGTCTCAATCCAGGACTTGTCGCTGAATTTCGGCGCGATCTCGGTGCTGGAAACCCTCAACATCGACGTCGCCGAGGGCGAGTTCATCGTGCTGCTCGGGCCGTCCGGCTGCGGCAAGTCGACCCTGCTCAACTGCATCGCCGGTCTGCTCGACGTTTCGGACGGCCGCATCTTCATCAAGGGCAAGAACGTCACCTGGGAGGAGCCCAAGGACCGTGGCATCGGCATGGTGTTCCAGTCCTATGCGCTCTACCCGCAGATGACGGTGGAGAAGAACCTGTCGTTCGGGCTGCGCGTTGCCGGCATTCCCAGGGACGAGATCGCCAAGCGCATTGCACGGGCCGCCGAAATCCTGCAGATCGAGCCGCTGCTGCAGCGCAAGCCGTCGGCGCTTTCGGGCGGACAGCGCCAGCGTGTGGCGATCGGGCGGGCGCTGGTGCGCGACGTCGACGTCTTCCTGTTCGACGAGCCGCTCTCCAACCTCGACGCCAAGCTGCGCGCCGAATTGCGTGTCGAGATAAAACTGCTGCACAGCAAATTGCAGAACACCATGATCTATGTCACCCACGACCAGATCGAGGCGATGACGCTGGCCGACCGCATCGCGGTGATGAAGGGCGGCGTCATCCAGCAGCTCGACGCCCCGCAGACCATCTACAATCGCCCGGTCAACCGTTTCGTCGCCGGCTTCCTCGGCTCGCCGGCGATGAATTTCCTCGACGGCAGGCTGGAGAAGGACGATGGCAACTGGCACTTCGTCGCCGAGGAGGTGCGGATCCCGCTTGCCACCTACGCTTTCGAAAAGGAGCCCGTGCCGGGAGCGGCGGTGTTCGGTATCCGGCCCGAGCATGTCGCGTTCAACAGCGGCTCCGGATGGCCGTTCACAGCCACGTCAAATGTCGTGGTCGTCGAACCAATGGGTTCCGACACGCTGGTCTGGCTGAAGCTCGCAAATCAGAATTTCACCGTGCGGGTGACATCTGAGCGCACGCCAAACAACGCCGACACCGTGAGCATCGGTTTTGACCCGATGCGCGCTTCGCTGTTCGACGCTGCAACCGGCAGCCGCCTGTAACACCCCGAGAATTTCACCCTCAAGCACATCCATCCCCAGAGAACGGACAGAGACGATGAATTGGTCATTCCAACTTTACAGCGCCCGCAACTTCCAGCCTTGGGCAGGGGTGCTCAAGATGCTCGGCGAGCTTGGCTACGCACAAGTCGAAGGGTTCGGCGGCGTCTATGACGATCCCAAGGCTTTTCGTGCCGAACTCGACAAGAACGGCCTCGCCATGCCGACCGGCCATTTCTCGATCGATGCGCTCGAGAACGATTTCGACGGCGTGCGCAAAATCGCCGACGCGCTCGGCATCACGCTGCTCATCTGCCCCTATCTGGTCGCCGAGAGCAGGCCGACCGACGCCGCCGGCTGGCGCGGCTTCGGCGCACGCCTGGCCAAGGTCGGCGAGACGGCTGACAAAGCCGGCTACGGCTTTGCCTGGCACAACCATGATTTCGAGTTCAAGAAGCTTGCCGACGGTTCGGTGCCGCAGGATCACATCCTGGCGGCAGCGCCCGACATCGGCTGGGAGATGGACGTCGCCTGGGTGGTGCGCGGCGGCGACGATCCGCTGCCCTGGATCGAGAAGCATGGCAAACGCATCGCCGCCGTCCATGTCAAGGACATCGCCAAGCCCGGCGAGGGCCTCGACGAGGACGGTTGGTCGGATGTCGGCCACGGCACGATCGACTGGGCCGGTCTGATCCAGGCGCTGCGCGCCAAAAGCGCCGCCAAATACTACGTCATGGAACAGGACAACCCCAACGACATCGAGCGCTTCGCCCGCCGCTCGATCGCAGCCGCCAAGACCTATTAGGAGCAAACCAGCATGGCAAAAAAACTTGGGGTCGGCGTTATCGGCTGCGGCAACATCTCGAAGGCGTATTTCTCGTTTGCGCCGCTGTTTCGCGGCATCGAGATGCGCGCCTGCGCGGATATCAACATGGATGCAGCCAAGGCGCGGGCGAAGGAGTTCAAGCTGCGCGCCGAGACAGTCGAGGGTCTGCTCAACGCCGACGACATCGACATCATCGTCAACCTCACCGTTCCGGCGGTGCACTATGAGGTGTCGAAACAGATCCTCGATGCCGGCAAGCACGTCTATTCGGAAAAGCCGTTCGTGCTGTCGGTCAAGGAAGGGCTGGACCTGAAGAAACTGGCGGAGAAAGACGGACTGCGCATCGGCTCGGCGCCGGACACTTTCCTCGGTGGCGCGCACCAGCTCGTCCGCAACCTCATCGACAGTGGCAAGCTCGGCAAGATCACCAGCGGCACATGCCATGTGATGAACCATGGGATGGAGCATTGGCACCCCAATCCGGACTTCTTCTTCCAGCCTGGCGCTGGGCCGGTGCTCGATATCGGACCCTACTACATCACCAACCTGATCCAGCTGATCGGGCCGGTGAAGCAGGTGGCAGCCTTCGCTTCGATCCCGAAGACGGAGCGTACGATCTCGTCCAAGCCTCGCGCCGGCGAAAAAGTCCTGGTCGCCACGCCGACGACGATCCACGGCGTGATGGAGTTCGAGAATGGCGCCGTGGTGACGCTCAATACCAGCTGGGACGTGTGGAGCCATGGCCATGCGCCGATGGAACTCTACGGCGAATTGGGCACGGTGTTTTTGCCGGATCCGAATTTCTTCGGCGGCGACGTTCGCTTCACCGATGCCGCCAAGCCGGTCAAGAAGCTGCCAAAGTGGAAGCATCCATTCGGCGTGGCCAACCAGATGCATTCGCACGGCATGATGGCCAACTACCGCACCGCCGGTCTCGCCGACATGGCGCTGGCGATCACGGAAGGACGGCCGCATCGCTGCTCGATGGAACTGGCGCTGCATGCCGTCGATGTGATGACCGGCATGTTGCGGTCGGGCGCGAGCGGAAAGTTCGTTGCCATGCAGACCACCTGCGAACGGCCTGCGGCACTGGGCGTCAAGGACGCGGAAGGGCTGTTGGCGAAGAAGAAAGGGCTGTTGGCGAAGAAGAAGTAACGCAAGCGCTTCAGCGATCCCTCTCCCCATAGGAACTGCGAGAGGCTAAGGGTGAGAGGCAGAGCCGACTCACCCTTTTCGCGGTGGCAACTGCCGGGCTCGCTTTTGATTTGAGGATCTCCCATGCCCTATGTGCCCGCCGAAAACCGTTACGAGAACATGGTCTACAATCGCTGCGGGCGATCCGGCCTGAAATTGCCAGCGATCTCGCTCGGGCTCTGGCACAATTTCGGTGACGACACGCCGCACCGGACCAAGCAGGCGATCGCGCGCAAGGCCTTCGATCTCGGCATCACGCATTTCGACCTCGCCAACAATTACGGCCCGCCGCCCGGTTCGGCGGAGACGGCTTTCGGCGAAATCCTGCGGACGGATTTCTCCTCTTTTCGTGACGAGCTGATCATCTCGACCAAGGCCGGGTATGAGATGTGGGCCGGACCCTATGGCGAGTGGGGCGGGCGCAAATATGTGCTGGCCAGCCTCGATCAGAGCCTGAAGCGGATGGGGCTCGACTATGTCGACATCTTTTATTCGCACCGCTTCGACCCTGATACTCCGCTGGAAGAAACGATGGGCGCGCTCGATCACGCGGTGCGCTCGGGCAAGGCGCTTTATGCCGGCATCTCCTCCTACAATTCGCAGCGCACACGCGAGGCCGCCGACATATTGAAGCAACTCGGCACGCCTTGCATCATCCATCAGCCGAGCTATTCGATGCTCAACCGCTGGGTCGAGGACGATGGTCTGCTCGACACGCTGGAGGGGCTCGGCGTCGGCTCAATCGTGTTCACGCCGCTGGCGCAAGGCATGCTGACCGACAAATATCTCGGCGGCATCCCTGAGGGCAGCCGCGCCAGCCAGGGCAAGTCGCTGCGGCCGGCCTTCATCAACGACAAGACCATCGTCAACATCAAGGCGCTGAACGCCATCGCCGGCCGACGCGGCCAGACGCTGGCGCAGATGGCGCTGGCCTGGGTGCTGCGCAGGGGCCGGGTGACCTCGGCGCTGATCGGCGCCAGCCGGCCGGAACAGGTCGAGGATTGCGTCGGCGCGCTGAAGGCGCTCGATTTCAGCGATGCCGAACTCGCCGAAATCGACACCTACGCGCGCGAGGCCGACATCAATCTGTGGGCCGCCTCCGCCGAGCGCAAGGGTCCGCCACGGAAGTGACAATCACTTCAGGTTTGCATCGATTGGCATAGCCAAACAATGCCTCGGAGTTGGCCGGCTTCTGGGCCATGCCGACACAGAAACAGTAGCAAAAAGGCCGGTTCGTCGCTATCTGGAGAGAATTGAAGCCGCTTGCATGCGGAAAATGACGAGCAACCGGCGCAAAACGGGTTGGAAACAGGATCATGGCGGCAAGGGATGTGCTGACGAAAAACCAGTTGTGCGTGCTCGAGAAACTCGAGGCCGCCAGCGGGCCGCTCAGCGCCTATACATTGCTCGACCAGCTTCGCGATCGGGGTTTTCGCGCCCCGCTGCAGGTCTATCGCGCGCTCGACACGCTGGTGAAGTCCGGCTTCGTGCACCGGCTCGAAAGCCTCAATTCCTTTGTCGCCTGCGCCGAGCCGCACGACCACAGCCATTCGATGACCGCCTTTGCCATCTGCGACACATGCGGGCAGGTGACCGAATTCTCCGACCATGATGTCGGGCACCGGCTCGACGAATGGGTACGCTCGACCGGCTTCGCCGCCAAGAAGGCGGTGATCGAATTCCGCGGCACGTGTGCCAAATGCCTGGCCGAGGCGGCTTAGGGCTAGGCCAGCTAACCTATTGATGCTGGAGGGACAGCACCCCCCTCTGTCCTGCCGGACAGTCCGGCAGGACAGAGGGGGGGGTGCGAAGGAACTCGACCTAGCGGGCTGCAAGCATCCGCATGAGGCCCTAATGCGCCTCTTCCCAATTGTCGGCGGCGCGGGCGTCGACGTGCAGCGGCACCGACATCGACACCGCCGGCATCGCGGCGTTCTCCATCACATGACGCACGACGGGGATCGTCGCCTCGACCTCCGCTTCGGCCGTCTCGAAGACCAGTTCGTCATGCACTTGCAGCAGCATGCGGGCGGACAGCTTCGCCTTTTCCAGCGCTTCGTCCATGCGGATCATGGCGCGGCGGATGATGTCGGCCGCGGTGCCCTGCAGCCGGGCGTTGATCGAGGCGCGCTCGTTGAAGGCACGGACCGACGGGTTTGACGACCGTATCTCCGGGTAGTGGATGCGGCGGCCGAAGATCGTTTCGACATAGCCGTATTCGCGGGCATAGGCCTTGGTCGCGTCGATATAATCGCGGATGCCGGGGAAGCGTTCGAAGTATTTCTTGATGTAGGCGCCGGCCTCTTCGCGCGGGATCGACAGCTGGTTGGCCAGGCCAAAGGCGGAAATGCCGTAGATGATGCCAAAATTGATCGCCTTGGCGCGGCGGCGTACCTCCGAGGGCATGCCCTCGACCGGCACGTTGAACATCTCCGAGGCGGTGATGGCGTGGATGTCGGCGCCGTCGGCAAACGCCTGCTTGAGCTGCGGGATCTCGGCGACATGGGCGAGCACGCGCAGCTCGATCTGGCTGTAGTCGGCGGAAACCAGCTTGTTGCCCTTGTCGGCGATGAACGCCGTCCGGATCTTTCGCCCCTCGACGGTGCGTACCGGAATGTTCTGCAAATTGGGATCGGAGGACGACAGCCGGCCTGTCGTCGTTGCGGCAAGCGCGTATGAGGTGTGGACGCGCTTCGTATCGGGATGGACGAAACCGGGCAGCGCGTCGGTATAGGTCGATTTCAATTTGGTCAGCTGGCGCCAGTCGACGATCTTGCGCGGCAGCTCGTGGCCTTCTGCGGCGAGGTCTTCCAGGAGCTGGGCCGAGGTCGACCATTGGCCGGTCTTGGTCTTGGAGCCGCCGGGCAGGCCCATCCTGCCGAACAGGATGTCGCCGAGCTGTTTTGGCGAGCCGATATTGATGCGCTCGCCGACGAGCTGGTAGATCTCGTCCTCCAGCCGCGCGGCGCCCTGTGCCAGCTCGCCGGAGAGCCGCGACAGGATCTGCCGGTCGACGGAGATGCCGCGCTGCTCCATCCTTGCCAGAACCGGCACCAGCGGCCGTTCCAGCCGCTCGTAGACCGAGACGAGGCCCTTGGCGGCAAGCCGCGGCTTCAGCACCCGCCAGAGCCTGAGCGTCACATCGGCGTGCTCCGCGGCATAGGCCGTTGCCTTGTCGATGTCGACCTGGTCGAAGCCGACGAAGCTTCTTCCAGAGCCGGCCAGTTCCTTGAGGGCAATAGTCGAGTGGCCGAGCCACTTTTCCGACAGAGCCGCCATGCTGTGGCCGCCGGACGTGCCTGCGTCGAGCACATAGGAAATCAGCATGATGTCGTCGAAGGGGGCGATATCGATGCCATGGCGGCTCATGACGACGAGGTCGTATTTCAGCTCCTGAACGATCTTGAGAACCGACCTGTCCTCCAGCAACGGCTTCAGGATGGCAAGCGCATCACGGATCGGAATCTGGTTTTCGACCACTCCGCCGCCGAGCAGGTCGCCATTGCCGCGTTTGTGGGCGAGCGGCACGTAGGCGGCGCGACCGGGCGCAGTGGCTAGGGACAGGCCGATCAACTCGGCCTGCATCGGATCGGCTGAATTGGTCTCGGTGTCGAAGCCGACGATGCCAGCCTCCATCGCCACGGCCACCCATGCCTTCAACACTTCAGTGTCGCGGATGGAGACGTAGGCGCTGGTGTCGATCTTGCTGGCGGTGGCGTCCTCGAAGCGAAGCGCCGAGAGAAGCGATGGGGTGTCGCCTTGCTTGGGTTCCACCTTGACGGTGGCCGGCACCGCTTCCCCGGCTTCGTCTGTCACTGTGCCCGCCACGTTTTCGGCGGCTGCCGGCACGCCAAACCCCATATCGGGACCATGCGCGGTGTCGGCGCGCTCGATAATGACGGGCATGGCCTTGACGTCAGCCGCTTCCGTTCCGGTCGCTTCCGCCACGCGGCGGGTCAGCGAGGAGAATTCCATCGTCTTGAGGAAGCCGATCAGCTTTGGTCCGTCGGGCGGATGCAATACGAAATCGTCAAGTCCGCTGATCCCCGGCACGTCGTTCTTCAGAGTCACCAGTTCACGCGAGATGCGCGCCTTGTCGGCGTTGGCGATGATCGATTCGCGGCGTTTGTCCTGCTTGATCTCGGCGGCGCGGGCGAGCAGCGTATCGAGATCGCCGAACTGTTCCAGCAATTGCGCTGCGGTCTTCGGCCCGATGCCGGGCACGCCCGGCACATTATCGACCGAATCGCCGGTCAGCGCCTGCAGGTCGATCATTTTTTCCGGCGGCACGCCCCATTTCTCGATCACCTCGGGAACGCCGATCTGGCGGTCCTTCATCGGGTCGTACATGGCGACCGAAGGGCCGACCAGCTGCATCAGATCCTTGTCGGAGGAGATGATGGTGGTGTCGGCGCCGGCTTCGCAGGCAAGCCGGCAATAGGTGGCGATCAGGTCGTCGGCCTCGTAGCCTTCCGTCTCGAGGCAGGGCAGGTTGAAGGCCCTGGTCGCCTGGCGGATCAGGCCGAACTGCGGGATCAGATCTTCCGGCGGTGCCGAGCGGTTGGCCTTGTATTCGGGGTAGAGGTCGTTGCGGAAGGTTTTCGACGAATAGTCGAAGATGACGGCGAAATGCGTCGGCACGATGCCGACATCGGTGTTGCGGGCGTCCTGCGTCAGCTTCCACACCATGTTGCAGAAGCCGAGCACGGCACTGGTCGGCAGCCCATCGGATTTGCGGGTCAGTGGCGGCAGCGCGTGATAGGCACGGAAGATGTAGCCGGAGCCGTCGACAAGGAACAGATGATCGCCTTTTTTCATGGGACGAAGGGATAGCGCGGCGCGGCGTTGTGGTCCATGCCAAAGGCGGCCTCAACCACCGGTTCCGGCAACATCCCCGACACGTCGATCCGATCACGGCTATGTTACGAAAGTGTAATCTTCGTGCCCTTGAATCGCCACGTTCGGAGACACAGATAAACGCCATCGGCATTTTTCGCCGAGGTCCGGAGCAAGGCCCGTCCCCCGCCTATCCCGGACACTTGCGGCAGCCTATCCCCCCTCTCCGGGCTGCCGCATCGTTTCGAGTAAAGGCCGCCGTGGTTCCCCCTCCACCACGGCGGCATTTTTTTGCCTTTCGGTGCCCGTGGTCCAACGACCGCTGGCTTTTCGTTTCTGCCTCGCAGCTTTAGGGTTGCCGCTCAGAATCGAAAGGCTTTATAAAAATGTCCAGAATTTCTCCCGTCCTCGACCGCCTCGACAAAAATCTCGACGAGAGCCTGGAGCGCCTGTTTGGCCTGCTCAGGATCAAGTCGATCTCCACCGATCCATCCTATGCCGCAGACTGCCGCAAGGCGGCAGAATGGCTGGTGGCCGAGCTCAGACTGATCGGCTTCGACGCCAGCGTGCGTGACACGCCAGGCCATCCGATGGTGGTGGCGCACCATGACGGGCCGGCGGGCGCGCCGCATGTCCTGTTCTATGGCCATTACGACGTGCAGCCGGTCGACCCGATCGAGCTTTGGGAAAGCGATCCGTTCGCGCCTTCGGTAAAGCAGATCGAGCCCGGCCGCCAGGTGATCGCGGGACGTGGTTCGGCCGACGACAAGGGGCAGTTGATGACCTTCGTCGAGGCTTGCCGCGCCTGGAAGCAGGTGCATGGCGGGCTGCCGTGCCGCATCACAATTCTGTTCGAGGGCGAGGAGGAGTCCGGCTCGCCATCGCTGAAGCCGTTCCTCGAGGCAAATGCGGCCGAACTCAAGGCCGACTTCGCGCTTGTCTGCGACACCGGCATGTGGGACCGCGAAACACCGTCCATCTGCGTCGCGCTGCGCGGGTTGGTGGGCGAGGAGATCACGGTGAAAGCCGCCGACCGCGACCTGCATTCCGGTCTCTACGGCGGTGCTGCCGCCAATCCGATTCGCATCCTGGCCAGGATCCTGGCCGACATCCACGACAAGGACGGCCGCGTCACCATTCCCGGTTTCTATGACGGTGTCGAGGAGACGCCTTCGCAGATCCTGAAGTCGTGGGAGGCGCTCGGCGAGACCGCTGAGACGTTCCTTGGGCCCGTCGGCCTGTCGATCCCTTCCGGCGAACACGGCCGCTCGGTGCTCGAACTCACCTGGGCGCGGCCGACTGCCGAGTTCAACGGCATTATAGGTGGCTATACCGGCAAAGGGTTCAAGACGGTGATCGCGGCGGAAGCCTCGGCAAAAGTGTCTTTCCGCCTCGTCCACAAGCAGAACCCGGAAAAGATCCGCGCCGCTTTCCAGGCCTTCGTCAGGGAGCGCATCCCGGCCGACTGCTCAGTCGATTTCCACCCGCATGGCGGCTCGCCGGCGATCCAGCTTTCCTACGACTCGCCATTTCTCGCCAAGGCCAAGGACGCGCTGTCCGACGAATGGCCGAAGCCGGCGGTGACCACGGGAAGCGGCGGCTCGATCCCGGTGGTCGGCGATTTCCAGACTTATCTCGGCATCGAATCCTTGCTTGTCGGTTTCGGGCTCGACGATGACCGCATCCATTCGCCGAACGAGAAATACGAGATGAGTTCCTTCCACAAGGGCCAGCGCTCGTGGGCGCGCATTCTCGACGCGCTGACACGCTGAGAGGGCCAGACTGCAACTTTCTGTTGATTTTTCATCGGATCGCGGCGAGGACGGGATAGAGCGACGCCGCGCCCAGTTGGACGCACGAATGGGCCGCGACCGGAGAAGACGATGAGCGATATCCGCTTCCACAAGAACGACCTGCCCGGGCTCTTGCACTACGACGTCGGGGCGGTCGCGATCGACACGGAGACGCTGGGGCTCAATCCGCATCGCGACCGGCTTTGCGTGGTGCAGATCTCGCCGGGCGACGGTTCCGCCGACGTCATCCAGATCGCGCCCGGCCAGAAGAAGGCGCCAAACCTCGTCAGCCTGCTCAGGAACCGCAGCATAACCAAGCTGTTCCATTTCGGCCGTTTCGATCTCGCCGTCCTCTACAACGCCTTCGGCGTCATGCCAGAGCCGGTGTTTTGCACCAAGATCGCCTCGCGGCTGACCCGAACCTACACCGACCGGCACGGGCTGAAGGACATTTGTTTTGAGCTTCTCGGCGTCAGCCTGTCGAAGGCGCAGCAATCGTCGGACTGGGCGGCGGAGACGCTGTCGCCCGAACAACTCGAATACGCAGCCTCCGACGTGCTTTACCTGCACCAGCTGCGCGATGTGCTGACGATGCGGCTGGCGCGCGACAACCGGAGCAAGGAGGCCGAGGCCTGCTTCCGCTTCCTGCCGACGCGTGCGAAACTCGACCTGATGGGCTGGGATGAGGCAGACATCTTCGCCCACAGCTAAGTGGAACCAGGTGTTCGCCTCGACGTTCTATCGATCGATGGAGGGGATGAAATGGCTGCCAGAAAACCAATCGAAACAGCACCCAGGGATGGCTCCAAGGTCACCGTCTACTGGAAGGACAGCGACGGGGTGATGAACGAATCCATCGCGCAGTACAGGTCGCTCGACCGGCTGAAAGCGACCGGCGGCGACTGGGACGAGAACGACACCGGCTGGTGGGCCTATACGGACGGCCATACGCAAAGAAAGATCGATCCGATCAGCTGGCGGCCCGCATCCGGGGATGACGACGGCGAATGACGCCGCTGGCGGCGCTGGCTTCTTTCCAATAGGTTGGACCTGTTGCAATCGGAGGTCGATTCGGAGCTTTCTGCTCCGCGACCATTCGCGCGGGAGGGATCTGCAATGGGTACTGAGAGCCTGCTTGTCTTCATCATCATCGGCGCCATCGCCGGCTGGCTCGCCGGCTTGATCGTCAAGGGTTTCGGCCTCGGTCTGATCGGCAATATCGTCGTCGGCATCGTCGGCGCCTTGATAGCCGGCTTGCTCTTCCCAAGGCTGGGATTCGCCATAGGCGGTGGCATACTTGCCGCCATCATCCACGCCACGATCGGCGCGGTGATCCTGCTCGTGCTGATCAAGCTGGTGAAGCAGGCCTGATCCTGCGAAGCCACATCAAGGGCGCGCCATGAAACAGAACATGCTCTATCTCGTCATCGGCGCGCTCGTCGTCGTGGTCATCGCACTCGGCATTTATGTCTATCGCGAGCAAACCAGGCCGGAGGGCGTGGAACTCAAGATCGACGACAAGGGAATATCGATCCAGCGGAATTGAGCGGGGTGTTGGGTTGGCGCGGCCAAGGTGCCGATGACGCACCCACATCATATCCGCTATTTCAGCCCTTCCTTAGGGTTCTCAGGTGATATCCCAGATCGACTTCAAAGCCAGTGAGGCTGTGCGAGCCGCGCTCTGACGGTCGAGCGGCAGTGCTCGCATACGACTTAACCCGCCCTTAAATCGCCGCATCTACTCTGCACCCGGACGCCATGGAGCAACGTTCGTCCGTTCGGACGCGCGCTCTAAGACTTTGAAGCTTCGCATCGGCTTTTCCGAAAATCGATACCGATTTTCAGGCCGACGCGACAGGCATCGGGACAGACAGCACAGCGCATGGCGAACCGCAGAGACAGCCGCATCGAACCGAGCTTCGAGGGACCGCCGCGGGCGAAATCCTCGGCCGGTTTTTCGGTGAGCGAGGAGGATCGCGTCGTGCCGAGCAACCGCAACACCTCTGCAAAGCGCCAATCGGCCAGGACAAAAGCGTCGCGTCGCGGGCGCGGCAAAAGCCGGCGCGGCCTGTTCGGCGTGCTCGGCCGGCTGGCCTACTGGTGCTTCGTGCTGGCCATCTGGGGCGGCATCGCCGCTGCCGGCATCGTCGTCTATTACGGCGCGAAAATGCCGGCGGCCACCACCTGGGCCATCCCCGACCGCGCGCCCAATATCAGGATCGTCTCGGTCGACGGAAAACTGCTCGCCAATCGCGGCATGAGCGGCGGCGAAGCCGTCGGCCTGCATGAAATGTCGACCTATATTCCCGAGGCCGTCATCGCCATCGAAGATCGCCGCTTCTATTCGCATTTGGGCATCGACCCGATCGGTCTGTCCAGAGCCATGGTGGCCAACCTTGTCGGCGGGCGTTTTTCGCAGGGCGGCTCGACGCTGACCCAGCAATTGGCGAAAAACCTGTTCCTGACACCCGATCGCACGCTGGAACGCAAGGTGCAGGAAGTGCTTCTGGCGCTGTGGCTCGAGCACAAGCACACCAAGGACCAGATCCTCGAAATGTATCTCAACCGGGTCTATTTCGGCTCCGGCGCCTATGGTGTCGAAGCGGCCTCGCGCCGCTATTTCGGCAAGAGCGCGCGCGACGTCACGTTGCCGGAGGCCGCGCTCCTCGCCGGTCTGTTGAAAGCGCCGTCGCGACTGTCTCCGGCGCGTGACCCGAAGGCCGCCGAGCGGCGCTCGCAGCTTGTTCTCGCCGCCATGCGCGACGAAGGCAAGATCAGCGCCAAGGAACTGACCACGGCGATGAGCGCGCCGGCGTCACGGGTGGCATCCTACTGGACGGGTTCGGAAAACTACGTCGCCGACGCCATCGTGGAAGAACTTCCCGACCTGATCGGCGACGTGCGCGGCGACATCATCGTCGACGCCACCGTCGACCTGACGCTGCAGAAGCTCGCCGAACAATCGATCCGCCGGCTGATCGACGGCAGCGGCAAAAAGCTCAATGCCAGCCAGGGCGTGCTGGTGTCGATCGACAATTCCGGCGCGGTACGCGCCATGGTTGGCGGCTATGATTATTCGACCAGCCAGTTCGATCGCGCCTCGGAGGCGCGCCGCCAGCCGGGCTCGGCGTTCAAGCCCTTTGTTTACATGGCGG
Source organism: Mesorhizobium sp. WSM4829 (assembly GCF_055811475.1). Classification (NCBI taxonomy): domain Bacteria; kingdom Pseudomonadati; phylum Pseudomonadota; class Alphaproteobacteria; order Hyphomicrobiales; family Phyllobacteriaceae; genus Mesorhizobium; species Mesorhizobium sp. WSM4829. The sequence continues at coordinate 21,261 of NZ_JBVVQJ010000051.1, read as the reverse complement.
CGCTGGAAGCCGGCCGCACGCCCGACAGCGTGCGCAATGACGCGCCGATCAAAATTGGCAAATGGACGCCCACCAATTACGGCGGCAAGTATTTCGGCAAGGTGACGCTGGCGACGGCGCTGGCGAAGTCGCTGAACTCGGTGGCCGCCCAGCTGACCATGGAAGTCGGGCCTGACGCGGTCGTCGAGGCGGCGCATCGCATGGGTGTCCAGTCCGACCTCACGGCCAACACCTCGATCGCGCTCGGCACCTCCGAAGTGACACCGCTGGAACTGACGTCGGCCTATGTCCCCTTCGCCAATGGCGGCTACCGGCCGGATGTCCATTTCATCCGCCGGGTGACGACAGCCAGCGGCAAGGTGCTCTACGACAACAATGGCGGCGCCCCGCGCGTCATCAAGCCCGAGATCGTCGGCATGATGAACTCTATGATGATGGGCACAGTTGAAATCGGCACTGCCAGGAAGGCGGCCTTTGCCTGGCCGGCCGCCGGCAAGACCGGCACCAGCCAGAATTCGCGCGACGCCTGGTTCATCGGCTATACCGCCAATCTCACCACCGGAGTCTGGTTCGGCAATGACGATGGCGGTCCGATGAAGAAGGTCACCGGCGGCGCGCTGCCGGCGCAGGCCTGGCATGAGTTCATGGTCGCCGCGCATGAAGGCGTGCCGGTGCGGCCGCTGCCTGGAACATGGCGGTCGACGCCTGCCGATACGATCGTGCAGGACGAATTGCCGCCCAACACGGCGCAACCGGCGCCGGTGCCGTCCGCTTCGGTTGGCCAATCCGCGCCGTCCGCTCAAAAAGCGTCGCCGCCTCGCGCCGTGCGCCCCGCCGAAACGGTCGATGCCGGCGGCTTCGGCATGCCGGGCGGTGGCGGCACAACCGCATCGATCAAGCGCCCGGTGCCGCCCGCCGATGTCGGCGGCCCGGTCAAGAAGCGGCAGACCTCGATCCTCGACATCCTCACCGGCGGCTGACCCCCTCGTCATCGCTGCCGTGTTCCGCTACATCTGCGGGTTAAAGAGAGATCGTCAATGGCCGAGACCGACACCAGAAAGACCATCGTGCTGACCGGCGCCAGCCGCGGCATCGGCCACGCCACGGTCAAGCGCTTTTCGCGCGAAGGCTGGCGCGTCATCACCTGCTCGCGCCAGGCCTTTGCCGACGACTGCCCGTGGCCGGCCGGTCCGGAGGACCATATCAAGGTCGATCTCGCCGACCAGGAGGACGTCGGCATCGCGATCTCGGAAATCCGCCATCGGCTGGAAGCGCATGGCGGCCAGCTGCATGCGCTGGTCAACAATGCCGGCATCTCGCCGAAGCTCAAGGACGGCAACAGCCGCATGAATTCGATCGACACGCCGATGCATGTCTGGCGCGACGTGTTCCAGGTGAATTTCTTTGCGCCGATCATGCTGGCGCGGGGATTGTTCAGGGAATTGGCGTCGGCCAAGGGCTCGATCGTCAACGTCACTTCGATCGCCGGCACTCGCGTGCATCCCTTCGCCGGCACCGCCTATGCGACGTCGAAGGCGGCGCTCGGCTCGCTGACGCGCGAAATGGCGCATGATTTCGGCCCGCACGGCATCCGCGTCAACGCCATCGCACCCGGCGAGATCGACACGGCGATCCTGTCACCGGGCACGGAAAAGATCGTCGAGACGATTCCGCTACGGCGGCTGGGCACCACGGCGGAAGTCGCCGACATCATCTTCTTCCTGTGCTCGCAGCAGGCGTCCTATGTGACGGGCTCGGAAATCCACATCAATGGCGGCCAACACGTGTGAGCTTTTTCACCCTTAGCCTCTCCAGTTCTTCACGGGGAGGGTAAGGGTGAGGGGCGGCGCCGGCTTAGGCTGCTGAAGGCGCTTTCGGTGCTGCCAAAACCTCTTCCACGATCCCGCGGGCGATCTCGCGCTCGCCCATGATGACTGTGTCGGCTCCAAGCCCCTTGAGATGCTCGACCTCGGCATCGGAGTGGGCGCGGGCGATGACGTTGATCTTCGGGTTGGCGGCGCGGGCGCGCAGCACGATCTGTCCCGCCTCGAAGGCGTTGGGGATGGCGAGGATCAGCCGGCTCGCGCCCTCGGGATTGGCTGCGGCGAATACCTCGCTGCTCGCGGCGTTGCCGGACACGGTTTCGATGCCGTCGTCCCTGAGCTTCGCCAGCGTCTTGTCGGCATCCTCGATGACGAGCAAGGGCAGGGCGGCCTTCTTCAAGGACGCGCCGACGAGGCTGCCGACACGGCCATAGCCGACCAGGATGGAGTGGCCGGTAAGCGCTGTCCTGGGCGGCGGGCCGTCCTCTTTCACCGGTGCCGCAACCGAAGCCAACTGGCCTGGCTCCGTGGCGGGGCCGATCGGCTTTGCCTCGTCGAGCGACGCCGCCTTGCCGGCGCGCCTCTCCAGCCATGGTTTCATCCAGTCGACGGCAAGGAACATCAGCGGGTTGAGGACGATCGACAGGATAGCACCGGCGAGGATGAGGTCGCGTCCTTGTTCGGGCAGCAGCTTCAGCCCGACGCCGAGCTCGGCCAGAATGAAGGAGAATTCGCCGATCTGGGCCAGGCTTGCCGAAATCATCAACGCGGTCGCGATCGGATAACGGAAGGCGACGACGATGACGAAGGCGGCCAATGATTTGCCGATGACGATGATGGCCAGCGTCGCCAAGATCGGCCAGCCATTGCTGACCAGGCTGAACGGGTCGAACAGCATGCCGACCGAAACGAAGAACAGCACGGAAAAGGCGTCGCGCAGCGGCAGCGATTCCTCGGCCGCCCGATGGCTGAGTTCGGATTCGCTCATGATCATGCCGGCAAAGAATGCGCCCAGCGCCAGCGAGACGCCGAATAGCTTGGCCGCGCCGAAAGCGACCCCGAGCGCGATGGCCAGGACCGCCAGCCGGAACAATTCACGCGACCCGGTATGGGCGACGTAGTGCAGGACCCAGGGGATGACCCGGCGGCCGACCACCAGCATGACAACGACAAAGGCCGCGACCTTGCCCAGCGTCATGCCGACGACACTCCAAACGCCGTAGCTCGCCGGCAGCGACAGCAGGCTGCTGCTGTGGGCCTCCACAGGCTCCTGACCGCCCAGTACGCCGGCCAGCGCCGGCAGCAATACCAGCGCCAGCACCATGGCCAGATCCTCGACAATCAGCCAGCCGACGGCGATGCGGCCGCGCTCGGTCTCGATCAGCCGCCGCTCCTGCAAGGCACGCAGCAGCACAACGGTCGAGGCGACGGAAAGCGCCAGCCCGAACACCAGCCCCGCGCCCATCGACCAGCCCAGCATCCAGGCAAGGCCGGCGCCGAGCGCCGTCGCGAAGCCGATCTGCACGATGGCGCCGGGCACGGCGATGGCGCGGACCGACAACAAGTCCTTCAGCGAGAAATGCAGGCCGACGCCGAACATCAACAGGATCACGCCGATTTCGGCCAGTTCATTGGCGAGGCCGGTATCGGCGACGAAGCCCGGCGTGTTCGGCCCGACCAGGACGCCGGCGACGAGGTAGCCGACCAGCGGCGGGATGCGGAAGCGATTGGCAATTGCGCCGAAGACGAAAGCCAGCCCCAAACCGGCGACGATGGTGGCGATAAGCGGCGTGTCATGCGGCATTGTCTATGGAGCGCCTTTCAAAATTACGATGTCGGATATGCACCGCCCGAAGCAGCCGCCTTGCAATATGGCGGCCCGGATGGCCGCGAGGCAACCCGCAAATGCCATGGATCGACGACAAGGGTGGCAGAAGGCGGGCCGCCTCGGGCTGGCAATGGTTGCTGCTAAAAAGAAACCGCCTGCGCCTGATGCCCGATCAGGCGCCCTGCAGCAGGTTTTCGATGTCGACGATGGTGTGGTTGGTCAGCGTCTTGGGAATTTCCGCTGTGATTTTCTCGGCAACTTCCTTGTGCAGTTTTCGACGCATGTCACCCAGTACCTGCGGCGGTGCGACCAGCACCATCTCCTTGAAGGCGCCGCGATGCGCGAGCTTGTACAGCCGCTCGGCAATTTCGTCGGCGAAACGCTCCTTGCCGAGGCGATGCCAGTCAGTGTCCTCGACTGCGCTGCGGTGGACGGATGGGCCGTCGCTGTAGCGACCCGGGCGGTCCGAACCTTGCTCTCGCGTCGCCGGATTTGCCTGTTCCATCTCCTGCACGACCTGAAGGTCGGGATATTGGGTGTCGCCACGGTTCTCGAGGAACAGTGCCTTCTCGCCGTCGGCGACCACGACCCACAGTCCGCGTTTCAGCTTGAGGTTGTTCACCGGAGCGCTCCTTTTTCTGTTTTTCATGGTTTTCCAGGCCCGTCTCTGGAGCCATTGCCGCAGCTGGACAGCCAGGCTCGGATTCGCAGAGGAGCAAACGCGCGCCGAGGCAGGAATGTTCCGGTGACGACAAGCACGGCGAGCAAGCCAACCAACGGGGATGACGGTGCTCAGCGCATGTCGGCTTTAATCTACTAGATGGTAGAATTTAGAAAAAAGTGTTTTGTAATATACTTCGCTTGTCGCTAGAACGGCCGCAGATCAAGGCTCGCAACAGCGGCTTGGATCCGCTCCACTCGTGGGTGTGGAATTTTTTTCTCCTGCCTCTGGTGCTTGCGGAAAAGCGATTGCTTCGCACGAAGCGATGCGCGAGTGCGTTCCTTCTGTTTTTTCGCGCCCGCGCGTAAAACCGACAGCGAATTCAGGATTCCGCTCGCTATGCCGCAGACCCCCGCCAAGCTCAACGCCTTTCCCGTCTTTATGCGGGTCGCTGGCGAAGCTGTGGCCATCGTCGGCGGCGGCGAGGAGGCTCTGGCCAAGGCGCGGCTGATCGGCCAGTCGAGCGCCGTCTTGCGCATTATAGCCGATGCCCCTGAGCATGATTTGCTGGCCTTCATCGCCGCGAATGGCGCCGTCCACATCGCTGCCGCCTATGAGGCCGCGCATCTCGAAGGCGCGGTGATGGTGTTTGCTGCCAGCGGCAACGAGGCGCATGACCGCCGCGTTGCCGAGGATGCGCGCAGGCTGGGCATTCCGGTCAATGCCGTCGACCGGCCGGAGCTATGCGATTTCTTCACCCCGGCGCTGGTCAACCGCGCGCCGGTCGCCATTGCCATCGGCACGGAAGGGGCCGGACCGGTGCTTGCCCAGATGCTGCGCAGCCGCATCGACCGCATGCTGTCGCCGTCGCTCGGGCCGCTTGCTTCGCTTGCTGCCTCGTTGCGCGGCACTGTTGAGAGATTGCTGCTGAAAGGCAATGCCCGCCGCCGCTTCTGGAGCGAGTTTTTCGGCGGCGCGCCGGCCCGCGCCATGGAGGCTGGCCAGCTTTCGCAGGCGCACGGTGCCGCCGTCGACCTGATGCTTTCGAACGCGCCGGCATCGGGTCACATTGCCCTGGTTGGCGCGGGTCCCGGCACCGAAGACCTGCTGACGCTGCGCGCCCACCGGCTGCTGATGGAAGCCGATGTCATCGTCCATGATGCGCTGGTGCCGGAGGCGATCGTCGCCATGGGCCGTCGCGACGCCGAGCGTCTGCCGGTAGGTAAACGCAAGGGCTGCCACACCAAGAGCCAGGCCGAGATCAATGCGCTGCTGATCGAGCTCGGCCGCGACGGCAAGCGCGTCGTGCGGCTGAAATCCGGCGATCCGCTGGTGTTCGGCCGGGCGGGCGAGGAAATGGCAGCGCTGCGCGATGCCGGCATCGCCTATGAGGTGGTTCCGGGCGTCACCGCGGCCTTCGCCGCCGCCGCCGATTTCGAGCTGCCGCTGACGCTGCGCGGCGTGTCGTCGTCGATGGTGTTCACCACCGGCCACGACCTCAAGGGAAATTCGCTGCCCGACTGGGCAAAGCTCGCCATTTCCGGCGCCACGGTCGCCGTCTATATGGGCCGCTCGGTCGCGGCCGAGGTTGCCGGCCGGCTGATCGAGGCCGGCCTGTCGCCGGATACTGCGGTCGCCGTGGTCGAGAATGCCAGCCTTGCCAACCGGCGCCGTTTCCACGGCACGCTCGCCGACCTGCCGTCGCTGGAGATTCGCGCCGACCTTACCGGTCCGGTCATGACCATCATCGGCGATGCGGTCGCCGGCGCCAATTTTGAACGTTCCGAGCCGCTGGCGGCACACAGGCATGAAGGCGCGGCCCAAACAGCCGCCGAAGGAGCTGAACGATGAAAGTCCTGACTGCAAACCGCCTCGCCGACGGCGAAGCCGTCTGGTACGCCAATGGCGGCTGGGCCGAGACCATCGACAATGCCGATGTCGCCCATGACAAGGCGGCCGAAGACCGGCTGGAGGCGATCGGCGCCACGGCCTCTGCCAACAATGAAGTGGTCGACGTCAATCTGATCGACGTGACCGTCGCCAATGGTGTCGTCGAGCCGGTCCGGCTGCGCGAAAAGATCCGCGCCGCCGGCCCGACCAACCGCAACGACCTGGGCAAGCAGGCCCGCCCGGTAGCCGCCCGGGCGGCGTAAACGACGACATTGAAGACAACGGGCGGACGCGCCCGGAAAGACCAGACATGTACCGTTACGATGAGTTCGATCACGACTTCGTCCAGGCCCGCGTCGCCGAGTTCAGCGATCAGGTCGCGCGGCGGCTTGCCGGCGAGATCACCGAGGATCAGTTCCGGCCGCTGCGGCTGATGAACGGCGTCTACCTGCAGTTGCACGCCTACATGCTGCGCATCGCGGTGCCTTACGGCACGCTGAACAGCAAGCAGCTGCGCATGCTTGGCCACATCGCCCGCAAATACGACAAGGGCTACGGCCATTTCACGACGCGCCAGAACATCCAGTTCAACTGGCCGGCGCTGTCGGACATTCCGGCGATCCTGGCCGATCTGGCTGGTGTCGAGATGCACGCCATCCAGACCAGCGGCAACTGCATCCGCAACGTCACCGCCGACCACTTTGCCGGTGCCGCCGCCGACGAGGTAGCCGATCCGCGTCCTTATGCGGAAATCCTGCGCCAATGGTCGTCGGTGCATCCGGAATTCTCGTTCCTGCCGAGAAAATTCAAGATCGCGGTGACCGGCGCCGAGCGCGACCGCGCCGCCATCCAGACGCATGACATCGGCCTGCATTTGAAGAAGAACGCTGCCGGCGAACTCGGTTTCGCCGTCTATGTCGGCGGCGGCCAGGGCCGTACGCCGATGATCGCCAAGAAGATCCGCGACTTCCTGCCCGAGGCCGACCTTCTGTCCTATTGCACGGCGATCCTGCGCGTTTACAACCTCTACGGCCGCCGCGACAACAAATACAAGGCGCGCATCAAGATCCTCGTCCACGAGACCGGCGTCGAGGAGATCACCCGCCAGGTCGAGGCCGAATGGCAGCAGCTGAAGGATGCGGATCTAAAACTGCCGGAAGCCGACATCCGCACCATCGATGCCTATTTCGCACCACCGGCGCTGGTCGAACGGCCGGAAGGCGACGAGGCCGTCAAGCTCGCCCGCCTCGATTCGAAGAGCTTTTCGGAGTGGCTCGACCAGAACGTGGTGACCCACCGTCACCCCGATTATGCCGCCGTGACCATCTCGCTCAAGGCCATTGGCGAAGCGCCGGGCGACGCCTCCGACAGCCAGATGGAAGCGGTCGCCGACCTTGCCGAAAAATATGCTTTCGACGAGCTGCGCGTCAGCCATGAGCAGAACCTGATCCTGCCGCATGTCGCGCGGGCCGACCTCAAGGCGGTCTATGACGCGCTGGTCGACATCGGACTGGCGACGGCCAATTCCAACCTGATATCAGACATCATCTCGTGCCCGGGCCTCGACTATTGCGCGCTGGCCACGGCGCGCTCGATTCCGGTGGCGCAGGAAATCTCGCGTCGTTTCGCTTCGCTAGAGCGGCAGCGCGAGATCGGCGAACTGAAGCTGAAGATTTCCGGCTGCATCAATGCCTGCGGCCATCACCATGTCGGCCATATCGGCATCCTCGGCGTCGAGAAGAAGGGCGCCGAACTCTACCAGGTGACGCTCGGCGGCTCGGCCGACGAGAACACCTCGGTCGGCGAGATCATCGGCCGCGGCTTCAGCTCGGCAGAGATCACCGACGCCATCGAGCAGATCGTCGAGACCTATCTCGGCCTCCGGCTCGACAGAAACGAAAAATTCATCGACGCCTACCGCCGTGTCGGTCCCGCGCCGTTCAAGGAGGCGCTCTATGCTGGCGAAGCCAAGGCCGCTTGATCGTATCGTCGACGTCGAGGCCGGCATCGCCGCCGAAGCGGCGGGGCTCGATGCGCTCTATGGTCATCTGAAGCCGCTGGAGATCATCGAGCGGTCGGCCCGGGAATTCTTTCACGGTGAAATCGCCGCAGTTTCGTCGTTCGGGGCGGATTCTGCAGTGCTTCTGCACATGATCGCCAAGATCGACCGGACGCTGCCGGTCATCTTCCTCGACACCGGCAAGCACTTCGAGGAGACGCTCGGCTATCGCGACGCGCTGGTTGCCGATTTCGGGCTGACCGATATAAGGGTGATCACTCCCGAAGAAGCGGCGCTCGAACGGATCGATCCGACCGGTAATCTGAACGAAACCGACACCGACGCCTGCTGCGAGGTCCGCAAGGTCGAGCCGCTGGCGCGCGGCGTCGAGCCGTTCCGCGCCTGGTTCACCGGCCGCAAGCGTTTTCAGGCGACGACGCGGGCATCACTGCCGGTGTTCGAGGCGGTCGGCTCGCGCATTCGCATCAATCCGCTGGCGCATTGGACGACATCAGACCAGGCCAACTATATGCGCGCGCATGCGCTGCGTGAGAATCCGCTGGTCGCCTATGGCTATCTATCGATAGGCTGCTTCCCGTGCACGCAGCCGGTGCAGCCGGGCGAGGATGCACGCAGCGGCCGCTGGGTGGGGCACGCCAAGACAGAGTGCGGCATCCATTTGTCGGGGCTGGAGAAGTCGCTGACCGACGCATCGCTTTAGGGTATGTCGATATTCAGGTGAGGCTGGCCTGCGAATGGCGGCACGTACCCAAAGTACGCTCCGCTCCGGTTCTCGGAAGCCACCATTCTCGGCTCGGCCTGACCTGAATCTCAACACACCCTCGAGCGTTTTGAACTTTAGAATTTTGTGGACTTGGGAATTTCTCGATGAGTGAATCGATAGCGGAAAACGCCACCCGCCTCTGGACCCCGACAGGTTTTAGCGAGGACGAGTGGAGCCATGCCGAGAGCGCTGACGCACTGTCGGGCAATGGCCGCTTCATCCTGCCGCTGCAGGCGTTTCTCGACCTCGATCCGGCGGTGCGCCGGTCGGCGAAGGAGCGCCTCGGCGTGCTGCTTCAGCCAGGCGATCAGCTCGAAAAGATCGCGGACCTGCTCGACCAGATATCGCTGGTGGCGCTGGCCTTCCCGGCTTTCAGTGACGGCCGCTCCTTCTCCAAGGGCGAACTGCTGCGCAGCCGCTACCGTTTCGAGGGCGCGGTCCGCGCCACCGGACAGGTTCTGGTCGACCAGCTTCCGCATATGCTGCGCCTCGGCTTCGACGAGTTCGAAGTGTCAAATCCAGTGTTGCTGAAACGGCTCGAGGAAGGCCGCACCGGCGGTCTGCCGCTGTCCTACCAGCCGACCGTGAAGCCGGAGGCCAAAGGCCCCAAATATTCCTGGCGGCGGGTGCGCACCGGTTGATCTCCCCGACGGAGCGAGTCGCATCTGGTCGGACCACTTTGCCGATTCAATCTTTTATTTTCGGCATCCGCACCTTAAGATAAGGCCTATTATTTCGCGATCCGAAATAAATTCGCCACCAAGGGAGGAACCGGGAATGGCTGGTAAGAAGATATTGATGCTCGTTGGCGAGTTCAGCGAGGAATACGAGATTTTCGTCTTTGAACAGGCCATGCATGCGGTCGGCCACACCGTGCATGTCGTGTGTCCCGACAAGAAGGCAGGCGATATCCTGAAGACGTCGCTGCACGACTTCGAGGGTCACCAGACCTATACGGAAAAGCTCGGCCACGACTACATCCTCAACAAGACGTTTTCCGAGGTCAATCCGGCTGAATACGATGCCGTCTATGCGGCAGGCGGGCGCGGGCCGGAATATATCCGCATCGACAAGCGCGTGCAGGCGCTGGTGCGGCATTTCCACGAGACCGGCAAGCCGATCTTCACCATTTGCCACGGCGCCCAGATCCTGATGGCGGTCGACGGCGTGCTGCGTGGCAGGGAGGTCGCGGCGCTGCAGTATTGCGAGCCGGAAGTCACGCTTGCCGGCGGCACCTATATCGATGTCGCGCCGACCGGCGCCCATGTCGACGGCAATCTGGTGTCGGCCAAGGGCTGGCCGGGGCTGGCCACCTTCATGCGCGAATGCCTGAAAGTGCTCGGCACCGAGATTCGCCACGGCGAGATCCTGATGCGCGACGAACGCCAGGCGGCTTGAGCCACACGTTATAAAAGCCGCCGCACCTGTGGTGCGGCGGCTTTATAACGCCGCGCGTTCGTTTTTGGGATGTGCTTTATGCAGTCATCCGCGCTTCGCGAAACGATATCAGCTTGCTGCGGCTCTCATCCCACAGCGCCAGCTTGACGCAGCGCAGGCTGTCGAGAAGCGTGACGCGGCCAATTTCGCGCAGTTCCGGATAGTCCCTCAGGACCTCCTGCAGACGATAGCACGGCACCTTGGCGGAGAGGTGGTGCACGTGATGGACGCCGATATTGCCGGTGAACCAGTTCAGTACCGGCGGCAGGTCGTAATAGGACGAGCCGTGCAGGGCCGCATGCTGGAACTCCCATTCGGAGTCCTTTGCCCACTCTGTCTCTTCGAACTGGTGCTGGACATAGAACAGCCAGATGCCGGCGGACCCGGCGAGAACGACGATGGGCAAATGGACGACCAGGAACGCTTCGAGACCGACGAACCAGACAAGGGCGGCGGCGGCGACCGCGATGGCCGCGTTGGTGGCCATCGACGACACCCAGGGCGTGAGGCCGCCTCGCATCATGCCGACAGGCAGTCTCTGTTCAAAGATGAAAAGCCAAATGGGGCCGAGGCCGAACATGACGAGCGGATGGCGATAGAGACGATAGGCAAGGCGGCCCCGCCAGGACATTTGCCGATATTCCGCGACAGTCAGCGTCTTGATGTCGCCCGTGCCGCGCTCATCGAGATTGCCGGCGCTGGCATGATGGGTTGCGTGGGCACGTCGCCAGCAATCGTAAGGCGTCAAAGTCAGGATGCCCAGGCCGCGGCCGATCCAGTCGTCGGCGGTGCGGTTGGCGAAGAAGGAACCGTGGCCGCAATCGTGCTGGATCATGAAGATCCGCACCAGAAAGCCGGCGGCCGGAAGGATGAGGATCAGACCCCACCAATGGCCATAGGCATAGGCAGCCGAGGACAGTGTCCACAGCGTGGCAAAGGGGATGAGAGTGATGGCAAGTTCGACGGCGCTGCGCCGCCTGTCAGGTTTCTTGTAGCGCGCCAGGATCTTCAACCAGGCACGCTTGCTGTTCGCTACAGCTTCGGGGGAAATCATGTTCATCAGGAAGCATAGACGGACCATTTCGTCGCTGCAAGCCAGGCATCACGCAAAGTTACTGCGGGTAATTGTCGCGCGACGCGCAAGCTGCGGCAAAAAGCATACCAATGACGCGCAGCGACAGGCGTGTGTGTTGTCTATCGCCGGTTGCCACCGGCGGCTACGCTGCTTTCGATGCCGTCCAGGCGGTCAAGCAATTCCCTGAAACGATCGGGAATGTCGTTCTCCGTCCGGAACGCCGGCAACGCGCGCAGAAAGTGCATCGTTGCCTCCGTGCCGAACTGGCGCCTGATGCCGGCCGCCAGCCTTTCACGTCTTTCGTCATCGTTGGGGGCGCCATTCTTACGGTCGCCGTCGTTGCGGGTCGCCATCTCAAAATCCTGTGTCGGTTTCGAAACTCTTCCAGCAGACGAATGGTTCCCCCATCGCAGCATCTTGGCAAGCAAAGCCGGTGGTTACAGTAAAATTTGAATTAATATCGAAAGGTCTCCATGATGCGTCGTCAAAAGCGCGAGCGGCCTGTCCAGTATCGCTTGCCCCTTGATTTTTGGCCGCCAAACCTCGATATCGGGCACAAAATCCACATCATTTGAAATGACGGGAAACGGCGATGAGCGACCAGGCAAAAGACGAACGCGCGCCCGATGAAGCCGAGACGGCCGGGGCTGCCACCGAACACACGCAAGGCAGCGCCGACGGCGACTATGAAGCGCTTGTGCGGCTGCTGAAGGAAAACGACGAGTTGAAGGACCGCGCGCTCCGCGTCGCAGCCGAGATGGAGAATCTGCGCCGCCGTACCGCCCGTGACGTGCACGATGCACGCGCCTATGCGGTTGCCAATTTCGCCCGTGACATGCTGTCGGTATCGGACAATCTGCGCCGCGCACTGGATGCGATCCCGGCTGAGTCCAAGGCGTCAGGTGATGCCGGTTTGAAGTCACTGATCGAGGGCGTCGAGCTCACCGAGCGCGCCATGCTATCGGCGCTCGAGCGGCACGGAGTGAAGAAGCTCGAGCCGGAAGGCGAGAAATTCGACCCGAATTTCCATCAGGCGATGTTCGAGGTGCCCAATCCGGAGGTGCCGGCCAACACGGTGGTCCAGGTCGTGCAGCCAGGCTATTCGATCGGTGAGCGGGTGTTGCGGCCGGCCATGGTCGGCGTTGCCAAGGGCGGTCCCAAGCATGTGGCAAGCGAAGCGCCGGTCGAGCCAGGGCCGGTGAATGAGCAAGCTGAGAAGGATGCGTAAGTTAAGGGAATAGGGCAGTAGGAGCAGTAGGGGCAGTAGGGTAAAGGAGCCGTACCAATCGTACGGCTTCGTGCTATTCATACATCCCTATTCACCCGCTCTCCTACTCCGCTATGCCCTTGAACCCGATCGAGCTTCTCGACTATGCCGGTGTCGCCGTCTTCGCGGCGACCGGTGCGCTGGCCGCTTCGCGCAAGCAGCTCGACATCATCGGCTTTCTGTTCCTGGCCAGCGTCACCGGCATCGGCGGTGGCACGTTTCGTGACGTCATCCTCAATCTGCCGGTCTTCTGGGTTACCAACTCTGGCTATGTGCTGATCTGCGCGGTGGTGGCGATGCTTGTCTTTTTCGGGGCGCACCGTCTCGAATCCCGCTGGAAATTACTGCTCTGGCTCGACGCCGTCGGCCTCGCCGCGTTTTCGGTGATGGGTGCCGCCAAGGGCCTGGCCATCACCGGCTCGCCGGTCGTGTCCGTTGTTACCGGCGTGCTCACCGCCACGTTCGGCGGGATCTTGCGCGACCTGCTGGCCGGTGAGGCTTCGGTGCTCTTGAGACCAGAAATCTATGTCACCGCCGCCCTTGCGGGTGCCATCCTGTTTACAACAGGCGATCTCGCCGGACTGCCGCCGCTCGCCTCGGGCCTGGTGGGCTTCATAGCCGCTTTCTGCGTGCGTGGCGGCGCGCTTAAGTTCGGCTGGGCCTTTCCGTCCTACAAGAGCCGGCCCGGCCGGCGGCCGGAAGATATTCCGTGAAATGAGGGCGAGTAGCGAATAGGGACAACGATCCGCAGCGAATTGGCGGAACTCTCGCTACTCGCTATTCGCTACTCATTGGAATTCAGGCGGCGAAGCGCTGGGCTTCCCCGCCATAATAGCTGACGTAGCGGGCGCCGATCTCCTTGACCGGCATCACCACGAACACGTCGACCGTCGAGAATTCGCGGTCGATGACGCAGCCGTCGCCGATGCGCGCGCCGACGCGCAGATAGCCCTTGACCAGCGGTGGCATCGCCGCGATCGCGGCCTTGGCGTTGACCGCCTCGATCGGCATCAAATCCATGGAACAGTAGCGGCCGGCGACGGCGCGCACGTCCCAGGCCGAATTCGTCCGGCAGTGATGGGCGAGATAGGTCAGCGCTTCGGCGTGTGCCGCCGGCACGGTGCCGGGGAACGAGGCGCAACCGGTCATCACGCCGATCCCATAATGGTTGATATAGGCCCAAATACCTTGCCAGAGCGCCTCGATGGTGCGCTTCGAGCGGTATTCCGGCAAGACGCAGGAACGGCCGAGCTCGAGGAAACGCTGGCCGGGGTGGCGGGCGATAAGATTGGTCAGCTCAAACTCGCCCTCGGAATAGAAGCCGCCGGCCGCTGCCGCGATCTCCTGCCGCAACAGGCGGTAGGTGCCGACAATGCGGCGATGCTCGGGACCGGACAGCGAGGTGTCGAAGACGAGCAGATGATCACAGAGCGGATCAAAATGGTCGGCGTCGCGGCGGTCCTGCACCTGAAACAGGGTTTTCCTGGCGCCGAGCTCGTCATAGAACACCCGGTAGCGCACTTCCTGCGCGGCGGCGATCTCGGCCTCGTTGCGTGCGAGCCGCACTTCGAGGTTGCCGATACGGCCAAGCGCTTCGCCTTTTATGACAGCATCGACGTTGCGCCCGGTGAGCAAAGCACCCCTGGCGTTCGGCCGAGCGTCACATTCCGGCATAACTGTATGCACGAGTGATTCTCCTTCGAGCCATCCCTCTTGGCACGGGGATACGGCGTAGGTGCAACAGGATTGTGACAGTACCGTGATACGGCCCTGCCGGCAATACTTCGTCGGCTGGGCAACCCTTCAACCGGCTATGTTCTGCAGGTAAGCCAGGCAAGGACAGCCGGCGGATCAAGCGGCCACGTGACCCTCGACCGCATGGACAAGCGCGTCGGGGTCGAGCGGCTTGGTGACGAAGCCGCTGGCGCCATGGGCGAGCACTGCGTGGCGGGTCGTTTCCTGACTGTCCGCCGATAGCACCATGATCGGAACCGGCGACACGGCGGTCTCCTCCTCGTGCCGGCGGATGGCGGCGATCGCGTCCAGCCCGTCCATGACAGGCATGTGCAGATCCATCAGCACCACGTCGAAGCGGTACTTGTGGTCGGTGCCGGTGATGGCCTCGACGGCGGCCTTGCCGTTGCCGACCAGTTTCACGCGATGCCCGGCCTTCAGCAGCGTGGCACGGGCAAGCATGGCGTTGATGTCGTTATCCTCGGCGATCAGCACGGACAGGCCCCGCCGCCGGCCGCCAATGGCGCGGGCGGTTGGTGCGCCGCGCTTTTCCGGCTGCGGCTGGGTGAGGGCAGGCACGCTGCTGGTCAAAAGCACGCGAAGCAACGTTTCGCCACGCACCGGCCTTGCCAGAAAGGTGGCGTAGCCGCTGGCGCGGAACTCGCCCAGCATGCCGCGGTCGGTCGGTGCGATCAGTGTGATCGCCTCGCAATCGGCAAAGCCGCTCTGGCGAAGGCGCTTGAGCAACCTGCCGTCGCCTTCCTCCATGGCCGCATCGACCAAAAGCACGTCGCAGCCTTCGGCGAAGGACGCTGCCTGGGCGGCGGTGGTGGCCAGATCGACCCTGCCGCCATTGGCGCGGATGGTGCGGGCGATGGCGTCGGCCTCGATGGCGTTCTTCGACAGGATCACGGCGCGCCGCCCTGACAGCGCATCCCGACGGCTCTGCGGCGGCGCGGTGGCCGATATTGCAGGGATTTCGAAGACGAATTCCGAACCCTGGCCTAGCTGGCTCGACACCGAGATCGTGCCGCCCATGGCGATCACCAGGCGCCTGGAGATGGCAAGACCGAGCCCGGCGCCGCCATGCGCGCGGGTCGACGTGCCGTCAGCCTGTTCGAATTCCTCGAAGATGCGCTCCAAGTCGTCCTCGTGCAGGCCGGGACCGGTGTCGGTGACGGTGAAGCATATGCGGTCGGTGGTTTCGGTGCGGGCACGAGCGATGCTCACCAACACGCCGCCGCTGTCGGTGAACTTGATGGCGTTGCCGATGAGGTTGAGCAGCACCTGCCTGACCCTTCCAGGATCGGCTGATATCATCTGCGGCACGTCGGGTTCGACATGGCAGCCAAGGCCGATGTTCTTGGCGAAGGCACGCGCCGCCAGGAGTTCCACGATGTTGTCGGCGATCTCGCGCACCGACATTGGCTGCGGTTCGGGATCGAAGCGGCCGGCCTCGATCTTGGAATAGTCGAGCAGGTCCTCGATCAGCGCCAGCAGCGCGCTGGCCGAGGTCGAGATGGCGCCGACATAGGTCCGTTGTTGCGGCGAGAGCCCGGTGTCCGCCAGCAGCTTGGCCATGCCCATGATGCCGTTCATCGGCGTGCGGATCTCGTGGCTGACGGTGGCGAGGAAGCGCGATTTGGCCTGGCTTGCATATTCGGCTCGCTCGCGGGCGGTGATCAGTGACGTTTCGGCGTGCTTGCGTGCGGTAATGTCGCGGGCGATTGCGCGATGCGAGACGGAACCGCTCTCCTTGTCGCGCACGGACAGTTCGATCCATGAGAACCAGCGCGGGCCGCTCGGTGTGCTAATGGCGACGTCGGTGGAGCTCAGGCATTCATGGTCGGAAAAAGCGGCATCGGGAACGATGCCGACGTCGATGCCGAGGTCGGCCAGGGCCCTGCCGGCAAGGTCGCGCTGGTCGGCTCCGACAAGCTCGGCGAAAACCTTGTTGGCATAGACGATGTGGCCGTCACGGTCGCGATGGACGACGAGATCGCCAAGCGCGTCGATCAGCCCGCGAAAGCGTTCCTCGCTCTCCTGCATCTCCCACACGCGGTCGGCCAGGCTCTCAACCTCGGCGCGGCTGCGCGCTGCGGTCGCGCCAAGCAGCGCAACCGTGCGACGCGCCGTGCGCCTGGCACGCAGATGCACGGCAAGGCCTGCCATGCCAGTCGCCAAAAGCCCGACGGTGATGAAGATCGGCGCGCCGGTCAGATGCGACAGGCCCGCCAGCACGGCGATGGCGACGAGCATCAGGAACGGCAGGCCTTCGCGATTGGCGGCGGGCAATTCAGGCGCCAGTGGCGGCGCCGCGATATGCTGCCGGCTTGGCGCCTCCGGGCCGATCCCGTCGACGTTTTCGGCGCTCTCTGTTTCTCTGATGCCGGATTCCGTGACCATGCGGAAACCCTTGCCAGACAGAGATTATGGAAAATTGCCGCGGATCGTTCGAATTTTAGCGGTCGCGCGGTTTTTGCCTCTCCGCTCCTGAAGCGCGTCGCGTTTGGCCGGCCTCATGCGAGGCGCTTCACCGCTGCACACCCTGGGTCATGCTTTTGCTCGACATGCATTAAAAACCGGAGAAGGAAGAGCTCACATGTCCACCACCACGCGACCGCGGACCTTGCCCTCGACGATATCGTGCGCGGCGTCGATGATGCCATCGAAGCCAATGGTCGTGGACAGTTTGGCGAGCTTCTGGAGGTCGAGGTCCGTGCCGATGCGGCGCCACGCCTCCATGCGGACCGTTTTTGGCGCCATCACCGAATCGATGCCGAGCAGACAAACGCCGCGCAGGATGAACGGGGCGACGCTCGTCGGCAGATCCATGCCGCCGGCCAGGCCGCAGGCGGCGACGGCGCCGCCATAGGAGGTCATCGAAAGGACGTTGGCCAGGATGTGACTGCCGACCGCGTCGACGCCGCCGGCCCAGCGTTCCTTGGCGAGCGGCTTTGCCGGCTGGGCAAGCTCGTCGCGCGAAATCACCTCCGAAGCACCCAGGTCGGTCAGGTAGGAACTTTCAGCGCTGCGGCCGGTCGAGGCGACGACGTGATAGCCGAGGCTGGACAGAATCGAAACCGCGACCGAGCCGACGCCGCCGGCCGCGCCCGTCACCACGACGGGGCCGCGTTCCGGCACGATACCGTGCCGTTCCAGCGCGATAACGCAAAGCATGGCGGTGTAACCTGCCGTGCCGACCGCCATCGCATCATGCGGGCTCATGCCCTGGGGCAGCGGCACCAGCCAGTCGCCCTTGACACGGGCGCGCTCGGCATAGGCGCCAAAATGCGTCTCGCCGACGCCCCAGCCGTTCAATATGACCTTGTCCCCCGTGCGCCAGTCGGCATGGGAGGACGAGATGACGGTGCCGGCGAAATCAATGCCCGGCACCAGCGGCCAGCGGCGGATCACCGGCGCCTTGCCGGATATGGCGAGGCCGTCCTTGTAGTTCACCGTCGTCGCCTCGACGGCGACGGTGACATCGCCTTCCATCAGGTCGGCTTCAGTAAGATCGGTGATCGCGACCGACTGCTTCTTCTCGGCGTCGCGCGAAACGAGGATGGCTTTGAAGGTTTCGGGCATGTCTTCTCCTCGGGCTTCTTGAATGGGACACTGTATGGCGGCAGAAGGCCAGGTCAATCGCTTGAGGGCTTGGCCTCACGCCGCCAACCAATGAGTTCGTCGAGGACGACCACCACCGCGCCGACTGCGATGAAGGCGTCGGCGAGGTTGAAGATGGCGAAGGACCATATTGGGGTGTGAAACAGGATGTAGTCGATCACGTGACCATAGGTAACGCGGTCGAACAGATTGCCGAGCGCGCCGCCGACGATCAGCGCAAAGCCGATGCGGGTAAGCACGTGGCTGGGCGGAGTGCGGGCCGCGAGATAGAGCACGAAAGCGACGACAAAAGCGGCGATGACCACCAGGCCGGTGTCACCGAAGGACGAAAACATCGAGAAGGCGATGCCGGTGTTGTAGGTGCGATACAATGCCAGGAACGGGACAATATCGACCTTTTCCTGAAAAGGGAGGCCGGTCTCGACCAGATATTTCACCCACTGGTCGAGCGTCACCGCGGCGGCGACCAGCACGACGTAGGGCAACCAGGATTTTGCCGTTGGGGCTTTCACCGTTCGGGATGTCACGGTCAGGCGCCCTCCGGGGCAAGTTTCAGCGCGCCGCGCCGGATCTCGAACAGCATGATGCCGGTGGCCACCGCGAGATTGAGCGAATCGGCCCGACCAGACTGTGGAATCCGCAGCAATCTGTCGCAGCTTTCGGCCAGGCTTTCGGGCAGGCCCTGCTGTTCGTTGCCCATCATCAGCAGCACCGGGCCTTTGGAAAAGTCGACCGAACGGTAATCGACCGCACCCTTCAGATGTGTGCCGGCAACCAGGCCAGGAAAGCTTTTTCGCCACGCAAGGAAGGCTTCCGGCGTCGCCTTGGCGACCGGCACGGCGAAGATCGAGCCCATCGTGGCGCGCACGGTCTCGACGGAAAAAGGATCGGTGGTCTCGCCGACCAGGATGATGCCCTTGGCGCCAACGGCATCGACGGTGCGGATGACGGTACCGAGATTGCCGGGATCGCGCACGCGGTCGAGCGCCACCCAGACATCGCCGTCTTGAGCGCGGATGTCCTTCAGCGGCAGGAACTTTTGCGAAAAGACGCCGACCACCATTTGCGGGTTGTCGCGGCGGGTGATGGCGACGAGCACTTTTTCCGAAACTTCGAGCACGGTGCCGCCGGCGGCAACCGTGCGTGCCGCGACCTTTTCGACCGCCGCGTTGCCGCGTCCGGCTTTGGCGAAGACCAGCGTCCGGATCGACCAGCCGAGGTCGAGCGCGTCGATGACCAGCTTCAGCCCCTCGGCCATGAATGCGTTCTGCTGGTCGCGGTATTTCTTCAGCGAGAGCGCCTTGATGTCCTTGATCAACGGATTGGCAAGGCTGGTGACTTCCTTCACCTGCCCTGGCGCGCCGGCGTGCCGCTCGCTCATTCAGGCCACCCAGCGCGAAAACAGCGAGGTGGACAGCGCCCGGCCAGCGGATTTCTCGCGGATAATCAGTTCGCCGGATTCGACCGTGCCGCCCATGCCGGCAAAAGTGTCGCGCATCAAGGCATGGATGGCGAAGAAGGAAGCGCGGATCGAATAGGCGGTCAGCACGACAGCGAGTGGCTTCGGCGTCAGCACCGAGCGGCAGAGGTCGGTCAGAGCCGGCAGATCCTCGAACAATTGCCAGACCTCGCCCCTGGGGCCACGGCCATAGGCGGGCGGATCGAACAGGACGATGTCGTAACGGCTGCCACGGCGCTCCTCGCGCTCGGCGAATTTTAGGGCGTCGTCGACGATCCAACGGATCGGCTTTTGCGACAGGCCCGCCATCTCCTGGTTCTCCCTGGCCCAGCCGATCGCCTTCTTGGAAGCATCGACATGGGTGACCTCGGCGCCGGCGCGCGCCGCCACCAGCGAGGCAAGGCCGGTATAGCCGAACAGATTCAGCACTTTGACCGGCCGCTTCGCCGCCGCGATCAGCCCGGCCATGTGATCCCAGTGCGAGGCCTGCTCGGGGAACACGCCGACATGGCGAAACGAGGTGAAGCGGCCGAGATAATCGATGCCGTCATGCTTCATTGGCCAGGTTTCGCCGAGCGGCGTCTTGGGGAAACGCCAGCGGCCGATGCCTTCCTCTTCGGTGTCGCCGGTGAAAATGGCGTCGGCGCGGTCCCAGTCTTTGGCCGGCAACGCTTTTTGCCAGATCGCCTGGCCTTCAGGCCGAACGATGCGATAGGGGCCGTACTGCTCGAGCTTCTGTCCGGCACCGCTGTCGAGCAACGCGTAGTCGGCGTTGGGCGCGACTTCGAGGATCAGCGGCAGGTGTTCGGCGGGCAGGGCACCGTCGCGGCGGGAAAGGACGCGCGGCGCGGCTATCGGCTCGGTGCGGTGGCCCGATGCGCCGGTTCCGCGCGGTTCCGCCCCGCCCTTTGCGAGCTGATGCGAGCGGCTGTCGCGGCGTTTGTCGCGAAAAGGTTTCAAGAAGCGCATCTCCTGGGCGACGTGGCCCGCTTCTGCCACAGCACATTCACCGGCGCAACAAACGCAGTCGCCGGACATTTCCGAAACGGTCAGCCGCGCCTGATGAAGAGCAGGGCGGCAACCAGCGATACGAAGCCGACGGCCTTGAAGCCGGCGACGATCATATGGCCGGTTTCCCAACGCAGCCGGATCGCTTCGAAATTCTCCGGAATCGGCCCAGGCACCCAGGTGGCCAGAATATCGTTCGCCGGCTTGACGAGAGCAAACCACATCGCAAGAGACACCGCATAGATCACGGCAGCGGCCAACGCATACCAGAACGCCGGTCGGTCATTGCGCAGCATCCAAGCGAGCAGTCCCGGACAGCCGATCGCGGCTAGGTCCAGTGGCGCGCCAATGACGGCAAACAGCTGGAACTGGGCGTTGAAGACAGTCGTCTCGCGCCAGAGCGAAGGCGACCACTTCGTCAGCCGAGGAGCCGATTCCAGGACATGGGCGAAGGACGGTCCAAGGCTGAGCGCCGCGACAACGGCGGCCAAGATGGACCAGAACAACAGGAACCCGCGTATCTCCATAACGCCCGAACAACGGGGTGACGCCGGAGACGTTCCCCGTCGGAAGGGAGTAAGGGAGTAGGGGAGTAGGGGATAAAGCAGCAAGTGAATAGGGAAAGTATGGCTTGCACGAAGCCGATCCAATGGTACGACTCCCCTACTC
>NZ_JBVVQJ010000050.1:0-38005 GCF_055811475.1 Mesorhizobium sp. WSM4829 | reverse complement strand
AGATGCTCGAAGAAATGGGCGATGCCGGACTTGCCCGGCGGCTCATCGGCGCTGCCGATCTTGTACCACACCATATGAGTGACGACCGGTGCGCGGCGATCGGGGATGACAACGACCTCCATGCCGTTGTCGAGCAGGAAATTCGTCACCTTGCCGTCGTCCGGCTTGTTGTCGGCCAGAACCGGGCCGGTCATCACGACAGCCAGCGCAAAAAGCGTTCCGCGCAGCCAGTCAGCCTGAGATGTCATTAACGACTCCGGTTGTCATGGGGTGGGACGATAGGCGGGGGTATCGCCACAGGCAAATCGATTTGTTCGTCATTTTGAAGGCGCTGCGCCAACCTTCTCCCCTTGTGGGAGAAGGTGGATCGGCGCGCAGCGCCGAGACGGATGAGGGGTGCTGGACGGAGTGCGGCATAAAAACTTTAACGATTTCAACATGTTAAAATCTAAACGTAGCGTTCCCTGGAACACCCCTCATCCGACCGAGCTTCGCTCGGCCACCTTCTCCCACAAGGGGAGAAGGGAAGACGCTATTCATCCAACCTCGATAAAGCGGATGACGGTCTCGCCATAGCTTCGCTCGTCGACAACCGAAAAGCCCGGCCCTGCCTCGAACGGCGCCGCTGCCGCCTCCTCGACGACGCAGAGCGCGCCGGGGGCGAGCCAGCCGCCGGTCTTGGCCGAGCGCAAGGCACGCTCGCCCAGGCCCTTGCCATAGGGCGGGTCGGCGAACACCAGGCCGAACGCGGCCATCGTGCCCGCCTCGCCCAGAGCCGTAGCGTCGCGACGGAATATCTTGGTACGCCCGGTGAGGCCGAAGGCCTCGACATTGGTGCGGATCAGGCCGCGCCCTTCCGCCGATTCTTCGATGAAGACGCCATAAG
The DNA here is from genome assembly GCF_055811475.1 of Mesorhizobium sp. WSM4829. Taxonomy (NCBI): domain Bacteria; kingdom Pseudomonadati; phylum Pseudomonadota; class Alphaproteobacteria; order Hyphomicrobiales; family Phyllobacteriaceae; genus Mesorhizobium; species Mesorhizobium sp. WSM4829. Next base: position 37,119 of record NZ_JBVVQJ010000050.1, on the reverse strand, counting down.
ACGCGCCGCGCGACAGCGCCTCGAGGCCGAACGCGCCGGTGCCGGCGAAAAGGTCGAGCACCCGCGCGCCGACCAGCCTATCGGGGAAACGATGCGCCAGCACGTTGAAGACAGCCTCGCGGGTGCGGTCGGTGGTCGGGCGGATCGCGCTTGAGCGGGGCGTCGCCAGCGGACGCCCGCGAAACTCACCGCCGACGATCCGCATTGCCTCCCCTGGATCCCTTGGGGCCGCTGCGCGGCCGGTCGCCGCCTTTGCCGCCATCATTTGGGCGTTCGCCACGCGGCTTGCCGAACGGCTTTGCGCCTCCGGGTTTTCCCCCTCCATGGGCGGGCTTGCCATAAGACGGCTTGAACGAGGCCTTGCGTTCCTTGGCTTCGGCCGCCCTGGCGGCATCGGCGTCCGCCCTGCCCTTGCCGATCGGCCGCGCGCCGGGCGCCATCCAGACATTGGCCTTGCGTTGGCCCGGCGGCTCGATCGGGCGCTGCTCGCGTTCGGACTTTTTCCCGCCGCCCGGTTTGCCGCCGAAGCCGCCCGGCCCGCTACGTTCAGATTTGGGGCCACGATCGGCAAAGCCGCCGCGTTCGGGCCCGCTGCGTTCTGATTTAGGGCCACGCTCACCAAAGCTCTTTTCCGTCCCGAAGCTTCTGCCGGGACTTGTCGACAGCTTGCCCAGCGCCTCGTCGCGGCTGCCTTCGCGGCGCTTGCGGTTCTTGATCAATCCGCCTTCGCCGATCGGACGGCGTTCGCCATCGCGGGTGAATTTCGGCCGCTCAGGTTCCTCTTCACGCACCGCTTCGCGCCGCACCGGCCTGTTGGAAAACGGCTTGGTGATGTCAGCGTCGAAATTGGCGCCGGACTCCTCGACCAGGCGTTCGCCGAGCTGGTCGCGCAGCACCCGGCCCTTGATCTCCAGCACATGGCCCTCGGGCAGGTCGTCGAGCTGGAACGGTCCGTAGGAAATGCGGATCAGTCGCGTTACGTCGAGGCCAAGCGAGCCCAGTATGTTCCTGACCTCGCGGTTCTTGCCTTCGCGCAGGCCAAGCGTCAGCCAGGCGTTGGTGCCTTGCTCGCGGTCGAGCGTCGCCTCGATGGCGCCATAGAAGACGCCGTCGACGGCGATGCCTTCGCGCAAGCCGGCGAGCGCACTTTCCTCGACCTTGCCGTGGACGCGCACGCGGTAGCGCCTGAGCCAGCCGGTCGCCGGCAGTTCGAGCACGCGCGCCAGCCCGCCGTCATTGGTGAGCAGCAGCAGGCCTTCGGTGTTGATGTCGAGCCGGCCGATGGTCATCAGCCGCGGCAGGTCGGCCGGCAGCACGTCGAAGACGGTCTTGCGGCCCTCGGGATCACGATTGGTGGTGACGACGCCGGCCGGCTTGTGGAACAGGAACAGCCGGGTGCGCTCGATCGGCGGGATCTCCATGCCGTCGAGATGGATGATGTCGCCAGGCATCACATTGAAGGCCGGCGAGGACAGCACCCTTCCATTGACCTTGACGCGGCCGGCCGCGATCAGCTCCTCGGCATCGCGACGCGAGGCAAGACCGGCGCGGGCCAGCCGCTTGGCAATGCGCTCACCAGCCTCTTCCGTCGCTTCGGCGGGACGCGGGCGCGGTTTGAAGCCGCCCGATGCCCCTTGGGGCCGATCACCGGCAAAATCGCGCTTGGGCCGATCGCCGAAGTCGCGTTTTGGGCGATCGCTGAAGTCCCCCTTGGGACGGTCGAAGCGCCTTTCGCTGCGCTCGCCTTCGGCAACTGCCGGCCGGTCGCCGCGTGGCGCATAGGGTTTGCGCGGCCCCTCACGCTTTTCATCAGGCTTGCCTTCAGGACGCGGCCCCTTGCTGAACGGCCGTTCGCCACTGTCGAAGTCGCGCTTCGGCCGTCCGCCGTCAGCCGCCATCGGGCGGTCGCCGCGCGGCGCATAGGGTTTGCGCGGCCCCTCACGCTTCTCGTAAGGCTTGCCTTCCGGACGCGGCCCCTTGCTGAACGGCCGGTCGCCAGCCTTGAAATCGCGCTTCGGCCGCTCGCCGTCAGCCGCCATCGGGCGGTCGCCGCGCGGGGCGTATGGCTTGCGCGGCCCCTCGCGCTTTTCATAGGGCTTGCCGTCGGGCCGTGGTCCTTTGCTGAACGGCCTATCGCCACTCTTGAAGTCGCGCTTCGGCCGCTCGCCGTCGGCCAGCGGGCGGTCGCCACGCGGCGCGTAAGGCTTTTTTGCGCCGAAGGACGGCTTGCCGCTCTTGCCGGCAGCGGCATCACGACCACGCGGGCCCGATGGTTTCGAGCCGTTCTTGCCCGGACCCTTTTGGCGCGGGAATTTCTTGTTTTTGTCGTCCATGTAGCTTTGCTCGTTTGCACTACAGCGCCGCGCGTCCGTACGGACGCGCAAAGGACGCTGTAGGACTTTGATTTGGTGCATGATCCCTTCCGAAAACCGATTCCGGTTTTCGGGATCATGCGCTAGATAACAGGATCACGCCGGAGTAGCGAGGAGATAATCGGAATGGAAACCGCTTGAAGCGGCCGGATTTCATGGCGCTGGCACTGAAGGAGGCCGAAGCCGCCGCCCTGCGCGGCGAAGTGCCGGTCGGCGCGGTCATCGCCAGCGGCGATACGGTCGTTGCCAGTGCCGGCAACCGCACCCGCGAGCTTGCCGACCCTACCGCCCATGCCGAGATGCTGGCGATCCGCGAAGCCTGCCGCAAGCTGTCGAGCGAGCGGCTCACCGGCCACGATCTCTATGTGACGCTGGAGCCCTGCGCCATGTGCGCCGGCGCCATTTCCTTCGCCAGGCTGCGCCGGCTTTATTTCGGCGCCGCCGACGAGAAGGGCGGCGCTGTGGTCAACGGCGTGCGCTTCTTCGCCTCACCGACCTGCCACCATGCACCGGACATCTATCCAGGGATGGCCGAGAGCGACGCAGCCCTGCTGCTGAAGGATTTTTTCAGGGAGCGACGCGAACCCTAACGTCGCAGGATTTCTTAGCGCCGGCAGCTTACCACGGCAGCCAGTCGAACATGCCGCCGCTCTTGTTCTTGGCGGCCGCTTCCCGCTTGAGGCGGCGTGCTTTCTTGTACTCGTCCTCGCCGAGGTCATCGACCGGCGCGGTGGCGGAAGCGGCGCGATATTGCACCGGCGGCTCGCTCAGATATCGGCGGGTGTTCGGGTCGCCCTGCTTTTGTTCGGCAAGGCGGCGCTTGACTTCGGCGGCGCGGCCCTTGTCCGAATCCGCCGGCTTCCAGGCCGGCGGATGACTGGAACCCGAGTCCTTCATCGCAGACTTGATCGCGACCGGATCCGTCTGGATGTCATCGACGATCTGCGCCTGGTAGGACGGATCGTCCTGGTTGAGCGTGGCCTCGGCGCGCAGGCGAGCGCGGCGCTGCTCGGGCGATTCCGGCCAATCGGCGCTTGCCGTGGCGCTGTCCTGCGGCGGCGGCAGTTGCTTCTGTCCCGGCGCCGGCTTCACCAGTTCGGGGCGCGGCTTGTAGTCGATCCGTTGCTTGTTCTTCGGCATGACTGAAAAAGCGCTGGTGAGATCGCCGGCAAGCTGGGCGGAGGCGGTCTTGTCGGTCCCGTAGGTCGGCGAGCCCATGCAGCCGGACAGGGCCAGGCCGGATGCGACAAGCGGCGCCAGCAGCGCAACGCGCGCGCAAGTTCTTTCGGTCATGCCAAAAAGTCCCACTCTAGACAGCCTCTCGATCGCCGCCGGCCAAAGGTCCGGTCCCCATCGCCTATGCTCTTCCGACGGAAATCCGGCGACAATTTGTCGTCCGGAGTTTCGCGTGTTTACCTCAACCACTCGTTAAGGGCAACGAGCCGAGGCCGATCAGCCGCCCGCCGTGGCATTTGTGCACCGCCTTATATACGACCAAGCGCCTTCAATTCATGCAGGACCGCTGCGTCCCGCGCCGAAACGTCGGGGAATTGCTTGTCCTGCCCGACATCGGCCGTGTAGCGCCATGAGCGCGCGCATTTGAGCAGGCCGCGGTCCTCGGCCTTCTCGACCACCACGGCGACGCCCTTGACGTCGTCCAGCGTGAAGGCGCCGGAAGGCGCGTTGCCATGCGCAATGACCAGATCGCTGGTGATCGCCATTTCGGCCATGTCGACATCTGATATCGCCGCTTCGAGCGCCGCATCATCGAGCGTGACGACCGGCACCGCTTCCAGAGACGAGCCGATGACCTTCTGGGCGCGCGCAATCTCCAGCGCGCCGGTGACGACACGGCGAACCTGCCGCACCTTGCGCCATTTTTCCGCCAGCGCCTCGTTCTTCCAGTCGGCCGGGATTGGCGGAAACTGGTCGAGATGCACCGAGACGGCGTCCGGATGACGGTCGAGCCAGGCCTCCTCCATGGTGAAGGGCAGCATCGGCGCCAGCCATTTCACCAGGCAGTCGAACAGATGGCGCACCACCTGCACGGACGCCTTGCGCTTCACGCTGGACGGCGCCTCGCAGTAGAGCGCGTCCTTGCGGACGTCGAAATAGAAGGCCGACAGCTCGACCACCATGAAGTCGAGCAGCGTGCGGGTGATGCGCTTGAACTCGAAGGCGTCGTAGCCCGCCCGCACGACTTCATCGAGTTCGGCAAGCCGGTGCAGCATCAGCCGCTCCAGCTCCGGCATCTTGTCCAGCGGCACGTCCTCGCCAACGTCATGGGCAAGCGTGCCCAGCATCCAGCGGATGGTGTTACGCAGCTTGCGGTAGGCGTCGATGTTGGTCTGCAGCACGTTCTTGCCGAGCCGCTGGTCTTCCCAGTAGTCGGTGGTCACCACCCATAGCCGCAGGATATCGGCGCCCGACTGTTTGATGACGTCTTGCGGCACGACTGTATTGCCGAGCGACTTCGACATTTTCCGCCCCTCCTCGTCCATGGTGAAACCATGGGTGACGACGGTGTCGTAAGGCGCCCTGCCCCTGGTGCCGCAGCTTTCGAGCAGCGAGGAGTGGAACCAGCCGCGATGCTGGTCGGAACCTTCGAGATAGACGTCGGCCGGCCATTTCAGATCCGGACGATCCTCCAGGGTGAAGACATGGGTCGAGCCGGAATCGAACCAGACGTCGAGGATGTCCATCACCTGCTGCCATTTCGAGGCATCGTGATTGCCGAGGAAACGCTCCTTGGCGCCGGCTGCAAACCAGGCGTCCGCGCCTTCCTTCTCGAAGGCGTCGATGATGCGCTGGTTGACCGCCTCGTCGCGCAGGACGTTGCCGTCGGCATCGGCGAAGACGGCGATCGGCACCCCCCAGGCGCGCTGGCGCGACAGCACCCAATCGGGGCGCTCCTCGATCATGGCGCGGATGCGATTCTGGCCGGCGGCCGGCACGAAGCGGGTGTCGTCGATCGCCTTCAGGGCACGGCTGCGCAGTGTCGTGCCGTCGCCGAGCTCCTTGTCCATAAAGACGAACCATTGCGGCGTGTTGCGGAAGATGATCGGCTTCTTCGACCGCCACGAATGCGGATAGGAATGCTTCAGCCGCCCGCGCGCGAACAGCGCATTGCGCTTGATCAGCTCGTCGATGACCGCCTGGTTGGCATTGCCCTTCTTGCCGTTGTCGTCGATGACGCGCGCCGCACCGCCCTCGCGGTCCGGGCCGAAGCCTGGCGCATCCTTGGTGAAGAAGCCGGCATCGTCGACGGTGAACGGGATCGCTGTGTCGATGCCGCGCTGGCGAAGGTCCGAAGCCGCATCCGTCCAGGCGTCAAAGTCGTCGCGGCCATGGCCCGGCGCGGTGTGGACGAAACCGGTGCCGGCGTCGTCGGTGACATGCTCGCCGGCGAGCATTGGGACGTCGAATTCATAGCCGCCATTCAAACCTTTGAAGGGATGAGAAAGCGTAAGGCTTCCAAGCTCTTCGGCCGAAATGCTACGGAGGCGGTCCATCGTCACCTTGGCTTTGGTCGCAGCCTCTTCCGCCAGCGCTTCGGCAAAGATCAGCCTTTCGCCAGGCTGCGGGCCGAAAGCATTCTCGGCCGCAGTGACCTCGTAGAGGCCATAGTTGATGCGTGGCGAATAGTTGACGGCACGGTTGCCGGGGATGGTCCATGGCGTGGTCGTCCAGATAACGACATCGGCCTCCAGCAAGTCCAGTGACGTCTGCGTCAGCCTCGGATCCAAGGCTGGCTGCCCATCTTCGACGTTGGTGACCTGACGAGCGAGGCTGACGACCGGAAACTTCGCCCAGATCGTATCGCTCTCGTAGTCCTGGTACTCGACCTCGGCCTCGGCCAGCGCGGTGCGCTCGACCACGCTCCACATCACCGGCTTGGAGCCGCGATACAGCTGGCCCGACATGCCAAATTTCAACAATTCGCCGGCGATGCGCGCCTCGGCATGGAACGCCATCGTCGTATAGGGATTGTCGAAGTCGCCGACGACGCCGAGCCTCTGGAACTCTGCGCCCTGCACCTTGATCCAGTGCGCGGCGAACTCGCGGCATTCCTTGCGGAACTCGTTGACCGGGACCTCGTCCTTGTTCTTGCCCTTGGCGCGGTATTGCTCCTCGATCTTCCATTCGATCGGCAGGCCGTGGCAATCCCAGCCGGGCACGTAGTTCGAGTCGTAGCCGCGCATCTGGAACGAGCGGGTGATGACGTCCTTGAGGATCTTGTTCAGCGCATGGCCGATATGGATGTTGCCGTTGGCGTAGGGCGGGCCGTCATGCAGCACGTATTTTTCGCGGCCGGCGGCGTTTTCGCGCAGCTTGCGGTAAAGCTCCATGTCCTGCCAGCGCTTGACCAGCAGCGGCTCCTTCTCGGGCAAGCCGGCGCGCATCGGAAAATCCGTCTGCGGCAGATAAAGCGTCTTGGAATAGTCGATCGTTTCAACAGTGTCGGTCATCGGCGTATCGGTCATTGGTCTGCCATATGCATTGCCCGGCAAAAGAGCCCGGGCGTTGAACTATCATGATCTGGAAAAAGCGCGAGAGGCCGCGCGCAAAATTCCCGGCGGCTCCGGCGGCGCTCAGGCCGCCCGGAACACCGGGCTTGTAATTCGTATCGCAATCGCGAGTGCGCGAGGAGACTGCGTCATGAACGGGCTTTTAGACGAGGCCGGCCCCATTGAAAAGCCCGAACTCGCGGAGGCCTCCTTGCTTCATGGGCCAGTTGCGCCTATTTCTTTGGGCAAATGGCAGCGGAGCTAAAATATGTCCAGCTTGCACATCAAAGGTCTCCCGGACACGGCAACGGAACGGTTCCTCGTTCATGTCACCAGGGTCGAAGGACTTCGCCAGCGCGGCTTCAGCAATGACGAAATCTACAAGATCGTCGGCCCGCGACGGACATTGGCGCGTCGCAAGGAGCGAAACGAGACACTGACGATCGCCGAGTCCGACCGCGTTATGCGACTTGAACGGATTTCGGCGATGGCGGATCGGGTTTTCGGCAATCACGAAAAGGCGCAGCGTTGGCTGCGCAAGCACAGCAGGGTGCTTGACGAGACACCCATCAACCTCTTGCAGTCAGAAACGGGTGCAGCGCTGGTGGAAGAAGAGCTCCATCGCATCGACCACGGCATCTTTGCCTGACATATGCGGATCTGGCGCATTTCCGGCTACGCCGACCTGCTGGGTGTCGGCGGTTTGGTCAGCGGCGGCCGTTGGCATGTCATGGGGACACCAATTGTCTACTGCGCCGATCACCCGGCCACGGCACTTCTCGAGATACTTGTGCATGTCGACGCGGAAGACATGCCCCAGACCTATCAGCTTGTAGAGATCGAAATGCCGGACGACATTGCCATCATGTCTCCCGGTTTGCCCGATGATTGGAAGGACGATCTGTCCATGACACAACGGCTCGGGACGAACTTTGTCGCTGCTGCCACCCAGGCGGTCATGGAAGTCCCTTGTGCAATTGTCCCGTTCACAAGGAACTATCTTCTCAATCCGGATTTGCTGGCCCGCGACGGCATCCGTATCGTTAGCGCCACGACCCATCCGGTCGATACGCGACTACTGGGATAGGCTCACATCGAGAAATCGAAGCGATAGGTCGTCGACACGCCGATCGTGAATTGATCCCTTGAGCCGCGCTCCTCGACCAGGCTGGAATCGGCCGCCGGGCCCATCAGCCGCGAATATTCGCCGAACAGGCTGGCCGTCATCGGCTCGGTCACTTTCCAGGTCACCGCGCCGCCGAGGCCCGCCGACTTCACGCCACCGTCCGGTCGGTACCGGCTGAGGCCCGACGCCACGGCTTCCTCGGCGTCGACGCCGTAATAGGCGTCGAAATAGTCCGACGAAGCGAACGAAACGCGCGGCCCGCCCGAAATCCTGACCTCCGGCGTCACATCGTGGAATGCGTCGGCGGCGATGTCGGCGACGAAGCCGCTATGGGCGCGAATGCCGTGCCGCAATTCGGCGCGGGCGCGCAACCAGTCCAAAGGATAGAATTCGAAGAAGCCGCCGGCCTCGCCGCCCCAGCGCACCGGGTCGAGGCCTCTCAGTTCGTCGGCGTCGTCGCCATCGCGCGAAAACAGGATTTTTCCGGCCAGGCCGGCGCGGAAGCCGCCTTCGTCGATCAACCCCAGCGAGATGTTGTCGTTGCGCGAGGTGAAGCGGGCCGCAGGACCGGCCTTGCCGAGCGAGATGATCGGCTGAGCGCTGAGTATATAGTTCTTGCTGCCTTCGAAATCGGGCGCGACCAGGCCGGTGGCGCCGACTGTCAGATACCAGTCGCCAGACAGCCAGCCCAAGGCGCCATCGGCGGCTTCGGCGGCACCGGTGGCCCCAAGTATGAAGGCGGCCAGAACCACCGGATTCGCTCGGACAAAACGCATCATTACTCCATAAGTCGAACAGGTTGGCGATACAACCAGCCTTCGCAAGCCATGGCGCCAGTTCAGTAAAATTTGGCTTAATGTCCGAAACATCGGCGGCGTTTCTGAAAACGCGCTAGCAGCTGCCAACGGGCTTCCCACTCTGGAATGTCTCGGCTGCTTTTTGGATTTTGGCAATAGCCGTGTGACCCTGGCTGCTCACCCAAGAGTTACAAAAATCCGCGGACAAAGCTTCCCGCGCTGTGAAGAGTGCGGCGACCGGCACTCAATCCTGCATTCCAAACCGGCCAGGCGTGAATCATATGCGGCCAAATTTCGAGACGTACTTTGACGTCAGCCGCGCCAGCGGCTTGCGCGAGCCGAGTTGCGTCCGACAACAGCGTCTCGGCCGAACCGACCTGTATCAGCATTGGGGGAAATCCGCTCAGATCGGCAAACAATGGCGAGATCAGGGGATCGCGCCGTGCAAAGCCAGGGGGAACATAGGCGGTGGCCAGTTCCTCCAAATACGCCCGGTGGATGATAGGGTCGATCGCGTCCTTAGTCGATAGTGTCGCGCCAGACATCGAGAGGTCCGTCCACGGCGAAACCAGCCAAAGACATCGCGGCAACCGCTCCCCTGCCGCGCACAATATACTGACCAGGCACAGGGTGAGGTTGCCGCCCGCACTATCGCCGCCAACCACGATGCGATCCGGCGCGATCCCTTGCCGCCCCAGAAACCGCCATGCGGTGAGTGCGTCTTCATGTTGCGCAGGGAAAGGATGTTCCGGTGCGCGTCGATAGTCGATCGCGAGGGTGCGCATTCCCATTGCTCGACCTGCCTCGGTCACCATTCGACGATGACTTTTGAGCGAGCCGGAGCAGTAGCCACCACCATGGAAAAAGAGCAGAACCTTATCGCTGTCACTCTCAGGCGCTAGCGACCACTCTCCCTCGAGGCCGTCGAAAACCGCCTTCTCACATCTGACGTCGTCCGCAATCGGCCAGACCGAACCAACCTCGTCGAGCCGTGCCCGGCGTTCGTCCCAGCTCACCGGTCGTGGCTTTGACGTCAGCAAACTGCGGACGGCGTTGATCTCCGTCAGATCGAGGCTTTCGTCCACGTCGCTCATTTGCTTCCCTAGCCTCATCAAGCATAAAAACGGGGGACAGCAGCAGCCTCACGTCATCCAATAAAGCGTCACAGCCAGCGCTGGGCCACCGCTTTCGTTTGCGCCATGGCGAAGACAAGAGGACGACAGTCGTCCAGAACCCGCTCGTCATGCTTTAGCACTGCCGCCGCACATGGTCGAATATTACGTCTGATATTTGGCCGCTTCGGGTCTAGCCACGTCTGGCAAGCGATCGCTCGGGGTGTGGCGCTCGCATCCTGCTCGCTTTACCGGCAAGCCTGTCAGCGTTACCTTCCAAGCTGGCAAAGGTAACCTGAGGGAGAAGGGCGATGACACTGCACGGCGATGCCTTGAAAGATGCAATCGGTCAGACGCGGGCGAAATGGGGATGGTTCGTCGGGCTCGGCGTTCTGCTGCTGATCCTCGGCGGCATCGCCTTCGGCAATCTGTTCATCGCCACTGTCGCCTCGATCTACGTCGTCGGCTGGCTGATGCTGATGGCCGGAATCATCGAGATCATGCATGCCTTCGGTGTGAAGACATGGACCCGGTTTTTCTACTGGCTGCTTAGTGGTCTTCTCTATGCCGTCGCCGGGTTCTTCGCCTTCTACAACCCGCTGCTGGCGTCGGCGGTGCTGACCTTCCTGCTGGCGGTCGCCCTTCTCGCATCAGGCGTGCTCAGGGCCTGGGTCGGGTACAGGCACAGGCCGGAAAAAGGTTGGGGCTGGCTGGTTGCGGCCGGCGTCATCAGCGCGCTGGCCGGCCTGGTCATCGCCATGGGCTGGCCAGTCAACAGCGTATGGGTGCTGGGGCTGTTTCTCGCCGTCGACCTGATCTTCCAGGGCTGGGCCTTCATTGCGGTCGGCCTGGCGCTGAAAAAATAGGTCCTTGGTTTGGCATGATCTGTTCCGAAAACCGGTTCCCACTTTTCGGGATCATGCTTTGTCTTAGCATGATCTTGTCCGAAAACCGGTTCCCACTTTTCGGGATCATGCTTTGTCTTAGCATGATCTTGTCCAAAAACCGGTTCCCACTTTTCGGGATCATGCTTTGTTTTAGCATGATCTTGTCCGAAAACCGGTTCCCACTTTTCGGGATCATGCTTTAGAAAGCAATGGCCGCGTCGAGCTCGGACAGCGGGCTGACGCCGGCAAGCAGCGCCCTCGCCTCGGCCTCGTCGCGTTTCATCTGCGCGACCAGCGCGTCGAGCCCGTCGAACTTCACCTCGGCGCGCAGGAAACCGAAGAAGGACACCGAGCATAGCTCGCCGTAGAGATCGCCGGCGAAGTCAAAGACGAATGTTTCCAGAAGCGGCGTGCCGTTGTCACCGACGGTCGGGCGGCGGCCGAAGCTGGCAACACCATCATGAAGCGTGCCGTCGGCGCGGCGGAAGCGGACGGCGTAAATCCCTTCCTTCAGAGTGGCTTCCGGCGAAAGCCTCATATTGGCGGTTGGAAAGCCGAGCGTCCGGCCAAGCTGCTGGCCGCCGATCACCTCGCTCTCGACCGTGAAGCGGTAGCCGAGCAGGCCGGCGGCCTCGGCCACCGCCCCTTCGCACAGCAGCGCCCGGATTCGGCTCGACGACACCACCTCGGCGCCTTCGTCGCGAAAGGCGTCAACCAGGGTGACGCCGAAGCCGTGGCGTTCGCCGGCCGCCATCAGATAGGCCGGTCCGCCTTGCCTGTCCTTGCCGAAGTGGAAGTCGAAGCCGGTCACGGCGTGGATGATGCCGAGATTGCTGTCGAGCACATCGGTCACGAACGCTTCCGCCGACAGTGCGGCGAAGGCGCGCGTGAACGGCTGCTCGACGAGTGCGGCAAAGCCCAGATGCGACAGCAGCCGTGCCTTCATCGGCGGCGGTGTCAGCACGAACAGCGGTATCTCGGGGCGGAACACCTTTCTCGGATGCGGCTCAAAGGTCAGCACCAGCGCCGGCGCGCCGCGCCGGCGAGCCTCGGCCAGCGCGCGTTCGAGCACGGCCTGGTGGCCGCGGTGGACGCCGTCGAAATTGCCGATCGCCACCACGCCACCCCGCAAATCGGCCGGCAGCGGCGAGATGGCAGAAACGCGTTCGAAGGCTTCAGTCATTTCGGGGCTTGCGTCATTTCGAGGCTTCCGTCATCGAGCGAGCCTACTGCAGTCTCGGAATGACCGCGACCGGCCGGTAGCCATGCCTTTCCAGAAAGGCGATCAGCCTGGCCGGATCCGGTTGTAGCGCATCGCCGTAGTCGCGGGCATGGATGCCGCCCGACACGTAGAGCACGTCGAAGCCATTGTCGGCAGCACCCTTGATGTCGGTCATCATGCCGTCGCCGATAGCCAGCACGTCCGAGCGCTCGACCGGGCGGCCGAGCAGGTCGGCGATCTCCTTCATCGCCACGTCATAGACCGGGGCATAAGGTTTTCCGGCGATCAGCGTGCGCCCGCCGAGCTGGGCATAGTCGCGGGCCAGGGCCCCGGCGCACCAGATCATCCGCTCGCCGCGCTCGACCACGATATCGGGATTGGCGCAGATGAAGGGCAGGTTCCTGGCGCGCAGCCGCCGCAGAAGATCGGCGTAGTCCTCCGGCTTCTCGACCTCGTCGTCGAACAGCCCGGTGCAGACCACGCCGGACGCCTCGAACTCCTCGACCAACTCGACATCAAGCCCGTCATAGAGCGTGAAATCGCGATCGGCGCCAATGTGGAAGATTTTTCGCGGGCCTTCCATGATCAGGTCGCGGGTCACGTCGCCGGAGGTGACGACGCGGTCATAGGCCGCAGAGGGAACGCCGATCGCATTCATCTGCGCCACCACATCGGCGCTGCGGCGCGGCGAATTGGTGATCAGCACGACAGGTATCTTCGCCTCGCGCGCCGTGGCCAGCGCCAGAGCCGCGGCCGGAAAATGCCGTTCGCCATTGTGGACCACACCCCAGACGTCGCACAGGATGGCACAATAGGCTCCCGACAAATCCGCGAGCGAGCCGATGATATCGGGCGAGTCCGCCATATCGTTTCCCAAATCATGATGGTTGCGAGCGTCGCCGCCGACGTCCGCCGCGGCAGGTTCGCATTAACCGAAGCACTTGACCCTGTCACCAGCTTTCACATTTTTCAGAATTGCCCTGGTTTCAGGATTGTCCAGGTTTCAGGATCGCCTTGGCACTGACGAAGGCAAGCGCGCAAGCCGCTCTTGCCGAGACTTCCCCATTCTGAAGGCTTCGGCGGCCGGTCCAGCCGCGCGCAGCAATGCCGGCATCGGCGGCGTGGTTAACGAGCCTTGAAAAAGCAAGCCGGTCTTGGATGTTTTTCAGCAATCTGAAATTTAAGGATTGATGGCATCTTTCGCCGACTAGGGGTTTTGGCGAGGGGCTGAAGACAATGATCCGAAAATTCGGTAGGGACCGGCGTGGCAACTATACGCTGATGACGGCCATCACGATGGTGCCACTGATGGGCGGAGTGGCGCTCAGCGTCGATTACTCGGAACTGCTGCGCCAGAAGCACGCCACGTTGAACGCTTTGGACGCCGCCGGCCTCGCCACGGCTCAGCAGGTCGTCTCCGGCGCAACCGACGACGCCGCCAGGGCCTACGCCAAGACTTTCTTCGAAACCAATCTCGGCCCCGTCGATCCGGCCAACACGTCGCTTACCGTCACCCTGCCCAACAGCAGTGCGGGTGGCGGCACGTTGAAGCTCTGCAGCGCCCTGACCTATCACCCCTATTTTCTGCCGGCCGCCGCCATGCTGGGCGGCTGGACCACCAGCGGCGCTACAACTTTCACGGAGTGCTCGGAAATCCGCCTCAAGAACACGCTGGAAGTCGCTCTTGTGCTCGACAATTCCGGCTCGATGAACGAACTCGGTTCCGGCACCGGCGCGAGGCGAATAGACCTGCTGAAGACTGCCGCCAAGCAGCTTGTCGATACGCTGGCGCTGCAGGCACAGCAGATGAAGCAGGTCAGCAAACCGGTGCAGTTCTCCCTCGTGCCGTTCGCTGCTTCGGTCAATGTCGGTCCCACCCATGACCAGGACAGCTGGATGGACCAGGATGGCATCTCCCCGATCCAGCATGAGGATTTCGACTGGACGAAGATGACCGCCGCCAACGATCCGGACAGATACGCCGAGAAGCTCAACGGCGTCTGGTACAAACGCGGCACCGGCTGGGGCGACACCGAGGATCAGCCACTGACCCGCTTCAGCCTCTACGCCGACATCACCGTCGAGTCCGGCCGCGAAGAAGTGCCTAACACGAAACAGTATATCTGCGACACCTATAACAAGAAAGGTAACTGCAGCAGCGGCCACTGGACCACCCCGGAATATATCTACACCACCAGCCGCTATGCGAGTTGGCAGGGTTGCGTGGAGGCGAGGCCGCACCCGTATAACAACGACGACACGACGCCTGATACCGCCACACCTGCCACGCTGTTCGTGCCGATGTTTGCGCCCGACGAGGCCGGCACCCTCTGGCTCGATTTCGACCGCGACGGCGCTAACGACGTGATCTATCTGAACTATGGTTACGGCAACAACTGGTGGGCCGACTGGCCTTACACCGACAGCCCAACCGCTTCGCAGCGGCAGTCGGACATGCGCAAATATTTCCTGGTCAAGCCTTACGGCTCGAAGTCGGCTGCCTCGGGCGACGGCCCAAATTCGTCCTGCACGACCAACCCGATCACGCCGCTCAAAGACGTGACCCAGCTTGCCCAGAAAGAGGAGATCGACAACGCCATCGACGCCATGGCGCCGAACGGCAACACCAACGTGCCGGAAGGCCTTGCCTGGGGCTGGCGGACGGTGTCGAGCAACGAACCTTTCACTGCGGGCCGGCCGAACACTGAAAGAGGCAACGACAAAGTGGTCATCGTGCTGACCGACGGCGCCAATACCTACAGCGCCGTCAGCGACAGCGGCTACGCCAATAACAGGTCGACCTATGCCGCTTACGGTTACACCGGCCTGACATATCCGGGGTCTGGAAGCGTGACGCGGCTGTTCATGAACACAAGCACCGACATCGGCAAGACGACCTACACCGGCGCCAACTACACCGCCGCGCTGGACGAGCAGATGCAGACCCTTTGCGGCAACGCGAAGAAATCGAACGTTCTCGTCATGACCGTTGCGCTCGACCTGTCGACCACCGATGCCGGTGACAAGAAAGCACTCGACGCGCTGAAGGCCTGCTCCTCGGACTCGCGCTTCCGCAAGGATCCCACCGATCCGACCAAGCCGGCCAAGCTGTTCTGGAACGCGACCGGGGCGACGCTGTCGGACAATTTCAGGGAAATCGCCAACGAATTGTCGAACCTGCGCATCGTCGGCTGAAGGCGATGGGGTCGGCTGAAGGCGATGGAACTGGTGACTTAAGGGACCCTCTTTCACGCGCAGCACAACCACATAGGGATTCTTGCGAAGGTGGACCCCACCCTAACCCCTCCCCACAAGGGGGAGGGAACGCTGCCGCGCACCTTTAACTTCGTCTTTGGCGCCGAAAGGCAGGCAATCTGCCGAGGTCGGCGCCAACGGAAGTCTCCCTCCCCCTTGTGGGGAGGGGTTATGGGTGGGGGTACATCGTAGAGCGAAAACCTCGGCGGCGATCTCCCCCCGCGTGAGGAGATGTCCGGATGGCGACCGACACGCAGCGCCAAACGCCGCTTCCGCCTACATCGGCCGCCGGTCCGGCTGCGCCCGCTCCGGTTCGACCAGCCGGCGATAGAGATGCCAGGTCGCATGGCCAAGCACCGGCATGACGACGGCGAGCCCGGCAAACAGCGGGATCGAGCCGATCACCAGCAGCACGGCGACCATCAGGCCCCACAGCGCCATCTGCAGCGGGTTTGTCATCACCGCCCGTGCCGAGGTCTCGATCGCCGAGACCGCGCCGACATCGCGGTCGAGCAGCAGCGGGAAAGCGACGACGGTCGTCGCCAGCACGATCGCGGCGAAGACGAAGCCGGCCGCATTGCCGAGCAGGATCAGCGTCCAGCCTTTGGGTGTTGTCAGCACCTCGCGCACAAAGCCACCGATCGAGGCCGGCGGCTGAGCGCCGAACAGGCTGGAGTAGATCGATTGCGCGGTGAACAGCCAGAGCAGGAACAGTGCCACCAGCATGATGCCGATGACCGCGATCGCCGGCAGCGCCGGCGAGTGGCGCACCTCGAGGGCGTGCCACCAGGACGTGTCCATGCTGAGCTCGCGGCGGCGGCTGATCTCGTAGAGGCCGATCGCGGCGAACGGTCCAAGCAGGGCGAAGCCGGACATCAGCGGGTAAAGCAGCTGGATAGCGTAGGCGCCGGATGTCGTCCACTGCGCCAGGATCAATCCGACCACCGGATAGATCAGGCACAGGAAGACGTAATGCGATGGCTTTGCCCAAAAATCCTCGACGCCGAGCCGCAGCACATCGATCAGGTCCGCCGTGGTGATGCGGCGAACCCTGGGCTGCACGTGCATCCCACGCGCGTCCGACATGACATGAAAGCTGGCCATACCCATTCTCCCGTATTCAGGGGGCGGCCACCGCCCGTAGCTGCCACTTCAAGAGCGATGGCATGATAGCCGAATTCGATGTGCTTGTCGCGAATCGGGTGGGATTGAGCATGCGCAGCGCGGCACAGGCCGTGTTCGTGCCGCGCCGCTGGCGTGTGCTAAAGCGCGTCGCGGCTGAATGGATTCATTGCGACGCGCTTTAGGTTGTTTGTTTATGCATGTCGTTATCGCAAAACCGCCGCACACTTTTGCGCGACATGCATTAGGCACCAAATCGTTCAATCACCTCGGCCAGCGGAACGTGGCCAAGGCAGGCACCCGAACCCGCCGGCGTTTCGCCGTCCTCGATGGCCTGCGCGTATCGCACGTCCGGATCGCTTTCGATCCGGTGGCGCAGCGCTGCCAGCCTGGGACAGGCGGCGCCGTCGACCGCCTGGTGGAACTCCGCCCAACGGGCCACGCCGATCAGCGTGGTATCGGCCAGCGTCAGGCGGTCGCCGACCAGAAAGTCGGTGTCGCCGATGATCGCCTCAAGCCGGTCGTGGCGTTCGGCAACAGCCTGGCGGCCAAAGTCACGCAAGGTCGCCAGCACGGCCGGTTCGGCCGATTCCATTTCATAGGCAGCCCAGAGCGGGGTGAAAGCGGCGGTGAAACCGGTGTTCACGAAAGCCATCAGCTGATGCATCCGGTCGGCTTCCGGCGAGCGCGGGTGGAAGCTGATGCGACGTTGCGTGTCGCGGGCTTCCAGCCAAGCGGCAATCGCCATGGTCTCGGTGAGCACTCTGCCGTCGTCGGTGATCATCACCGGCGTTTCCTGACGGCCGTTGATGCGGGCATAGGCGTCGTTCTTCATTTCAGTGAGCATGTCGACGCGGCACAGGCGGTAGGGCTGTCCGAAGCGTTCAAAAGCAGCGACGAGCCCCATCGAACTTCCCGCCGGGACGCCGTAAAGGAGGATAGGTTCCATTTCTTTGTCTCTTCCATGTTCAGGGATCACGCTGCGCAGCGAAGCTTGACCCTAAACGCTGGTCGTCCCATGTAAATTACGCACTATTTTGTAACCAGGATCCGCCATGAAAGATGTCGTCTCAAGCTGCCCGATCGAAGAGGCCATGCGTGTGCTCAGCGGTCGCTGGCCGACCTTGCTGCTCTACTATCTCAAGGACGGGACCAAGCGCTTCAGCGACCTGAGGCGTGACAACCCGACCGTGTCGCACCGCATTCTGGCGCTGGAACTGCGCAAGCTGGAGGAAGCCGGGATCGTGCGGCGAACGGCGCATGCCGGCTATCCGTTACGCGTCGACTATGATCTCACCGCAGCGGGTCTCAAGCTTGTGCCGCTCATCGACGCCTTGGGCGACTGGTGGGAAGATACCGAGGACGATCGGGCCGGCCGGGTCTCATCGGCGCCAAGGCTGGTGGCGGCGGAGTAAGCAGTGGGGAAAATCTGACGATTGCAACTATACGTTGTGCAACTGCTGGGGTGGAATCAGCCGACCGGGCCGAATACCTCAGGGAGCGCGCAGCGCCAGACGTTGGTCTACTGGCCAACACCTGCGGTTACCAAACAACACACGTGTATTAACCCTCCTATCACTAAATCACGTTTTTGGTGATTGTCACTTGAATTCCTCTCAATCACTTGCTAGGTGATTGGGAGGGGGAACAAGATGAAGACGGCGCACTACAAGCTGATCCTGAGCCGCGCTGGCGAACGCGCCATCGACATGACTTTCGCGGCTTATGCCGTCATGCACGACATCCTGGATCGCACCGCCTCTAGCCAACGCACCAACACGTTTGAACTCCAGAAGCTCGCCTATGAAGCGATCCGCGCCGAGACGGGCCTGCCGGCGCGACTGGTGACCAATGGCATTCGCGAATACGCCTCCGGCGCCTGGTCGCCCGACCGGCTGCCGCTTGACGACAAGCTCATGTCCTTCAAGGGCGTCGACAAGGTTTCGATTTCTACCGTTGAGGGGCGTGTGATCGCGGGATTCCTGGCCACCGGCTACTCCGATAGCCAGGAGAAAGCGCAACTTTCCCATCTCGTACGGGATAACGGGGCCTATCTGCTCACCGTTCCGCTGTCGGCGGACATGCAACACAGGGAGATCGAAGCCATGCAGACCGAATCCATTTCCGGGCGCGTTTCGCGCCTCGCCGCCGGCCTGGTCGCAACCGTGATCGACGGCCTTGAGAAGAAGGCTCCCGAGGCGGTGGCCGAACAAGCGATCCGCGAGATCGACAAGGCCGCCGACGAGTTGAAATCCAACCTCGCAGCGCTTATCGCCGAGCGCAAGCGCTACACCCTGCAGAAGGACGACCTGACCGAGGAACGCGAGGGGCTGGACCAGAATATCCGTGTCGCCCTGCAAGAGGGCCGCGAAGACCTCGCACGGGCCGGTATTGGCCGTCAGGACGACATTGACGCGCAGGCCGCCTCTATCGACAAGCTGATCCAGGATGTTGATGTGCGCATTGACGAAGCGCGAGGCGCGCTGAGCGCCGCAAGTGCGGCCCGCCGCGATTCCGAGGAGCGGGTGAAGATAGCGCGTCGCGCCCGCGAGGCGCAGAACCCGGGCACGGCAGGCAACGCTGGCGGCGGGTTCCGCAAACCCGCACCAGAGGATCGCATTGCGGCCGCGCTTTCCAGCGTGGCGCGGCTGACCGACCTGCCCGCTGGCAAGCCGCGCGACAACGATCTTGTCGAACTCGAAGAATTTGGGCGCCAGCGCCGCATTGACGACCGGCTGGCGGCTCTGCGCAGCGAACTCAAGGGTAAGAAGTAGCGCCGATGGCAGAAATTCTCCACGCGCCGGCGCTCTATCTCTATCCGTTGCTGGCAGGGATGTTGCTGGGTGTCCTGCAGATCGTCCTGTTCTTTGTTGGAGCCGGGCATTTTGACCATGGTGGCGGCGAAGACGGCGCGGTCGACCACCTCCTCGACGCCACACATCTGGACGACGTATTCGATTGGTTGAATTTCGGTCGGGTACCCTTCGCCATCCTGATACTGCTTCTGCTGGTCACGTTCGGCATGGTCGGCATCATGCTGTGGCAGATCTTCCCGGCCTTGCCGGCGTGGAGCTACGCTTTTGGCGCGGCGCCGGCGGCGGTGATGGTCACGAAGATCACCGGCGGCTGGATCGCTCATCTCCTGCCGCAGGACGAGAGCTACGCCGTCAACCACGATCATCTGGTCGGGCGTCGCGGCACGGTCACGCTCGGGCCGCTGGATGACGGTCGGCCCGGCTCGATCCGGGTGCGCGATGAGCATGGCGAATTGCATACGCTGCGGGCGCGGCCCGCAGACGCGGGAATGAAAATCGAGAAAGGCGCCTTGGTCGTGGTGGTGAAAGCCGCCGAGGGACCCGGTCGTGTCTGGCTCGTAATGCCGTTCGAGGAGCATATCTAGCCAGAGCGCGCTCTGGGCAAAGCCGAACATCAAACACTTTCAAATCTGGGGGCAAGGTATGGACAATATAGTTCAATTTCTGATCTGGGCCGGCATCGTTCTCTTCGTGATCGCGGTGATCGGCTTTGTGCTCGGGCGGCTTTACCAGCGCGCCGAGCGTGACGAGGCCTTTGTGCGTACCGGCGTCGGCGGCCGCAGAGTGGTCAAAGACGGTGGCGCGCTGATCCTGCCCATCTTGCATGCGCTGGCGAAGGTCAAGCTCAACACGGTCAAGCTGGTGGTCGACCGCCGCCGCGAGGACGCCTTCATCACCTCTGACCGCATGCGCGTCGATATCCGTGCCGAGTTTTACGTACGCGTTGACGGCACGGATGACGGCATCGGCCTCGCTGCGCAAACGCTGGGCGACCGTGTCAACGACCCGAAGGCGATCCAGGATCTGGTGGAAGCCAAGCTGGTCGACGCGCTGCGCTCTGTGGCCGCGCGCAACACGCTCGATCAACTGCATGAGAATCGCTCAGACTTCGTGAAGGCGGTGCAGGATGCAGTCGAGACCGATCTGCGCTCGAACGGGCTGGAGCTGGAATCGGTGTCGTTGACGGGCCTCGACCAGACGCCGCGTGAGTTCTTCAACGAAACCAACGCCTTCGACGCCGTCGGTTTGGCCAAGCTGACCACCATCACCGAACAGCGCCGCAAGGAGCGCAACGAGGTGACGCGGAAGACCGAAGTGGCGATTGCTGAGCAGGACCTGAACGCCTCGCGCGAAAAGTACGCGTTGAAGCGGCAAGAGGAAGAGGCGCGGCTGGAGCAGGAGCGCGACGTAGTCTCCAAGCAGGCCTCCACCCGCTCCGAAATGGCCAAGGCCGAGGAAGCGGCGAAGCTCGCCGAACAGGCCGCCCAGATCGCGCGCGAACGCGAGATCGCCGAGCATGCGGCGGAAGCTCAGCGCGCCAAGGAAGAGGCGCGCATCAATTCTGAGCGCGAGGTTGAATTGTCGCGCCAGAACATGGCGGTGGCCATCGCCAAGAAGAGCCAGGAAACCAGCCAGGCTGAAGCCAAGGCCCGCGAGGCGGAGGCGCTGACGGTTGCGGCTGAAGAAAAGGTGCAGACGGCGCGCGAACGCGAAATCGCCGACCGTGCCAGGCAGATCGCCGTTCTGCAAGCACAGGAAGCGGCGGAATCTGAGGCTGTGTCGGTGACAGTTGGCGCGAGCGCCGAAAAAGCAGCGGCGGAAGACCGCGCCGAGGCGGCGCTGGTAGAAGCCCGCGCGGCGGCGGAAGCGATGAAGGTCCGCGCCGAAGGCGTGATCGCGGAAGGCGAGGCGGAGGCCGCGACCATCCGCGCGACGAACGAAGCGCGCAACCTGCTCTCCGACCGGCTGATCCAGCTTGAACTGACGCAGGCGCGGATCACCATGCTGCCGGAAGCATTAAAGGCGCTGATGGAGCCGGCGAGCCGTATCGATAGCATCCGCGTGTTCGACACGGCGGGATTTTCGGGCGGTCGCTCGGGCGGCGAAGGCGGGCGTTCGGGTCCGGGCGATCTGGCCGACCAGCTGCTGAAGTTCACCGGCAACAAGTCTCTGATCGACGCGCTCCTGAAGGAGGCTGGCATCGCCGGCGCCGGTGGCTCTCTGAAGGATCTGGTCTCGACGCGGCCGCGGGAAACGGATGCTGACGGGGCCGATCTGTTCGAGGAGGCAGACGGGGAGGACGACGCGCTGGTCGTCCCCCTGGCTGGGATACCGAAGGCCTGAACTGCCCAAGCGCTGATTCGATCGGGCGTGGAAACAATCCACGCCCGGTTTATTTGGCCGCCAGGATTGCGCTTATGTCAGGCAGGCGGCCTTGCCGCCACCGTCACCGCTGAATGCCACGCCATTTTTGCAGAACTTGACGCACACAACTATGGCCGCGCGGGCGCGGCGCTCCATTGGCTCATGGCCGGCCTGGAGCGGCGATCGCGGGATAGTCGGTATAGCCGGCGGAGCCGCCGCCATAGAGCGTCGCCTGATCGAACGTGGCCAGCGGCGCGCGCGTCTGCAGCCGTTCCACAAGGTCGGGATTGGCGATGAACGGGCGCCCGAAGGCGAACAGATCCGCCTTGCCCTCGGCGAGCCGCGACGCGGCGAGCTCGAGGTCATAGCCGTTATTGGCGATATAGGTGTTGTTGAAGCGCCGACGGAGCGATCCGAAGTCGAACGGCGCGACATCGCGCGATCCGCCCGTGGCGCCCTCGACGACATGGATGTAGACGATGCCCAAAGCATCGAGTTGATCGACGATATAGTCAAACTGCGCCTGGGGAGCGCTGCTCGAGACGCCGTTGGCGGGCGAGATCGGCGAAATCCGGATGCCGGTGCGCTCAGCGCCGATCTCCTCGACCACCGCAGTCGCCACCTCCAGCATCAGCCGGGCGCGGTTCTCGACCGACCCGCCATAAGCATCCGTGCGGAGGTTGGCACCGTCCTTGGCGAACTGGTCCAGCAGATAGCCGTTGGCGCCGTGAATCTCGACGCCATCGAAGCCGGCCTCGATGGCGTTCGCAGCTGCTTTGCGGAAATCCTCCACGATGCCCGGCAATTCATCCAGTTGGAGTGCGCGGGGCTCCGAAACGTCGACAAAGCCGTTGCCGACGAAGGTCTTGGTCGCGGCCCGGATCGCCGAGGGCGCGACAGGCGCGGCGCCGTTCTCCTGCAGGTCGACGTGCGAGACGCGACCGACATGCCAGAGCTGCAGGAAAATCCGCCCGCCCTTGGCGTGCACGGCGTCGGTGACCTTGCGCCAGCCGCCGATCTGAGCCTGGGAGTAGATGCCGGGGGTGTCCTGGTAACCCTGTCCCTGCTGCGAGATCTGCGTGGCCTCGGAAATCAACAGGCCGGCCGACGCGCGCTGGCCGTAATACTGTGCGGCGAGATCGCCTGGAACGAAGCCCGGGCCGGCGCGATTGCGCGTCAGCGGCGCCATGACGATACGATTGGAGAGGGTCAGCGAGCCGAGAGTATAGGGCTCAAACAGCGTTTTGCTCGTCATAGGTCACCTTTGTTTGTCCCCGCCGCGGCGGGTCGTTTATCGAAACGGGTTCGTTGATGCTCAGGCGACCGTGCGATACCGCTCGGCGGGATGTTCGTTCCGATAGTTCGGAAGCATGGCCTGGCGTGCGGCCTGAAGCGCATCCCACTGCCCGGCATCGGGTAGCGGCGGGATGGTCACCAACTCGCGGCGGTCGAAGCCGACCAGCGCCGCATCCACCAGATCGTCGACCTCCATCACGCTGGAAAGCGTGTTGACGTCGGCCCCGATATGTCCCCAGATCTCCGTTCGCGTCGTAGCGGGAAGCACGGCCTGGACGTAGACACCCTTCGGCGCGAGCTCGAGGCTGAGTCCCTGCGACAAAAACAGCACGAAGGCTTTGGTTGCGCCGTAGACCGTCATGCCGAACTCCGGCGCCAGGCCGACCACGGAGCCGATGTTGACGATCGCCCCTTCGCCGGCCGCCGCAAGACGCGGGGCGATGGCGCTGGCTAGCCGCAGAAGCGCGGTGGTGTTGAGCGCGACCAGCCGCGCGACGTCGTCGGTGCTCTGCTCGATAAAGCTTCCGCCGATGGCCGTTCCGGCATTGTTGACGAGGATCCCGATGCGGGCGTCTTCGCGCAGCCTCGTCTCTACCGTTGCAAGCTCGGCAGCCTGCGTAAGATCAGCCTGGATGATGTCGATCGCCACGCCATTTTCCTGACTTAGACGGGCCGCCAGAGCCTCCATTCGTGCCGTGTCACGGGCAACCAGCACGAGGTCGTGCCCGCGGCGCGCGAAGCGCTCGGCATAGGCGGCTCCGATGCCGGTGGAGGCGCCGGTTATGAGGACTGACGGAATGGTCATGGCATTGCTCTTTTCGCTGATGGACTCTATATTCATGACGATCATCATGATTGCATTCTAAATATGATAACCATCATGTAAATGTCAACGGCGCCGGCGGAGGATTTTGAAATGAAGGTCAGTCGGGAACAGATGGCGGAGAACCGCCGCCGAATTCTGGATGTTGCCAGCCGGCTGTTTCGCGACAAGGGGTTCGACGCGGTCAGCGTGGCGGAGGTGATGAAAGCCGCTGGGCTCACCCATGGCGGCTTCTATGGCCATTTCAGCTCGAAGGACGACCTGATCGCCCAAACCCTTGCCGATGTCCTCGCCGCGGACTCAAGCGGAGGGGGCGACCTTCGCGCCTATGCAGATGCCTATCTTTCGCCCCGGCATCGCGACAATGCCGCCGGTGGTTGCCCGACAGCGGGCCTTGTTGCGGACATCCGCCATCAGACCCCGGCTGCACGCTCGGCCATGACCGAAGGCCTTCGCTCGCAGATCGACCGTATCGGCAAGGCGCTGCCGGAGTTGGATCCGGCAGACAGACGCCGCACAGCGATCGGATGCTGGGCAGCGATGGTGGGGGCAGTGATCCTCGCCCGGGCTATCGACGATCCCGCGCTTTCGGATGAAGTTCTGGAACAGACGCGTGCCTGGATCGATACCGGGATCAGCCAGGTGTCTGCCAGATAGCCGCCGGGAGCGCCCTTGAGCAATGCGGCTACCGGCGGTGGTTGGGCGGCAAGCTTGGAGACTATCACGCCGCAGCGCGCATCAGCGGGGTTCGCGGACGGCTAAGGGGGCAGCGAGCGAGATTTCTGAACGCCTGCCCGGCAAAAGCCACTATTGCCGCTATGTCAGGCAGGCATGACGCTCGCCGACACCGCCAATCAACCATCCCTAGAACCCCGCCCTGACGAAACGCGCCCGACGCCAAACAGGCGAATGCTGCTTAGGGCCATCGGCCTTGCCGCGCTGGCCGGGCTTGCCGCTTGTGCCACTGTGCTGCCCACCGGCGAAGGCGCCGGGGTCTCCGCCTCCGCCGTCGGCACGCTGGCGGGCATCCGCGCCTCAGCCGGGCTCGAACCGCTTGTCCCCGACCCTAAGCTCGAACAGGCAGCCCTGCAGCAGTCCGGCTATATGGCGCGCGGCGGCCGCATGACCCACTCGACCGGCTGGGGCAAGGGATTTGCCTTGCGCGTCAAGGGCAACGGCATTGCCGGTGCTGCCGCCGAAAACATCGCCGAGGGCCGTTTCGATCAGCAGAAGCTGTTCGACATCTGGATGCATTCGGCCGGCCACCGCCGCAACATGCTCGACCCGCGCTTCACCCGCTTCGGTCTGGCCTATGTGCGGGACGGCCGCGACAGCTCGCGGCGTTACTGGAGCCTTGTCCTGGGCAAATAGCAACGCGGGCACAGGGCAATCGGCGCTGGCGGCAATGCCGCCTTGGCTGAGGAGATCATGATCGACCCATCAATCCATGGGTTCGCCACTGAGCATTTTCTCGATGTCGGGGGCCGAAACCGGTTCGCTGAAATGATAGCCCTGCATTTCATCGCAGTTGTTCTTGCGCAGGAAGGCCACCTGATCGTCCGTCTCGACGCCCTCGGCAATGACCCTCAGATTCAGATTTTGACCCAATGATATTACGGCGCTGGCAACAGCCTGGTCGTTTTCGTCAGCAGCGATATCGTTGATGAACGACTTGTCGATTTTCAGCCGCGCCACTGGAAAGGACTTGAGCGCACTGAGGCTGGAGTAGCCTGTTCCGAAATCGTCGATCGAGATCTGAACGCCCAGGTTTTGCAGCTGATTCATCGTTGCGACCGCCAGGTCGATATCCTGCATGATCAGGCTTTCGGTCACCTCCAGCTCGAGATATCTGGCCTCCAGACCGCTGACTTTCAGGGCATCGGCGACGCGGCCGATCAGGTTTTTTTCCCTGAATTGCCGCGTCGACACATTCACGCAGACGGTCATCGGCGGCAGGCCGGCATCCTGCCATGCCTTGTTCTGCCGACAGGCCTCGTGCAGGACCCAATCGCCGATCGGCACGATCAGACTTGTCTCCTCGGCCGTCGGAATGAAGGCGGTCGGTGCCAACATGCCCCGCGTCGGATGATTCCAGCGTATTAATGCTTCGACGGCAAAGACGTGGCCCGACCGAAGATCGACTTGCGGCTGGTAGAACAGCGTGAATTCCGAACGGGCCAGGGCGTTACGCAAGTCCTCCTGAAGCACGAACTTCTCATGCGCTCTGGTGTTGAATTCGGGAGCGTAGAACTGGAAATTGTCGCGGCCGAATTCCTTGGCGCGATACATGGCCGCATCGGCATTGGCCAGCAGCGTGTCGGGGTTGGTCCCATCCTTGGGGTAGCTGGCGATGCCGATACTGGCCGTCGCCCTCAGCCGATGTGCTCCGAGCTGAACCGGCTCTGCAATCGCCGCCCGAATGGCTTGCAGGGTCTCGGAGATGAGATCGACATTCGTCGGTTGATCGAACAGAACGACGACGAATTCGTCGCCACCAAGCCGCACGACCGTATCGGTCGCCCTTACGCGCTCGACGATACGGCCAGCTACGGTCTTCAACAGCTCGTCCCCGGCATTGTGGCCAAGCGTGTCGTTGACGAGTTTGAAATTGTCCAGATCGATGAACACCACCGTCACCCAGCGATCGTATCGCTGCGCGTAGAGGATCGCCTGCGAAAGCCGGTCCTCGAGCAGAGCGCGATTGGGCAGTCCGGTCAGCACATCATGGTTGGCCATGAAGTGGATCCGATCTTCGGCCAGCTTGCGCTCGATGGCGATCCCGGCAATACGCGTCGTGAAATCGATGAGCCGGGTCTCGGCCGCGGTCGGCCCGCGCACGGTCGTCGAGTACATGGCAAAGATGCCCAGCACAGCGCCCTGGTGCGACAGGATCGGGGTCGACCAGCACGAACGGTAGCCATAGGCCGCCGCCAATTCGCAGTGATCGTGCCAAAGCGGGTCGTGCATGATGTCCGCGACAATGACCGGCTCGCGCCGGAAGGCAGCGGTTCCGCAGGATCCCATTTTGGGGCCGACGGCGATCCCGTCGATGGCGCTCGTATAGGCCTTTGCCAAGCTCGGCGCGGCGCCGTGCCGCAAGTGGCTGCCATCCTTGTCGAGCAACAGGACGGAACCGAATATTCCCGTCAACTGAGACTCGGCGAGGCGCATGAGGCAGTCGAGCACATCTTCGAGCGGGGCGCTCGTCGCGATCATTTCCAGTATCTGCGCCTGCCCGTCTCGAAGGGTGTCCGCCTGCTTGCGGGCGGTGATGTCGTGGGCGATGCCGACCAGACCGAAGATATCGTTTTGAACATTGCGCAACGGCACCTTCGTCGACGAAAACCATTTGCCGGCGCCTGACGCATCGACAACGAACTCTTCCTCATCGATCATCGGCTGTCCGCTGCGCAGCACGCCTTGCTCGATGGCGCGAAACTTCTGCGCAAGCTCGGGGGCATGAAGATCGAAATCGGTCAAACCGATCATGTCACTGGTTTTGGCCTTGCCGCTGTCGGAAGCAATGGCCCTGTTGGCGACGACGAAGCGGCTTTCGGTGTCCTTCACCCACAGGTAGTCGGGCACCCAGTCGATCAGCGTTTGCAGCGAGATGCGCTCGTCGACGATCAGGCGATTGGCGGTGAGCTCCGTTATGTCCTCATGCGTGGCCACCCATCCGCCGTCAGGCATCGGCTGATGGCAGATCTGAATTGTCCGGCCGTCGGTGAGATTGGCGGTCCAGTTTCTCAAGGTCGTGCCCGAATTGACCGCCCGGGCGAATGCGAGATAAGCGTCGCTGGCCATCGCGGAAGTCCCGGCAGCGATGCGGCGTTCGACGATTTCGCCCAGCGTCCGGCCGGGACGCAAGTGTTCGGGTGCGATGCGGTAAATTTCCGCATAGCGGCGGTTGCACAGGATCAGCCGTTCAGCGGCGTCGAAAAAGCAGATGCCTTGCGAGATGTTGTCGATCGCCGTCTCGAATCGCAGCGCCTGTTGCTCAAGTGTTGCGATCGTAGCCCTGAGTTCGCGCTCGAGCGTCTCGTACGAGGAGCCCGCCAGTTTGGCCAGCGTGGCATGCTCGGTCGGTTCGGGCGCCTGGGCGGCTTGCCTCGATGGTTTCGTGACCAAACACAGTTCCTCCGGTTCGGCGCCTGGCGCAAAGCAAGGAAAGCTCGCTGCAAGCTAAGCGACCGCATAGTGGTCCAGATATACTAATGGCGTGTGAACCGGGTCGATGCCGACCGGGGCATGGATAGCCAAAATTTGAGTGCCGTTTCTCTGGTCACGACTTCGGCTTTGGCATCGGATGCAGAACCATCGCACATGATGGCCGATCCTGCCGGTGAAATCTCGGCAGGCGGTTCGGCCCGCTGCGCCGGTCCCAGAGGTCAGTCCATAGGCGCGGCGGGTGCAGCCGCTGAAGCCTTCTGCGGCTTGCGCAGCAGGAGGACCAGCGGGAAAGCCACCAGCGTCACCACCATCATCAGCTTGAAGTCGTTGATGTAGGAGATCATCAGCGACTGCTGGTTGACCAGTCCGTCGATCTGCGACAGCGCCGCCGGATCGCCGCCCGCCGCCGCCGGCGAGGCCGCCCACAGGTTGGGGTTGAACGGATTGATATAGGCCGAGAGCTCGGCGTGGTTGATCTGCGTGTTGCGCACCAGCATGACCGAAACGATCGAGATGCCGATCGACGAGCCGATGTTGCGCACCAGGGAAAACAGCGCCGTGGCGTCGGTGCGGAAGCGCACATCGAGCGTGGCAAAGGCAATGGTGGAGAGCGGCACGAAGACCAGGCCCAGCCCGAGGCCCTGAATGACGCCCGAAGTCAGGATTAGCCAGTTGTCCATCTGCGGCGAGAAGCCCGACATCGTGTAAAGCGACTGCGCCGTGAGCCCCAGTCCGATCATCACCAGCAGCCTGGCATCGATCCTGTGCATGATGCGCCCGACGACGAGCATCGAGATCATCGTGCCGACGCCGCGCGGCGCCATCACCACGCCGGTGGTGATGGTCGGGTAGCCGAAGATCGTCGACAGCATCGGCGGCAGCAGCGCCAGGCTGGCCAGAAGGATGACGCCGATGATGAAAATGAAGACCAGTCCGGTCGCGAAATTGCGGTCCAGGAATATCTTCGGGTCGATGAACGGGTTTTCGGCGCTCAGCAGATGAATGGTGAACATCCAGAAACCTGAAATGGCGAGGCCAAGCTCGATCCAGATCTCGGCCGAGGAGAACCAGTCGGCATCGCCGCCACGGTCGAGCATGAGCTGCAGCGCGCCGACGCCGAGCGAGAGCATGGCAAAGCCGAAGAAATCGAAGCCGCGCACGCGTCTGGCGATGTTCGGCAGGTAGGCGGCCATGCCGAGAAAGGCGATGATGCCAATCGGCAGGTTGATGAAGAACACCCAGCGCCAGTTGAAGCTCTCGGTCAGCCAGCCACCCAGCGTCGGGCCGATGATCGGCCCGACCATGATGCCGGCGCCCCAGATCGCCATCGCCTGGCCGTGGCGTTCCTTCGGGTTGATGTCGAGCAGGAAGGTCTGCGACAGCGGCACGATCGCCGCGCCGAACACGCCCTGCATCAGGCGGAACAGCACCATGGTCTCCAGGCTCCATGCCACGCCGCATAGCATGGAGAAGACGACGAAGCCGACCACCGCCGTCAGGAACAGCTCCTTGCGCCCGAAGCGGTCGGCCAGCCAGCCGGTCACCGGCGTCACGATGGCGGCGGCAACGATGTAGGAGGTCAGCACCCAGTTGATGGTGTCGGCCGACGCGCCAAGGTCGCCGACCATCGACGGCAGAGCGACATTGGCGATGGTGGTGTCGAGCACCTGCATGACTGTCGCCAGCATGATCGCAATGGTGATCAGGCCGCGATGCGGCACTTCGCGAAAGGCTTCTGGCGTGCTCATGACGTTGAGGCGTCTATTGCGCTTCACCCGCCGCGGCGTGGCCGAAGATGCTCGGAAGCCCGCGGGAAACGCCGGTGTCCACCGTGACGGTCGCGCTCATGCCGGTGCGCAGCGCCATCCTGGCGTCGGCATCGGCCAGCTGCAGGCGCACCGGAATGCGCTGGGTGACCTTGACCCAGTTGCCGGTGGCGTTCTGGGCGGGCAACAGCGAGAACTCGGCTCCGGTGCCAGCGCCGATCGCCTTGACGGTGGCTTCGAACGTCCGGCCCGGGTAGGTGTCGACCACGATTTCAGCCGTCTGGCCGGGCTTCATATTGGTGAGCTGGGTTTCCTTGAAATTGGCATCGATCCAGGTATCGCCGGTCTCGACCAGCGAAAACAGCGGCGTACCCGAGCCGACATACTGGCCGACCTTGAACGAGGCAGCCTGGCTGATGATGCCGTCGGCCGGCGCCCTCACCGTGGTCTGCGCCAAATCGTAGGCAGCCTTGTCGCGCGTGGCGAGCGCCGCCATCACGGTCGGATGCCTGTCGGTCTCGATATCGGGATTGCCGCCAAGGCCCGCCTTGGCGCTGAGGATGCCCTGTTCGGCCACGGCCAATTGCTGCTTGGCCTTGTCGAGATCGTTCCTGGCCTCGTCCAGCGACGACTCGGCGTTGATGCCCTTGCGGGCCAGGTCGGCGGCCCGGTCGTATTGCGACTGCGCATAGTCGACCTGGCTGGCGTCCGACTTCTCCTGCGCTTCCGCCTGGCTATAGGCCGCACGCAGCTGCTCGACATTGAGGCGCGCGCCGGCCACCGCCGCGTCAGCTTGGGCCAATGCGATCCGGTAAGGCTCGGCATCGATGGCGAACAGCACGTCGCCCTGCTTGACGGACTGGTTGTCGAAAATGTCGACTTGGACGATGCGGCCGGCCGTATCGGCGGCGATCGTGACCTTGGCCTGCTGCAGATTGGCGTTCTCGGTCTCCTGGTAACGGCCGCCGGTCACCCAGACGTAGCTGCCGCCGGCGATCAGCGCCACCGGGAGCGCCGACATCAAAAGCATGCGGCCGGCACGGCGCTTCTTCTTCGGCGCCACCGGCGCCGGCGCTAGCTGCGGAGCGGCCGTAACCGGAGTTGCCGCCGGCTGCGCGGGAGCTTCCAACTCCAGCTTGGTCGCATTCTCATCTACCTTGGCTACCGCGTTCATGCTGCTGCGCCTTCTGCACTCTCGACTTTTTCGCCACTCTCGACATTTTCGCCCGGCGCCGGCTCGCCGTCCGCCAGGTTCCTGGTCATCGTCTCCAGTGCCTTGATCAGGACGCGACGATCTTGCGGCGACACGCCGGCCAGCGATTCTTCATAGACTTCGCCAGCAAGGCTCTTGATCTCAGCGTAGGCCTGGCTCGCCTTGGCGGTCGGGAAGATCATGCGGACGCGGCGGTCGGCGGCATCGGCGCGGCGCTCGATCCAGCCGCCCTCCTCCATGCGGTCGACCAGGCGCGACACGCTGATCGGCTCGATCTCGAGAAGCTCGGCGAGCCGGGCCTGGGTGATGCCTTCTTCCTTGGCGACGCGGACCATCAGCCGCCATTGCGCCGAGGAAAGGCCGAGCCCGCTGGCGCGCGCCTCGAAGCGCTTGCGCATCAGGCGCTGCACGTCGTGGATCAAAAAACCCAATCTGTCGATGCCGTCGGAAACCATGAGCGGCATATATTATAAGCGTGCTCACTATTCAAGACGCGGCATTGTGCCAGAAGCCGGCAAGTGTGCATGGCAGCCCATCATGAACGATTGCGAATGAGCATGGTGACCACGAAGAAAGCGCCGACCGAACTGGTGATGATGCCGATCGGCAGTTCCTGCGGCGGCAGCAGCGTGCGCGCCAGAAGATCGCTTGTCAGCAGCAGCATCGCTCCGAAGAGGGCACAGCTTGCAATCAGGCGCAGATGCAACGGGCCGGCCAGGGGCCGGGACAGATGCGGGATCATCAGCCCGACGAAACCGATGACACCTGCGACCGAGACCAGGATCGCCGTCGAGAAGGCAGCGACGAGAAACGCCGTCCTGCGCATCCGCACAACCGGCACGCCCAGGCTTTCGGCAGCATTCTCGCCGGCCAGGAAGGCGTCGAGCTTGCGATGGTTCCACAGGCCATAAGCAAGAATGGTGCCCGCGCCAAGAGCAGCCAGCCCGACATTGTCCCATCGCGCCAGGCCGAGCCCGCCCATGGTCCAGAACAATACCGAGTGAGCGGCGCGCTGGTCTCCGGCGAAGACGAGATAGTTGGTCAGGGCGATGAACATGACGAGACGGCAAGCCCGGCCAGTATCAGCCGTTCGGGGCCTTGCCCCCTCACCCGCGAAACCAGCAAAAGCACGATGCCGGCGGCCAATATGCCGCCGGTGAAGGCAGCAACCGGCAACGTCCAGATGCCGAAACGGTCGCCAAAAATGGTGATGACGGAAACAGCGCCTGCCCCGGCACCGGAGGACAGCCCGAACAGGAACGGATCGGCGAGATCGTTTCGGGTTACCGTCTGCAGCAGCGCGCCGATGACGCCCAGCCCGGCGCCGACACAGATCGCCATGATCGTGCGCGGCAGCCTGAGATCGACAATTATCTTGGCGACCGGGATATTGCCGACCGGGATATTGCCCACCGGACCGGGCACGAGATCTCCGTCCAACCCGGCCGCATGTCCGAGCGCAGCAATCACGTCGCTCAACGCTATGACCGTCGATCCATAGGCGATCGACAGCAGAGCAAGAGCGGCGATTGCTGCCACTCCTGCTGCCATGGCCAATTCGAACGCCCTGTGGCGCAAGCTCAGAAGGCTTCCGGGTGCATCGCGCCGGCGATCTTGCC
Organism: Mesorhizobium sp. WSM4829; assembly: GCF_055811475.1. Classification (NCBI taxonomy): domain Bacteria; kingdom Pseudomonadati; phylum Pseudomonadota; class Alphaproteobacteria; order Hyphomicrobiales; family Phyllobacteriaceae; genus Mesorhizobium; species Mesorhizobium sp. WSM4829. Next base: position 4,651 of record NZ_JBVVQJ010000050.1, on the reverse strand, counting down.
GATCGCCTCGATGTTGGCAGGTCCGGGGGTCAATTCGGCATAGCGCAGCGCGACGAAGCGCTCGTTCCTGACCGCATCGGTCTCCTTCATTGCCGGATGGACTTTGAGGAAGTCGAGCAGTTTCCTGTAACCGCCGCCGTCCTGATAGTCGAGCAGGATCAGGAACTGCGGATTGCGGGAAGCGACCGTTTCCCAGTCCGTGTTGCCCCAACTCGTCTGCATGTCGGCCATGATGTTGTCGCCGCCGGCAGCGGCGATCATGGCGCTGGGGATCGCGAACTTGCCTGATGTGAAGGGTTTGTCTTCGCCGGAGTCGTAGAGAAACACCCGCGTCCCCTCGCGGTCGCCGACCTTTGCCGTGATATCGGCGAGTTGCGCTTTCCAGCCTGAAACGAGTTTTTTCGCCTCGGCTTCCTTGCCGAAAATCCTGCCCAGCTTTTCGATGTCGCCGTAGAGCAGGTCCATCGAGGCGGCGGGGCGGTTGTTGTCGAGATGGATGCAGCTTTCCGTCAGCACCAGCGTCTTGATGCCGTGCGGCGCCAGCGTATCTGGCGTTACCTCGCCGCCCGGCTTCATGCCGTAATACCAGCCGGCGAAGAAGAAATCGGGCTCGACTGCAACCAGGTTTTCGAGCGTCGGGTATTTCGGCGCAAGTTCCGGAATCGCGCCCTGCCCGGCCTTGAATTCCGGACCGACGTTGTACCATCCGGTGATGCCGGTCAGGCCGACGATCGACGGTTGCAGCCCCAGCGCGAAGGCCATCTCGGCCATGTTCATATCCTGGATGACGGCGCGCTTCGGCGCGGCGTCGAACGTCAGCGGCGTGCCGCAGCTGTCGACTGTTACCGGGAAAGCGAAGGCGGTCTGGGCAAGCAGGAGAGAGGCAAAAGGCAATGCGAGGCGTTTCACGGGTGTTGCTCCTTGGTTAGATCAGAAGAGGCACGGTTCGGGACTTCGAACACCGTGAGTTCGCGGTCTTCGGTCGGATGGCGCAGCCGAAGCACGTCGACGCCGAAAATCTCGCGGATCAACTGCTTGGTCAGCGCCTCGCGCGGACCGGCGAGTGCCTGCAGGCGGGCCTCGTTCATCACCGCGACCCTGGTGGCAAATGGCGTGACCAGCGACAGATCATGCAGCACCGCCACGACGGTCATGCCAAGCTGCGACACGAGTTCGAGAAGTTCGCTGCGGGCGCGCGGATCGAGATGATTGGTCGGTTCATCGAGGAACAGGATTTTCGGCTCCTGGGCGACGGCGCGCGCCAGCTGGGCGCGTTGCCGCTCACCACCCGACAGCGAGCCGATCGTGCGGCCGAGCAGCGGCAGCAGGCCGGTTCTGCGAAGCGCTTCGACGACGACGTCGCGTTGCTCGCTCCTGCGTCGCCAGCCGGCATGCGGGACCCGCCCAAGTCCGACGTAGTCGATCACGGCAAGCCGCGGATCGGGCTGATCGGTCTGGCCGACGACCGCCATGTGCAGCGCCCGCTCGGCGGCCGGAAACGTCTCCAGCCGGCGTCCGGAAAATCTCACATCTCCCGCGCTCGGCCGCAGCGTGCCGCAAAGCATGCGCAGCAGCGTCGTCTTGCCGGCGCCGTTGGGGCCGATGATAGCGAGGCGGTCTCCCGCCGCGACCGAAAGGCTGACCGCACTGACCAGGCGCTGGCCATTCGCCGTGGCGCTCAGTTCACGCGCTTCAAGAAGAGGCTGGCAGGCGTCCAACTTACCGTCACTTTCTCAATGGCGACGGAAGGAAGCTGGACCGGCCAACAAGACCGATGTCCACGTCTCCTCCCGGCACACCCCGTCCGGTCAACTCGTGCGATGGCAGGTCTCCTGGCTCGCGGGTCCTTGCGCCATCCTGCCTTCCCAGCCTTGCCGGCCAGTGGCATTTTCGGATTTTGCTCGCCGCTTACAGTTGCGGGGGCAGCCACGGCCTCGATCCGAAGATCTCACCGTGTTCCCTTTTCACCCCTCGCCTTTCGGCTTGAGGACCATCAGTCAGCCACCCTAGTTTTCCGCCAATCCCAGCGCAATAAGTTTCCGGGGTTCGGAGTGCCCCGCGAGCAATGGTCTTGTCAGAACGAGCATACCGAATCCCGTAATGTAATAACGTTACTACTTAAAAGACAACGCCTGCTCCCGTCAAGCCCTTCGCCCAACGCCTTCGACTTGCCGACCAGCGTCGCATTGCGCGGTGCGCAATTTCGATCAAACTGCCTCCACCAGGAAGCGATACCATGACCTGGCCAATGCGCAGTCCCACAGCAAGGAGCCATATGAACCCGACCGAGAAAGCGCTGTGGTTCGTCGAAAGCCATCTGCCGGAGGCCATCTCCCTCGACGATGTCGCCAACAGCAGCGGCGTGTCGCGCTTTCACGTGACGCGGGCTTTCGGCGCGGCGACCGGCCGTTCGGTGATGGGCTACCTGCGTTCTCGCCGGCTGACCGAGGCGGCGCGCAGGCTCGCCGCCGGCGCACCGGACATCCTCTCGGTCGCGCTCGACGCCGGCTATGCCTCGCATGAGGCTTTCACCCGTGCCTTCCGCGACCAGTTCGGCACCACGCCGGAACTGGTGCGCGCGCAAGGCTCGCTCAAAAACCTCGATCTCGTGGAGCCGATCCTGATGGACCAGTCCTTCCTCACCAATCTCGAGCCGCCGCGTTTCGAAACCAGCCGGCCATTCCTCATCGCCGGTCTCGGCGAGCGCTACAGCTGCGAAACCAGCGCCGGCATCCCGATGCAGTGGCAAAGGTTCGGCCCCTATATCGGCAACATTCCAGGCGAGGTCGGCGACATCGCCTATGGCGTCTGCGTCAACGGCGACGATGCAGGCAATTTCGAGTATATCGCCGGCGTCGAGGTGTCCGATTTTTCGGACCTGCCGAAGGAGTTTTCGCGCGTACGCGTGCCGGCGCAGAAATACGCCGTGTTCGCCCATCGTGACCACATCTCGACCATCCGCCGCACGGTCAACACGATCTGGAACAAATGGCTGCCTGCCTCCGGGCACAAGATTGCCGACGCGCCCGAGTTCGAGCGCTACGGCCCCGAATTCGATCCGCGCAGCGGCAATGGCGGGCTGGAAATCTGGATACCGGTCAAAGGGTGAGGAAGGGCCTCCGCCTTATCTTGCCTTCTCCCCTTGTGGGAGAAGGTGGCCGAGCGAAGCTCGGTCGGATGAGGGGTGCTCCAGCTTGGCACCGCCGGCACTCCGGCCAACACCCCTCATCCGTCTCGGCGCTGCGCGCCGATCCACCTTCTCCCACAAGGGGAGAAGGGAAAAATGCTACAACTCCAGGTTCCAGTTCTGGCCGACCAGATTCTTGCCGAAGGCGTGGTGGCGTTCCTGATTGGCCAGCTTGAACCCGGCCGCCTCGTAGATGCGGCGCGCTGAGGTGAGCACGTCGTTGGTCCACAGCGTCAATTTCTTGTAGCCCTTGGCACGGACAAAGCCGATGCATTCCTCGACCAGCCGCCTGCCGATGCCGAGACCGCGCGCCGAGGGTTCGACATAGAGCAGGCGCAGCTTCGCCACCGCGTCCGACTGGCGCACGAGAAAGACCGAGCCGACGACTTCCCCTTCCCGCTCGGCGATCCAGCTGCGTTCCCATTTCGGATCGTAGGATTTGACGAAGGCGCCGAGGATTTCGGCGACCAGCGCCTCATAAGTTTCGTCCCAGCCATATTCCTGCGCATAGAGCAGGCCCTGGCGATGGATGATCCAGCCGATGTCGCCGACCTGCAAGGACCGCAGCATGTAAGGGACCCTGGGCTCTGCACTCTCGCCCAGCAGGCGCTGCACCGTCTGCATCGCCTTGACCAGCCTGTCCTGCTCCGGTGCGGAAAGCCGGTCGAGCAGGGCCGCGACCTGATCGTGCGAACCCTGGTTCAGCGGCGCGAACGCCGCTCTTCCCGCCGGCGTCAGTGCAATCGACGAGCGCCGAGCATCGGCTTGCGTCGCCACGCGCTCGACCAGGCCGCGCTCCTCGAATTTTTTCAGCAACCGGCTGAGATAGCCGGGGTCGAGACCGAGATCGCGCGCAAGATCGGTGGCGGTCGGGCCATCGCGATGCGCCAGTTCATAGAGCACCCGGGCCTCGGTCAGCGAGAAGGCGCTTTTCAGCAGCCCTTCGTCGAGCAACCCGATCTGGCGGGTGTAAAAGCGGTTGAAGCCCCGCACTGCATCGATCCGCTCCCTGCCGGGTTGATGATGACTCGTCATGGCATCCTCCTGCCCGCACAAGATCAACCATTTAGTTGACTCAGTCAAGTATCAGTTCGAAGCAGGCTGCGGCTGTCGATCAGCTCACTCAGCGCCTTGACTCTCGCCAGCCACCGGCTTATCTCACCGCCACGTTAGCACTCGCCATTGGTGAGTGCTAAGCGTAGGTCCGGCGCCGCCGGGCTTATAGGTTTGTCCGGCGCCGCCGGACGGAGGAACTATTCTCACCATTCTCACCGAGGAATAAAAAATGGCAAAGTCGAAGTTCCGCCCGCTTCATGACCGCGTGGTCGTACGCCGGGTTGAATCCGAATCCAAGACTGCCGGCGGGATCATCATCCCCGACACGGCGAAGGAAAAGCCGCAGGAAGGCGAGATCATCGCCGTTGGTTCCGGCGCCCGTGACGAAGCCGGCAAGCTCGTCCCGCT
>NZ_JBVVQJ010000049.1:0-40871 GCF_055811475.1 Mesorhizobium sp. WSM4829 | reverse complement strand
ATACCTAGATCTCACCAACACCCCCCCCCGCGGGGCCGCCCGCCCCCTCCCCCCCCTCATTATGGGGGTTTTGGGGCCCGGCAGGGCGATGAGGGGCGGCGCCGACTTCGACAAAACTTGCTGGCGATCTCACGCCGTCGCGATATAGGCCCTGATCTCCGCGGCCTCGCGCTCGACATCCTCGATGCGCCGCTTGACCACGTCGCCGATCGAAACGATGCCGTCGAGCAGGCCGTCCTTTTCCACCGGCAGATGGCGGAAACGGCCACTGGTCATGATCTCCATGACCTCGTTGACGGTGTGGTTCTCATTGCAGATCTTCACCTTGGGGGTCATCGCCGAACGCACCGCGATATCCAATGCGGCGGCCCCTTCCCTGGCGAGGACCCGCACGACGTCGCGCTCGGAAAGAATGCCGACGATCTTGTGATCGCCATTGGTGATGACCAGCGCACCGATCCTGTGCTCGGCCAGGATGCGAATGGCCTCGCTCAGTTTTTCGTTCGGCCCGAGCGTCAGCACGTCGTGGCCCTTCTGCTCGAGAATTGCCTTAACAGTCATGGCGTCCTCCTCAGTTTACCTTGCCGGTTCCTGCCCTGACCGGCTTTCCCTAGTGCCGGACATCGTGCGCCGCGATCGATTGGTTTTCAAGTGCGGCGCCTTAATGCGCATCGCATGTCGTTGTCGCGAAACAGCGGCGCAGCCTCGGTTCAGGACCGAGGCCATGCTTTTGGGCGACATGCTTCAGGCCCTGAACTCATCCGCCTGCTGGCGCCGATCGAAAGCGCGCAGGCCGAAGAAGCCGGCGACGAAACCGCCAATATGCGCCTCCCAGGCGATCTGGCTGTCGATGCCGGGCGCGAAGGCAACGAGGCCGGTGGCGAGATTGATCACCATCCAGATGGCTAGAAAAGTCACAACGCCACGCGAGCGGAACACCGCCGCCATCGGCAGCGGCGCGCCGGCGAAGGCGGCTTTGCCGGACGAGCGGTCGGTGCGGAAGCCGAAGCGGGCGGCCGCCCCCATCATCCCGGAAATCGCCCCCGACGCGCCGACCAGCGGTGTCTGGCCGAGCGGATGCACGGCCCAGAACAGCAATACCGCCGCCAGCCCCGTCGCCGCGAAGAACAGGCTGAAACGAAGCGCGCCGAAGCGGTTCGCCAGTGGTGAGCCGAAAGCCGCCAGCCAAACCATGTTGATGGCCAGATGTGCAAAGCCGCCATGCAGCAAGGCATAGGTGAAGGGGCTCGAAAACGCGTAGAAATCGAGGTCGAAGCGGCCGGAATAGCGGATCGGAATGAAGGCGGTCCGGATCAGCAGGGAGAAATCCTGGTCGTTGGTGAGCCAGTAGAACCGGATCAGGTGAACGACGACACAGATGCCGATCAGCGCCAGCACAACGGGCGGCATGTTGAACACCGGCTCGCGGCGCGGCTCCGGCTCATGGCCGACAGGTCCGCCCTCGCCCTGTTCGATTTCCGAGGGGCTTGCTGGTTCGCTCATATGGCTCGCACTCAGTCGCTGGTTTCGACTTCGCGAGCATGTAGATCACGGTCACCCGATTCACAAAGGGGCGAATCGCCCCACGCAAATCAAAACGGCGCGAATCAAAATTGGCGCGAATCAAAAAGAAGCCGTCCAAGGTTGCCCTTGAACGGCTGGTCGAGCCCCCATGCTCCCCCAAACTCTTGACTGAAATGCTGCCGATCGCTGCGAAACGACCGCTTCTGGAGTGGTTTTAACGTGCCACGGGCCTGGGCGGAGCGCAACGTAAACCAATTGTTAACCTTAACGGCCCCGACCCGTGAACAAGTGTTAACGATGCTGGCACGCATCCTGCTCCGCAACGCATGTAGGTCCTCGGAGGGCGCCCTTCTGTTCACCGATGGGACATCAGACGACAGATTGCGCGGAGCAGCATAACATGAACCAGAACGGATCGATCACGCTGTTCCATTATTGGAACCGGCTGCGTGACGGGCGCCCTGCCCCGAAGCGTTCGGAAGTCGAGCCGGCCGATATCAAGTCGCTGCTGGCCGACACATTCATCCTGGAAAAGGATACGCGCGGCGAAGCGGTATTCCGGCTCGCCGGCACCAGGCTTTGCGCGGTCTATGGCCGTGAACTCAAGGGGTTTTCCTTTCCCTCGCTGTGGCGCGAGAAGGACCAGCGGCTTATCTCGAAACTGATCCAGGGCGTCTTCGATCAGAAATCCGTCGTGCTCATCACCTATGAAGGTTTCAGCCGCACCGACCGTTCCAGCAAGTTCGAGCTGCTCGCCCTGCCGCTCGACGGCGGCGTCGACAATCCGCGCTGCCTCGGCGTGATAAGCGCCGCTGAAAAACCCTTCTGGCTGGGCGCGGATCCGATCGCCGACGCCCTGATCGATTCGATCCGTCTCGTCGATCCGGAGAAGGAACCGAAATTCCTCAAGAACCGTCCGGCCATCGACGTTCCCTCGCTTGTCCCGTCGGAACTCGATCCGTCCCAGACGATTTCGGCGCTCGGCCAGGCACGCCGCATCCGTCATCTGGTCGTATTCGACGGCGGGCGCGGGGAATAATCCAAAATCCTAAAGTAGCGGCGTCAGGCTTTCCCCTTTGTTAACCCGCTTCGCTGTAGCTTTCCGGCGAAGTTCCTTGCATCAACGCGCGGAATGCCAAACGGGGTGTAGGCAGTCATGAGGTCAGCGGCGGTCGACACCGCGCCGTCCCAAGCTGAAAGGCGCAACTTTCAGCGCGTCCGCGTGAAGATCTATGGACGCTTCATGCTGGAGGATCGCACCGAACATCCGTGCCAGGTGGTCGACATGTCGCCGGGCAATGTAGCGCTTCGCACCGAGCGCATCGGCATGCCGGGCGAGAAAGTCATCGCCTATATCGATCACATCGGCCGCATCGAAGGCGTCGTCACCCGCATCCTGCAGGACGGCTTCGCGATGACGGTCATCGCGTCGGAACGCAAGAAGGACAAGCTTGCAGCGCAATTGACCTGGCTTGCCAACAAGCACGAGCTCGATCTGCCGGAAGACCGCCGCCACGAACGCGTGGCGCCGCGCAATCCGACCAGCGTGCTTCAGCTCGGCGACGGGCGCCAGTACCAGTGCCGCATCATCGACCTGTCGCTTTCGGGCGCCGCGGTCGAGATCGACGTCAAGCCGGCAATCGGCATCCAGGTCATGCTGGGCACCATGCGCGGCCAGGTGGTGCGCCATTTCGAGGACGGCATCGCCATCGAGTTCGCGGTCATCCAGCGGCCGGAAACGCTCGATTCCGAATTCAACGCATCCGGCACCTGACAATTAGCGCACACTCCCGCAAATCGACCGGCCCATTTCGGCCGGCTTTTTGTTGGAGCGCCGGTCAACGCGGCCTGCCACCGATGCCGCGCCAAGGCGCCGCGCCGCGCCGCGCCGCGCCGATGTGATCCCCGCGAAAAACGCCTCAACAACTTTATACTGAAATGATTCAAATTTTATGTTTATTCTATGGGCGTTTTACTTAATGTCTACTTCGAGCCTTTGCGTCGAATAAATCCAATCGTGTCATTGTCTCCTCAAACGGGGAGACTGGACGATGAAGAAGACGAGGGGCAAGCTGTTGCTCTTGGCAATGGCGACGCAGCTTACCGCCTGGGGGACAGCGTATGCAGCGGGACCTGCCTTCATGCACACCGGCAGCCGCACCACACAGCCGGTCGGCCATTACGAGTTCTGCCAGAAGATCCCGCAGGAATGCAGTCAGCGGACGCCGAAGCAGGCGCCGATCGAACTGACCCGCAAGCTGTGGGCGAAGATCGTCAGCATCAACAATTCGGTCAACGGCAGGATCGCGCCGCGCACCGATATGGAACTGTGGGGCAAGGAAGAGGTCTGGTCCTATTCCAATAGCGAATTCGGCGACTGCGAGGATTATGCGCTGGAAAAGCGCCGCGCGTTGATGAACATCGGCGTTCCGGCCGGCGACCTGCTGATGACGGTTGCGCGCCAGCCGAACGGAGACGGCCACGCGGTGCTGACCGTGCGCACCAGCCTCGGAGAGTTCATCCTCGACAATCTCGAAACCAGGGTACTGTCCTGGACCAACACCGACTACACCTATCTGAAGCGCCAATCGAGCCAGAATTCGGGCGCCTGGGTAACGATCAACGACGGCCGCTCCGGCGCGGTTGCCAGCGTCCGCTAAGGACGCGACGCAAAAACCCGGTCGAGCCCCACTCCCCGTCCCCAACGACCGGGTTTAGGAGCCGGCCCAGTCCCCGGGCCGGCTCCACTTTTTTGAAGCGGCACGCTGTCGCAGAAGCGCCGCGCACTTTTGCGCGACATGCATTTGCGACGGCAGCGCCAGGTAGCGTCCGCACTCTAAAGCGCGTCGCGTTTGAGCGGCCTCATGTGACGCGCTTTAGGTCGTTGTTTCGCATTAGGGGCGAGCCTCCAGCACCATGTTGAACGGCGTCTCGGCGGCGCGACGGAAGCGCTTGAAGCCACCGCCGGTCACCACCTTGCGCAACCTCGCCTCGCCGGCCTGGGCGCCAAGCCCAAGCCAGACTTCCTGCGACAGCGAGGCGGGCGTGCACACGAATGTGGGCATTCTTCCGGGCCTCTATTTGCCGGCCTCGTTTTCCGGATCGACGCGGAAATCGGGGGACAATACCGGCAATCGCCGACGAGGCGGCCGGCCTCGCAGCCCATCTCATCAAAAGGCGAGTCGGCTAGTTGTAGAGACGCTTGCAGTTCTCTAACGCTGCACCTCAGAATGTCAGCGATGTGGTCAGATCGTGGCCTCCCCTCCCGCCGGTAGCCGGGACGACGCACGTACCGCGTACAGCGTCCTTGATACACCGGATTGATCCACTAGTTACCCTCCGTGGGCGGTTAGTCGCGAGGTTTGCCTGGGGGCGGCGGCGGTTGCGCCTTTCTGACTGCATGGCGCGGAAAGACGGTTCGACCGACGCACTTTATGGAGGTGGTCGTGCGTCAATCCTCTGAATCCAGCTGGGCATATTTCGTATTCGTTTGCTCGATCGCGGTAGCTTGCGCAGGAGCTACCGCCGGCGGCGAGCGCGGCGGAGGAAAAAGCGGTGGCAACCATGGTGGCGGAGGCAATAGCGCTGCCAGCCAGGGTGGCGGAGGCAATAGCGCTGCCAGCCATCACGGTGAAGGCCGCAAAGACGGCGCGCACAAAGGACCCAGCGGCTCCAGCAGCAGGTCACCGGTGGATGACGATGGGACCAGCACCACTGCAACGGCGGCAGTTGCGGCAACCACGGCCGCCACTGCCGCCAGTGTCGCCCGGTCCGCAAGTGGACGGTCGCTCGACCTTCCGTCCAGCCTTCAGCCTCCTGGTGACGTCGACAGTCCAGCAACGGTCAGTCCAATCAAGGCGCTGCCGGGCGTCCCGGATGAAGTCGTTCGCGCCTGCCGTGATGCGATCGAGTCGGCCGCCGCCCCGTTTGGCGCGACCAGTGTGCGCGTCAGCAGCGCAGGTTCCATACGTCGGTTGAGCCCGGATACGATCTCAGCTCCCGTCGAGGTCAGCATCGACTATGGACGGCAAGGCAACGTGGAGACGCGGCAGGCGCCGATCAAATGCGAATTGAATGCTACAGGCAGTGTGATCGGGCTGACATAGCGTATCGCGCAGAACTACTCGCCGACGAGAGCAGAATGAATTCAATTCATCCGCGGCGTCGTGAGAGGGTGCGATGCAATGCCTCCCAAAGGCCTTGGGCCTTCAACGGGAGGATCGCACAGTCGTTTTGGAAGTCACTCCAATGTCGCCTGTCTTGGCCTGAGGGGATAGGGAAGTGTGAGAGAACGCACCCCCGCAATCCGCGCCGGGTCGCGAGCCTTGCTGCGTGCAGTCTTCTGGCTGACAGCCTTCACGCCGCCGGCAGCGGCGGCTGCGCGGCCAGCGCGCCGCTTCAGCGGCGGCTCAATCTTGGCGCTGCGACGCTCAGCCCTGAGCCTGTCATTGTCCGCGCGCGCGGCGGCCAGGTCGCGGGAAAGAGAAACAGTGACGTCACGTTGCTTGTCCAAAGCCTCCTTCAGCTTGGCGACCTGTAGCAAAAGTGCTCGGGCGGCGTCGCGCTCGAGGCGAGCTTTATCGAGGTCCTCATGGGTCGAGACTGCCGCAGCGCGTTCTCGTGCCAGAGCATGCGCTGTCTCGGTTGCAGTCTGCTCCACTCGTTCTCTCGCTGCGACTGCTCTAGCTCGTTCCTGTTCAGCCGCGTCGCGCTCGATGCGAGTTTTTTTCAGCTCCTCCCCCGTCGAGACTGCTGCAGCGCGTTCTCTTGCCAGAGCCTGCGATGTCTCGGTTGCAGTCTGCTCGGCACGCTTTCTCGCTGAGACTGCCCTGGCTCGTTCCTGTTCAGCCGCGTCGCGCTCGAGGCGAGCTTTTTTCAGCTCCTCACGCGTCGACGCTGCTGCCGCCTGTTGTCGCGCCAGCGCCCGCTCCGTCTCGGCTGCCGTCTGCTCCACTCGTTCTCTCGCTGTGACGGCACCGGTCAATTCCTGCTCAGCCGCGTCCGCGCGCTCCATGAGCGCAGCATTGGACAGTTTCACTTTGGAGAGCTCGCCACGAAGTTCGTCTGACTTTCGGCGTTCGTCATCGAGCATTCCGCTCGCTTGCGCCAGCGAAGCCTTGGCCTTGGCGCGATCCTCGGCGGCCTCGGCCTCAAGCCGCTCAATTTGCGCCTGCGCTCGCGATAGATCGCGCGCCACCGATCCGGCTCGCTGACGCTCCAGATGAGCAGCGGGCATCTCCGTAAAGACATAGTTGGTGGCCTCGCGCAGCATCGTGCGGGTATCTCCCGCAAGGCGCCGCAATGCGTCAACTGTGCGGGCTGCCGCGAGCTCGTTGAGCAATTGCTCCTGGCGTACGCGATCGGCGGCTGCCATGCTTGTCCTCAGCGCGTCGATCTCCTTGCGCGATTCGAGCAGCGCTCGCTGCAGAGCGGCGCTCCTGGCGCGCTCGCCTTCCGCCGCCTGGTGCTCCTGCCCGGCCAATTCCCTCGCTGCGGCTGCCCGAGCAGCAGCTGCTCCGACTTGCGCCCGGGCAGCCGTGAGATCCGGGCTGAGCAATTCGACACTCGTGCGCTCGTCTCCCTGGGCTGGCCCACGCACATCTAATGCAGCACTCGCCGGAAGCTCGATGGGTCGCGAAGGATTGGAGTTGCCCTGGACCCGCGAAATGGCGGGGGCGCTTTCGACCCAGTTTTGTCTCGTCATCGCATAGCTAAGCGGCACGGCCAGACAGATTGCGGCGACGCCAAAGCGGGGCACAAGACCGACCGGCCTGCGAACCCGAGGACGTGAGGCCATCGCTGTGGTGGGGTCAGGATCCTTCGCGAGGGCGAGTTGTGTCGGCATACGGCTCAGAGCCCTGACTGGACTAGTTGGGGCGGCAAGATCAGCCGCCACCTGCCTATGGACATAGCCAGCGATTTCCCTGATCGATGTCGCAAGTCGGCCGGGTTGCGCTATGTTCGTCGCGGAAGCGAAAGCGTTGGTCTGGGTCACAGACGAACTCTCGCAAGCTTCGGAGATCACGTCGAAATACTCGATTTGCACCCCGAACCGAAGGCTATTGGCATCCTGACGCCGAATACCCAGGTCTGCCGTGTCTGAGGGCACGGCAACCTGAGAAGAAGAAGCAGGCTCGGTTGCAAGGTCGACCGGGCTTTCCCAATCCCAAGAAACCTCCTCCTCGGGGAGGTCAGATCCGCCTTCGCTCACATCTGATTTGAGGCGACGCCGTTGCACCGCGATATGGATATGCCGGAGCACAAGATAGAGGCCCATCGAGGCAAATGCTGCTATCCCGCCCAGGACGGCGAGATCTGCGCTGTTTGCGTAAATTTCGGCAAGATGATTTGGCATTGCCGTGCCTGTGCGGTTTTGGGTGTAATCTTAAGATCGTGAAGCGTTGTTGGCCCCTCGCCTTGGTGCTGGCTAAAGCCTTTGGTCGCGTTCGAAGCTGTCACTTGCTTCGAGGTCCCTCCAGTGCTCGAATTGTTGTTGCATGGCGGAGCGGCGGTCGCGCGTTGATAGGCGTGCCGGCGCAGATGACTTTTGTTTGAAACGAAACTTGACAGGCCGTGGCCGCCGATTGTCGGCCGCCAAGGGCGCACAGGCTCTGAAAAGCCGACTTGCACCTCTGCATCTCAACGTCCCGAGAGTTCTCCCACGGTAGCGCACCATCCCACCATTTCCGGCTCTGGACGGTCCGGCTAAGCTTTAAGCTAGGTCACAGGCCTCCACGGTCAACCGTCACCTTATAGTTAGCATCCATCGGCAGTACGTCGGCCATCTGGTGCCGAAGCCGTTTGCCTCGCTTCACGCTGACACGGCGCTAGTCCGGCAGGCCCGCTTTGCGAAGGCCTTCGATATATCTGCTGCGATCGTCCGGTCGACAAAACGGCGGCAGCACCTCAGCGAGATTCGAAAGCCGCAACGTAGGGTCGAGTTCGCGCAGGCGAGCCATCATCTTCTCGGCTTCCGAAAGCCGACCGGCCAAGACGTAACTTGCCGTCGCCACACGCGTCGCGCTCGCGTAGTTTGGTTGCGAACGCAAAGACCTTTTCGCCCACTCAGCAGCATCGTTATAGCGCCCGGCACAAAAGTGAGCGAGCGCGGTGCAAAATTCCCAAACAAAAAAACGAGGATCGAACGGACTGAGGCGCATTGCCTGCGCGGCGCGCTCGACGGCTTTCTCCGGCTCACCTAAGCACGCTTGAACCCACGCGCTGTAACCCCACGCCGCAGCCAAGTTCGGGTTCAGGCCAAGCGCGCGTTCGATGCACGCCGCGCTTTCCTCCACATCGCCGCCTACATAGCCGAGCACGTATCCGCCGTACGAAAGGGCAATTGCATCGTCCCATCCAAGTTCGATCGCTCTCTTTGCCAGTCGGGTCGCCTCGGCAGTCTCTTCAAAGCGATCGATCATCCAGCGGTTGCTCTTTCGCGCCGCATAGCAGCGCGCCGCCCGGGCATAGGCGGCAGCGAACACCGGGTCACAGCCGATCGCCTTCATGAAGAACCGCAGAGCGTCATCCATGGTTTCCTTGGTGTTGACCGCTCGGTCGTGGGACGCCAACCCGCGCAGATAATAGTCGTAGGCGTCGAGGTCCTCAGTCGGCTTGCGCTTGGCGCGCTCAATTTCCGCCTCCTCGACCTTTGGGGTGATCGCGCCGACGATGCTCGAGGCGATCTGGTCCTGAAAATCAAAAACCTCGGCTAGAGTACCTTCAAAACGGTCAGCCCACAGGTGGAGGCCGCTCGAAGCGTCGAGGAGTTGTCCGGTGATGCGCAGGCGCTCACCCGCTTTCCGCACACTTCCCTCGACCACATAGCGCACGCCCAGTTCACGCCCGACCTGCTTTATGTCTATCGAGCGTCCCTTATAGGTAAAACTCGAATTCCGTGCGACTACGAACAGGTGACGAAAGTGAGCCAGGGCGGTGACGATGTCTTCCACCATACCGTCGGCAAAGTATTCCTGCTCCATATCACCGCTTAGATTCTGAAACGGCAGCACTGCAATTGACGGCTGGTCGTCGTGTCTCGTCGGGACCAGCATCTGCGCCGGCGCCGCGACGCCAGAGCTTGGCCCGGGCCGCCGATCCCCAGTTCGTTCGCGGGACTGCAGAGAAGCCGCCAGCGAGCTTGTCTGCGCCTCCGGCTCCGCATCCAGCTGCTTTTTCAGGGCATTGCGACAGAGCTCGAACTGGCGCAAGGCGGCGTTTTCGTGACCGCGATGAGCATGGATCCGGATCAGCGCCCGATGGGCGGCCTCCGCGATAGGATCTGAGGCAAGCAATCTCTCTGCCAGCCCTTCGCAGGCCGTCTCTTCCGCTGAGCCGGGTATCGGCAGCGCGAGGCTCAGCCGATCGACCAACTGCAGGGCCTTGCGCTGATACCTGTCCAGATAGGGTCCAAACCACTCATTCAGTTCCTCAGGAATGGCTTCCCCCGCAAGCAGCCCACCGCGGTAGAGGTCGGCGGCGACGGCGAGATCGGCCGCCCCGCCCTGCTCCAGTTTCCGGTCGAAGATCAAAATGTCCGCGTCATCCGGACCGGCAATCAGCGCGATGGCTTCCTGATCCCCGTCGATGTAGAGGGTGGCATCCTTGCTGGTCGGGAACGAGCGCCGGATGTCGACCAGCGCTTGCCGCAAACTATTGCGCGCCTGGCCATTGCTTCGTCCCGGCCAAAAGGCTTCGGAAAGCTGCTCGCGACGATGGCCGCGGCGGCCCGCCAGCACCAAGGCAGCAAAAAGCAGCGAAGTCTTGCGCGTGGCGAAGCGGACGGGCCGGCGCTCCGGGGAGGTAACCTCGAGGCCGCCCAGCAACCTGATGCGCACAGATCCGTCTCCAGACTTAGACCGCCGCGGCAGAATAGCATTCCGGCAGATGGATTTAACACCGATTTAACGGCAGTTCGTCGGGCTTATCCGTTTTTTTCACGCACAGCCGAACAGCCCGAAAACAGCCGCATGGCACGCTCTCATCCGCAAAATCTCGAAATGGGAGACTAAAAATGGCTGACACGCAAACTCGCGCCGCCCGCACCTCGAAAAGACATTTGTTTGGACCTGGCCTGAAGGGCGCAGCAATGATGATTGCCGAATTCAGGGGGTGGCGGCGCACCGTCGCAAGACGCATGGCACTAGCCGACTTGACGCCCGATCAGCTGGACGACATCGGTCATCCGGAGGCCCATCGACCCGCACTCGACATCAAGGCAGGTCTGATCACGAACTTGATGTCGATGCGATAAGTCCGGCGTACGGCTGCGCAAAGCTATCGACCTGCTCTCCAATCGCAGCCCGCCATGAGGCTTTCAGGCAGCGGCGGATGGGAGCAATATGGCGGCCAATTCAACCTCCGGATCGCTGCGATGTTGGAAATCCCGGAAGATCGATGCGAGCGCCACCGCCTGTTCAAGGCCATCGACGACGCGTTCAAGGCGGGCGACTTCGAGGCCCTCGGTGTGGCTCTCGGCGGCTCACCCGGCTGGTTCGACGAGCAGATGCCCTTTGAACTCGGCCTTGGGCATCCACTGGAGTATGCGATCTATTGGAGCCCCGCCGCTTTCATCTCGATCTTACTGGATGCGGGCTCGGACCCGAACTATCGCCACCACGGCGGTTTTCCGGCAATCATTGCGGCACCCTCCGCCGATCGGGCTGACAGACTGGAAATAGTCCGAACCCTGATCGATGGGGCGCAGACCTGAACATGCGGGGCGTAAACGACTGGACGCCGCTTCACTATGCGGTCGCCATCCGTAGCGTCGATGCCATCCGCCTGCTGTTGGCGGCGGGCGCCGACCCATCGCTCGAAACCCGCATCGACGACTATACGACAGCCCTCGAGGACGCCGACAATGCCGGCTTTGAAGCCGGCGCTTCGTTGCTGCGCGATGCAATGACCAGGCGCGGCTCCAATGGATGGTGAGCTGGGCGACGATGCCGGTGAACCATATCGCCGAAGATTTGACCAAGGCTGGCCTCAGGTCTTCGTCAGCCCCGCCTTGAAGCGCTTGCCGTTGGCGACGTAGTGGGCGGCCGAAGCGCGCAGGCTTGCCACCGCGGCATCGTCCAGTGTTCGCACCAAACGGGCGGGCGAGCCGATGATCAGCGAATTGTCGGGGAATTCCTTGCCTTCGGTGATCAGGGCGCCGGCGCCGACCAGCGAATTCCTGCCGATCTTCGCGCCGTTCAGCACGATGGCGCCCATGCCGATCAGGCTGTTGTCGCCGATAGTGCAGCCATGCAGCAAGGCGCGATGGCCGATCGTGCAGCCTTGCCCGATGGTCAGGGGAAAACCGACATCGGTATGCATGACCGTGTGTTCCTGCACATTGGTATCGGCGCCGATGATGATCGGCTCGTCGTCGCCGCGGATGACGACACCGAACCAGAAGCCCGCGTTGCGGCCGATCTGTATGTCGCCGATCAGGGTAGCGTCGGGCGCGATCCAGTTGCTGTCGGCGTCCTCGAAACCGGGGGCTTTTCCATCGATCGCATAGAGCGGCATTTTTCTCCTCCGAATCGTCTCAGGCTGAAAGATCTGCAATGTCGATCAGCACGACGCCCAACGCCAAAGATCGTCGCCGTGCAACCGCAAGAGATCAGCGCCGTCAGGCAACACTAAAAGCAACGAGTGTGTGTCCAACCGGACCCATCTTCACCTTCCATTTACCATGAAATCGCACAGTCGTGTTTCGACAGGCGTGCCGCAAGAGCCGTGCCACGCACATGAGTCGCTCAAGGACAGCCCAAGGGAACAGACGCATTGGGACAGGCTGCCGATAATCGGGGATCGCGATGAAGCAGGCAGCCGCCGCCAATGGTCCGCAACTCACCATCGTCGATTCCAAGCTGATGAAGCGGGTGTTCTACGTGTTCGCGGCGCTGGTGGTGCTTTCGATGACGATCAGCCTTGGCGGCAAATGGTTGGGCCGCTCGATCGCCATGGCCGGATACACCGATGACACGACAGTCCACGAGGTGGTGATCGGCAACAACGTCATCGCCGTGCCGGCCAATGTCATCCGCTTCGACCAGGCGCGGCGCGACGGCATCGCCTCGCGCCTCGACCTCTATCTGCGTTATCCCGAAATGGACGGCTACAGCGAGGCGGCCCGCGACGATTTCAACCACACTGGATCAGCCAAGAGCATCATTTTTCTGTCGTTCGAACGACAGGTCATGTCGCGTGACATGAGCGGCCGCTTCGCGCCGATCTACAGCGCCCTGATCGTTGAGCCCGGCACGCCCGGTCCGGGCGGCACGACGCTTTACGGCTTCAATGAAAAATCGGGCTATTTCAACGAGGTGCTGGCGGTCGGCAATCGCCGGGGCAAGGACCCGTTCGTGGCCCGCTGCCTGAGCGGCCCAAGTGCTGCGCAGTCGCTGGCGCCCTGCGAACGCGACATTCTGGTCGGCGACAATCTCAGCCTCACCTACCGCTTTCCCATGGAATTTCTGGGCGACTGGCAGGCGCTCGACGCAGCCATCGCCGCCAAGGCTGCGCGTATGCTGAAGGCCGGACGCTAGGGTGGTGAAGCGTCGGCGGGACAGCGCCCCCCTCTGTCCTGCCGGACATCTCCCCCACAAGGGGGGAGATCGCAGCTTCGCCGCTCTGCCACACCTGCGACCGTGGAGATTGGCGAAAGCGGTGGTGACGGCCAATCTCCCCCCAAGTGGGGGAGATGTCCGGCAGGACAGAGGGGGGCGCTGTCCCGCCGACGTCTTGCAAACTTACTCCCGGCTCAGGCGAGGTCGATGTCGAGGATCGCCATCGAGAAATTATAGTCGCCGTCGTCCTCGTCCTTGAAGACGATGCCGAGGAATTCGTCGCCGACATAGACCTCGGCCGAATCATCCTTGCGCGGCCGCGCCTTCACTTCAAGCTTGGGGTTCTGGAAGACGCGCTTGAAATAGGCGTCCAGCTTTCTGATTTCGTCCGGCTTCAAAAGTCTTCTCCGATCGTCGGTCTTGCTCGTTTTGAGCGCGCTTCTGGCACGTCGACAATGGCGATGTAAAGGCAAGCCGGCGAGAGAGACAGGGCAATCGCTTGAGGTTTGCGCCGCCCCTCATTGCCCTGCGGGGCATTTCTGCCCGTATAGTGACGGGGAGAAAGACGCCTTTGCAACGGGCCCTGCCCGAGCGTTCAGATGTCGAAGCTGACGACGTGGTCCATCGATTGCGACGGCAAAAGCTGGTCCATCTGCCGCGAGGGCCGGTCGCAGCCGGTCTCACCGACGACGCGGGCCGGCACGCCGGCAACCGTCTTGTTGTGCGGCACTGGCGACAGCACTACCGACCCTGCCGCGATCTTGGAGCAATGGCCGACTTCGATGTTGCCGAGGATCTTGGCGCCGGCGCCGATCAGCACGCCGTAGCGGATTTTTGGATGGCGGTCGCCGCCGGCCTTGCCGGTGCCGCCCAGCGTCACGCCGTGCAGGATCGACACGTCGTCCTCGATCACCGCCGTCTGGCCGACGACGAGGCCGGTGGCGTGGTCGAGGAAGATGCCCTTGCCGATGCGGGCGGCCGGGTTGATGTCGGTCTGGAACACCGAGGACGACCGGCTCTGCAGGTAGAGCGCGAAATCCTGGCGGCCCTGGTTCCACAGCCAATGCGCCAGCCGGTGCGTCTGGATGGCGTGAAAACCCTTGAAATAAAGCACCGGCATGATGAAGCGGTCGCAGGCCGGATCGCGGTCGTAATAGGCCTGGATGTCGACACGCACCGTCGACGACCAGTCGTTGTCGTCGGCTGCCATCGCCTTGAATGTCTGGCGGATGAGATCGGACCCGATATCCTGATGGGCGAGCCGCTCGGCCAGCCGATGGATGACCGCCTCCTCCAGGCTTTCCTGGTTGAGGATGGTCGAATAGAGGAACGCCGCCAGCAGCGGATCGCGGTTGACCGCCTCCATCGCTTCGTCGCGGATCGAGCGCCAGATCGGGTCGATCGGCTTCACCATGGTCGGGCGGGCAATCGTAACGCTGTTCATCAATGGTCTCCGGCCTAATGTCTCCGGCTTGGCACCAAAACCGCTGCGCACATTTGCGCGACATGCTCTATAAGCCAGATCATAGCACGGTTGAACTCAATTTTCTTTAGTGCATCGTCAAATGGATTTGGTTCACGGAAATTCAAGCGGCCATGGAAAACCAAGCCTTGATCGACGAGCCGCTGAAGCGCGAGCTTTCCGCGTTCTATGAGGCCGAAGGCCGCCACTATCACAGCCTTGCCCATATCGAGGCGATGCTGGCGCTGGCCGGCCACTATCGGGCATCGTTGCACGACCCCGAGGCGGTCGAGGCGGCGATCTGGTTCCACGACGCCATCTATGACAGCCGGGCCAAGGACAACGAGGCGAGGAGCGCCGCCCTTGCCGAGAAAAAGCTCGCCGGCCGCACCGATGCGCAGCGCCTTGGCCGCATCACCGCGATGATATCAGCCACCGCCACGCATGAGTTGCCGCAGTTTGCCGACGAAAATGCCGGCCGCGACGCCGCGCTGTTCCTCGACATGGACCTTGCGATCCTGGGGGGGCCGCCTGATGCGTTCGACGCCTATGAACAGGCGGTGCGCCGCGAATATGGCTGGGTGGAAGAGCCGATGTGGCGCGCCGGCCGCAGTGCTGTCCTGAAGGGCTTCCTCGCCCGCCCGCACATCTTCCACACCGAGGAGTTCCGGCAGCGGTTCGAGGCTCAGGCTCGGCAAAACATGGCGCGTTCGCTCGAAGCGCTCGGGGCGTGACCTGGCTTCTTCCTTCTCCCCTTGTGGGAGAAGGTGGATTGGCGCACAGCGCCAAGACGGTTGAGGGGTGCCGGCCGGAGCGCTGTCGGTGTCAAGCTGGAACACCCTCATCCGTCGCCTTCGGCGACACCTTCTCCCACAAGGGGAGAAGGGAGAGGCGCACCTACTACTCACAGCGGATTTTCGGCATAAAACTCCAGCACCCGCTGCTTGAAGGACTTGTCACCGACGGCCAGCATGTGGTCGCGGCCATCGATGTGGAACGCCCTGGCGTTCGGCATCAAGGCGGCCAGTTCGTCGGGCGAACCGCCGATATCGTCCCTGGTGCCGACGGCAATCAACGTCGGCTGGGCAATGCGCGCAATGTCGGCCTCGGCCAGCAATTCCCGTGAGGTGGTAATGCAGGCGGCCAGCGCCCGGCGGTCGCTGCGGGTCTGGTCGGCGAAGGCGCGAAACGAGCGGCCGCGCGAATGGCTGGTGCTATCTGGATCGTCGGCCAGAAGGGCGGCGGCGATCGGATCCCAGTCGCCGACGCCGTCGACCATGCCGACGCCGAGACCGCCGAAGACCAGCGTGGCCACCTTGTCCGGATCGGAAAGCGCCAGGAAAGCCGATATCCGCGCGCCCATCGAATAGCCCATGACATGGGCGCGTTCGATGCCGAGATGGTTCAGCAACGCTGCCCCGTCGGAAGCCATTTTTGCCGGCGTATAGTCTGACTCCTGATAGCTCTTCGACGAGGCGCCGTGGCCGCGATTGTCGAAGGCGATGGCGCGGTAGCCGGCATCGTTCAGCGCCTTGAACCAGCCGGGCGACACCCAGTTGACGTAATGGGTAGAGGCAAAGCCGTGGATCATGAGCACCGGATCGCCCTGCCCCGATGCCGGCTGGCGGTCGAGGAAGGCAAGGTCAAAACCGTCATGGGAAAAAAACTGCATCTGCGATGGATCCTGCGCGTTCAGTTGCGCGCAGTGCCGATTGCCGGGTGACGCAACAGGTCGCCGTCCTCGATGCCGCTCCTGGCGGCGGTGCCCGCCTTGAGCTCGAGCACGAAGCGAACCGGCTCGCCGGGCGAGATCATCGCCTCGGATTGCGGCTCGCCTTGCTTGATCGCCCGGATTCTGCCGTCCTGACCGACAAAGATCAGGTCGAGCGGCATCGGCGTGTTCTTCATCCAGAAGCTGACATCCCGAGCCTCCTCGAACACGAACAGCATGCCATGGTCATCGGCCATCTCCTGGCGAAACATCAGGCCAGCCTCGCGCTCGGCGGAGGTGTCGGCGATTTCGACGGAGAATGAGCGTTCGCCGCCGTTCGTCACCGCGACCAGCGGCTGCGGGTCGACGGCAAGGATCATCGCCCGGCTGTCTGCCGAAGCCGGTTGCTGCGAATGGAAGAAAGCGCCTGTGGCGATGACAAAGGCGATCGCGGCGCAGACTACGCCCGTTGTCAGCCAGTTCCTGTAAGTCATTCAGACTCCTCGGCCATCGTCCTAGGTATGTTGAAATTCAGGTGAGGTCGGCCTGCAAACGGCGGTTTCCTGTGCTTCCGGTGCTCACGTACCCAAAAGTACGCTCCGCTCCGGTTCTCGGAAACCACCATTTTCGGCGCGGCCTGACCTGAATCTCAAACCACCTGGACCAGGATCCCGAACCTACGGTTCGAAAAAGATCACGGTCAAGCGGAAAGCACCAGATCGCGTCCCGATTCGATCGAGGTGGGACTTTAGTGCGAGACGGGCAAGGTACCCATATCCGGGTGAATTTCGGCAGCCATAAGGCCTTTGTCGCCGCGCCCGAAGCGGACCAGCACGACCTGCCCCGGCCTGAGCTCGGTAATACCGTAACGGCGCAGCGTCTCCATGTGGACGAAAATGTCCTCGGTGCCCTCGCCCCGGGTCAGGAAACCGAAGCCCTTGGTGCGGTTGAACCATTTCACCAGCGCCCGTTCGAGGCCGCTTTCCGGCGTCACCGAGACGTGGGTGCGCTGCTCCTGCATCTCCGCCGGATGGGTCGCCGTGGTGAGATCCATGGAGAGCACGCGGAACGCCTGCAATCCGCGCTCACCTTGCTTGACCAGGCAGACAACGCGCGCACCTTCCAAGGCGGTCTGGAAACCGTCTTTTCGAAGGCATGTCACATGGAGGAGAATATCGCCGGAAGAGCCGTCATCGGGAAGAATGAAACCGTAACCCTTGGCCACGTCGAACCATTTGATAGCGCCAGCAATCTCGACAAGACCGGCCGTGTCGCCGCTCTCGTCTCTTTGCAAGGCGTCGTGACCGGTTCCGTCCCGCCCCATGAAAGAGGCTTTTTCCCCCATAACAACGCCCCCCTTTTTTCAAGAATACCGCAACTGATTCTTGACGTTAGATTAACACTTCCGTTTCCGGTGTGTGCAAGACCTGAGCTGCGTTTTTTCACGGTTCATTGCGGGAATACCGGATTTGTTGTTTGCCGGCAGGAGCGGCTATCGGGAATTGCCCTTTGGCCGGGTGACCCCTATGTTCCGCCGCAAAGCAACATTTCGAGGAAAATCACATGCGCTACCTCCACACCATGGTCCGTGTCGCCGACATCGATGCCTCGCTCGAGTTCTACTGCAACAAGCTTGGCCTCAAGGAAGTGCGCCGCCACGAAAACGAACAGGGGCGCTACACGCTGATCTTCCTTGCAGCGGACGAAGACGAGCAAAGCGGCATCACCGACAAGGCGCCGCTGATCGAGCTCACCTACAATTGGGATCCGGAAGACTACAAGGGCGGCCGCAATTTCGGCCACCTCGCCTACGAGGTCGACGACATCTACGCCACCTGCCAACAGCTGATGGACAGGGGCGTCACCATCAACCGGCCGCCGCGCGACGGCAACATGGCCTTCGTCAAATCGCCGGACGGCATCTCGATCGAGCTTTTGCAGAAAGGCCCGGCCAAGGCCAAGGCCGAGCCCTGGGCGTCGATGCCGAACACTGGAAGCTGGTAACCAGCGAAGTTAGGGAAGAATCCATTCATGCCGACCAGCCATGCCACTGTCGTCACTGAACATGCGAGCCGCTATCTGCAGCAGCTCTGCAAGCACTGGGCGCACAAGTTTCCCGTCGCGTTCGATCCGAACCACGGCACGATCGATCTCTCACTGGGCCGCACGGTTCTCGATGCCGACCCGGCAGCGCTGCATATCGCGGTGGCCGCCGACGAAGCCGGCTCGCTGGAACGGCTGGAGACGGTCGTCGCCGACCACATCAAACGCTTCGCTTTCCGCGAAGAGCTGACCTTCGACTGGAAAATGGCTTCGGCAGCGTAGGCGACTAGGCGCCGCCATTGCGGCCGGCCATCGCCAGCAGCATCAGCACCGTGCGCCAGTTGCGCGCGGTGCAGGGCACTTTCAGCGTGCGCGGGATGAGGTTGGCAAATACCGATTTGCCGAGGCCTTCCGGTGCATGCAGGTAAAGCACGTCGCCCCTGACCTCGAACCGTTCGGGACCGGTGCATTTTTCGGCCAGCTGCGCGACCTCGTCGGCGGTCGGCGGGCGCTCCAGCACATAGGCGTGAAGCTTCGTCGGCTCGCCGGCGACTTCCGGATAGGGATTTTCCGCCACCAGCCGCTCGAACCAGCCGAGATCGCGCACCATGATGCGCGAGTGAAGTCCCCATTTCTTCTCGAAGGCCGTTTCCATCTTTTTGGTCAGCGTGGCCGCATCGCCCTTTGCCGAACGGAACACGACATTGCCGCTCTGCACATAGCTGGCGACGTCGCCAAAGCCGAGCTGCTCGAAGAACGACCGCAACTCCGCCATCTTGACGATGCGGTTGCCGCCGACATTGATGCCGGAAAACAACGCAACGAAAATCTCCGCCCGGGCGCTCATATGATGAACCCGGCCAGCGTCTCGTTGTCGGTGATGTCCTGATACTGGACGCCCTCGGCCTCGAAATTGGCGTTGAGCAGCTCGAAATTGCGGCGGTCCTTGGTTTCGATGCCGATCAGCACCGAGCCGAAATTGCGCGCCGATTTCTTCAGATATTCGAAGCGGGCAATGTCGTCGTCGGGACCGAGCAATTCGAGGAAGTCGCGCAGCGCGCCCGGCCGCTGCGGAAAGCGGATGATGAAATACTTCTTCAGCCCCTCGAAACGCAGCGCCCTTTCCTTCACGTCCGGCAGCCGCTCAAAATCGAAATTGCCGCCCGAAACCACCGCGACGATGGTCTTGCCCCTGATTTCCTTCTTCGAAAAATCCTTCAGCGCGTCAATCGCCAGTGCGCCGGCCGGCTCCAGCACCACGCCTTCGACGTTCAGCATCTCGATCATGGTCGCGCAAAGCCGGTTTTCCGGGATCAGCCGCACGGCCTCGGTGGCAAAGTCCCTGAGATGCCGCAACGGCTCGCGGCCGATCTCGGCCACCGCCGCGCCATCGACGAAATTGTCGACCCTGGCAAGCTTGATGCGCTTGCCGGTGGCGAGGCTCTCGCGCAGGCTTGGCGCGCCGGCCGGCTCGCAGAAGACGAAGCGCGTGTCGCGGCGCTGGTCGGCGAAATAATGCGTCACACCCGCAGCCAGGCCACCGCCGCCGACCGGCAGGATGATGATGTCTGGCATGCGCGCGCCCGGCATCTGGCCTGATATCTCGTAGGCGACCGTCGCCTGCCCCTCGATGATGTCCTTGTGGTCGAACGGCGGCACCATGTGCGCGCCGGCGCTTTCGGTGAATTCGGAGGCGGCGCGGTAGCAGTCGTCGAAAAAGTCGCCGACCAGCCTGATCTCGACGAATTCGCCGCCGAACAGCCGCGTCTTGTCGATCTTCTGCTGCGGCGTCGTCACCGGCATGAACACCACGCCTCGCTTGCCGAAATGACGGCAGACGAAGGCAAAGCCCTGGGCATGGTTGCCGGCGGAAGCGCAGACGAACAGCTCGGCATCGTTGCCGGCGGCGAGCGACTTGCGGAAGAAATTGAAGGCGCCCCTGATCTTGTAGGAGCGCACCGGCGACAGATCCTCGCGCTTCAGCAGCACGCGCGCGCCGGTCTTCTTCGACAGATAGTCGTTTTCCTGCAGCGGTGTTTCCGGGAAGATCCGGCGGATCGCGGCAGCGGCGACCGCGACGCGGGAAGAGAAACTGGTCATCGAAAAAATTACCCCGGATCGTCTGTGGTGTTCGCGAAGCTAGCACACGCCGTACGTGTTTGATCAGGGCAATCGTTCTGGCTTTCGCGCAACAGTGCGACGACTGTCGCAAGCCGCTGAGCGCATTTCGGCAAGAAACGACTTACTTCTGCCGCACTTCGGCTGTCCGGGAGGGGTCGCGGAGGTTGGATCAAGCCTTTCGGCCGGAGTGGAATTCTAGAGTTGAAGAAGATTTGTATCCTTGTCCTTGCCTTGCTCGTTGCCGGCTGTGGCGGCCGGCAGACCGAGGAACTGCTCGGCAGCGCCATGGTGTCGGCGCCGGTGACCGATATCGCCGGCAACCACAGCATCTTCATCGCCACGACGCGCAAGCGCTCCGACGATCCCAGCAAGGTTTTCGACCGCGAGCGCTCGGCCACGCTGAACTATGCCCGCGTCAACGTCACCGTGCCGGGAACCCACGAAGCCGGTCAGATCGAGCGGCGCTCACGCGGCAAGTCGAACGACCCGGCCAAATATTTCATGGCCTCCGACGTCGTCGGCTACGACACCGCGCCGAAATTCTCCAACGCGCTCAGTGCCGACATCGCCGCGCGCGGCGGCCGCGTCATGCTTTTCGTCCATGGCTACAACACCGGCTTCGACGCTGCCGTCTACCGCGTCACCCAGATCGCCCATGATTCCGGCTACCCGGGCACGCCGGTGCTGTTTTCCTGGGCCTCGGGCGCCAAGACCCGGGACTATGTCTATGACAGGGAAAGCGCCAGTGCTGCCCGCGACCAACTGGAAGTCACGCTGAGAATGCTCTCGCAGACCGGCTCGCGGCGCATCGACATCGTCGCCCATTCGCTGGGGACCTGGGTTACCATGGAAGCGCTGCGCCAGCTCGCCATCAATGGCGACCGCGATCTCAGCGGCAAGCTCGGCGACGTCGTGCTGGCCTCGCCCGACATCGATGTCGACGTGTTCAAGAGCCAGATGCGCCGCTACGGCAAGCCGAACAAGCCATTCATCCTTCTACTGTCCGACGACGACCGGGCGCTGCGGCTCTCCGGCCTGATCGCCGGCTCGCGGCCGCGCGTCGGCGATTACAAGGACGCCGCCGACCTCGCCGACTATGGCGTGAGCGTCGTCGATCTCTCCAGCGTCAAGGGATCGGATCGCTTCAACCACACCAAATTTGCCGACAACCCCGAGCTGGTGAAGATGATCGGCCAGCGGCTGCGCGAGGATGACGGATTTGCCAGCGACCGCGAGGTGACCGACCGCATCAGCCTGCTCGGGCAGTGAGGTGCGTTCGAAGACTTTTCTCGTCGTAGCGTTTGCGCTCGCCGTGACCGGCTGCGCCGGCCGCAAGACACACGACCTTCTCAACACGACGACCGTGACGGTGCCTGCCTCCGACATCGCCGCCACGCATGAGATCTTCGTCGCCACCACCCGAAAAAAGGCGACGAAGGACCCCCGCCAGGTGTTCGACGGTGACCGATCACCGACCACCAGTTTTGCCAGTGTCGAAGTCACCGTCCCGAAAACCCATGAGGTCGGCGCCATCGAGCGGGTCAGGGGCTCCGCCAACAGCAACCCGGCGAAGGACTTCACGGCAACCGAGGTCGAATTCTACGAAGGCGCCCCGCAATTCGCCAAGGCGGTCGGCGCCGACATCGCCATGCGCGGCGACCGCGCTCTGGTTTTCGTGCACGGCTTCAACAACGGTTTCGACGACGGCATCTACCGGCTGACGCAGATCGCGCACGATACCAAATACTCCGGCACGCCGGTGCTGTTCTCATGGGCGTCGAGCGGCAAGACCACGGGCTATATCTACGACAAGGAAAGCGCCAACGCGGCGCGCGACGATCTCGAAGAGACGTTGCGGATGCTGGCCAAGACGAAGGCCAAGAGCATCGACATCATCGCTCATTCGATGGGCACCTGGGTGACGATGGAGGCGCTGCGCCAGCTTGCCATCACCGGCGACCGTGATCTCGGCGACAAGCTCGGCTATGTCATCCTGGCCTCGCCCGACATCGATGTCGATGTGTTCAAGAAGCAGATGATCCGTTACGGCAAGCCCGACAAGCCTTTCGCCATCCTGCTTTCGGGCGACGATCGCGCCCTGAGGCTGTCCTCGCTGATCTCCGGAGACAAGCCGCGCGTCGGCGACTATGGCGACGCGGCCGACCTCGCCAGCTATGGCGTGTCGGTGGTCGACCTGAGCAAGACCAAAGGCGGCGACCGCCTGAACCACGCCAAATTCGCTGACAACCCGTTCCTGGTGCAACTGCTCGGCGACCGGCTGCGCGCCCCGGCCGGCCTGGCATCAGACGAGGTCGATCCGGCGCGGCCGATCGACAATCTCGGCCAGGGCATCGGCAAGGCCGTCGGCTCCGTCGCCGAGATCGTCATCACCACGCCGTTCAAGGTGCTGACCATCGCCACCGGCGGATGAGGAGTGGACAACGCGGCCCAAGCTGTGGCGGGCTTGCCGGCTCAGTAGGATATCGCGCCATCCACAATCTCTGCTTCACTGTAAGGGTCGCGTTTGAAAACCCGTTCGCCGCTCATTACCGACATTGGAGCCACAACTGCCGCTCGCGCCGCGGAACCAGCGAGACCAGCCGTCCTGGTTGCCGCCATCCTGACCTGACCTGCGAAGGTGGCCTGCCCTGCTTCCAAAGACTGGCCGGCCAAGCCGCGCCCGAGAAGACGAATCATTTCGGGGCTGTCCGCAAACGCATTATGACCGAGCGGATCGCGTGGATCGACAGCGCTCGTGTTGATCACGGTGATGCCGAGCCGCTTGAGATCGGCCGAGTGAGGAGCGAGATCGGCGTCGCTGAGAGCTCCGACGCGATTGACGCCGCCCGAGATCAATCGTGAAATCCCTAGCGCCTTGTCCTCAGTCGAGGTGAAGATCGTGAAATGCGGCAGCTTTGGCCCCATCTCGATGACCTGTCGACGAAACACGTCCACATCGATGTCCGGTGACGCCAGGATGACATTGTTGATTTTGGCTGGAATTGTCCCGTTGCGCATGCCGACGCCACGCAGCGCCTCCGCCGTAAGCCAGGCTCCCATAGAATGGGCGAGTATCGTGACTTCGCCGACGTCGGGGCTTTCGGCGGCCTGAAGGATCATGTCTTCCAAAGCCCGACGCGAATAGTTTGTGCTGTCCTTGTCGTAGAGATAGCCGGACACGCTGGCGCGCGAAGGCCAGGTGAACAGTATAGGCGCTGCATCCGTTCCGGAATCATGAACGATCTGAGCAAAGCGGAAGACCGCATCAGAATAGCTGCTGTTGAAACCGTGGACGAAGATGACGGCCTGCCGTTTGGCGTTGCGGTTCTTGCGAAACCACCGCAGGACATTCTGTTCCGATGCGACTTTGCCGACCTTCAGGACCGCAAAATCCTTCTCGGGATTCGCCGGCACGTGCGAGGGCCACTGGACCTCGCCGACTTTGCGAATTCGATCTGGAGGAATGGAGACAACGATGCTGTTCAATGAGATCGCCGTTCCTCTGTCGCCAGAATAGAGCCGCCCGGGATCCTCGACCGGCTTGCGGGTCGTCGCGACCAGCATGTCGACCTGAGCGGCATCGCCGCCGGGGGCGAGCGCAAGCGGCCTGAGCACGCTCTGTGGCCGCGTCGCGCAGCCAGCCAGGACGCACAGGACAAGTGCCGGCAAAAGCAATGCACGGCACCAGCAGCGAAATGCCGTCACGTCATGCCTCCTCGGCATCAGGTCGAATCCGGAACCAGACGACATAGAGCGAAGGCAGAAAGAGCAGGGTCAGCACTGTCCCGACGATGATGCCGCCCATCATTGAATAAGCCATCGGACCCCAGAAGATCTGCCGCGATATCGGGATCAAGGCAAGCGTGGCGGCTGCGGCTGTCAGCATGATCGGCCTCATGCGGTGCTCCGTTGCCTCCACGACCGCTTTCCATGGAGACATTCCAGACCCACGCAATTCCTCGATTTGCACGACCAGGATGACCGAATTGCGGATGAGAATGCCGATGAGGGCCAGCACACCCAAAAGGGCAACGAAGCCGAGCGGCGCGTTGCTGAGCAGCAGCGCTGCGACAACGCCGATCAATGCAAGCGGCGCGACGGAGAAGACGAGGAACAGCCGGTGGAAGCTCTGCAGTTGGATCATAAGCAGCGTTGCCATGGCAAACAGCATAAGCGGAGCCACCGCAAGGATAGGGCCTTGCGACTTGGCGCTTTCCTCCACAGACCCGCCGACCGCGACGGAGTATCCGGCCGGCAATGTCGTCTTGAACGCCTCGACCTTTTCGGCAAGTGCTGCCACAATAGTTGCCGGCTGCGTCGCATCCTTGATGCCGGCCTTGATCGTGATGGTCGGGATCCGGTCGCGCCGCCAGATCGTCGGCTGTTCGAGTTCGTAGCGGAACGTCGCCACGGATGACAGCGGGATGACCTTGCCACTGCTGCTCGAGAGTTGAAGATCGAGCAAGGTGTCGACGGATCCACGCTCCTCTGCTTCGGCACGGCCGATCACGTTGACGAGATAGATGTCATCCCTGACCTGCGTCGCGGTTGCTCCCTCGACGATGCTGTTCAGCGCCGTGGCAATATCCTCCGAGGAAACGCCCAACTGCCGCGCCTTGTCCTGCAAGACGTCGATCTTCACCACGCGCGCCGGCTCGTTCCAGTCGAAGGCAAGATTGGTCAGCGATGATTGGGTACCGACGATCGGGCCCAGCTTGCCCGCCAGATCGCGAACCGTCTGGATATCCGGACCCGACACCCGATATTGAACCGGCTTGCCGACCGGAGGACCGATATCGAGCAGTTTCACGAAGGCGTCGGTGCCCGGAAACGTCTGATGCAGGTAGTCTTGCAAGTCCTTTCTAAGCTTGTCGCGGACGTCCAGTCCCTTGGTCACAATGATGGTCTGCCCGAAGGTGATGTCGTTGGGCTGTGGATCGAAAGAGAGGATGAAGCGCGGTGCGCCCGTTCCGACATAGGTCGACCAATGATCGATGTCGGGATTGCCGGCGAGCTTCTCCTGTTCGAACCGTGCCATCTGCCGGCTGGTTTCGCTGATCGAGCTGTTATGCGGAAGGTTCCAGTCGACAATCAGTTCCGGCCGGTCGGAACTGGGGAAGAACTGTTGCTGGACCAGCGACATGCCTGCAACCGACAAGGCGAAGACAGCGACCGTCACAGCGATCGTCACCCATCGCCAGCGCAGGCAAAAATGCAGAATGCGGGCGAAGCCGGCTGCAAACCAGCCCTTGTGATCCGCATGCTTTTTCATCGTTTTCGGCAGTATCGTCACGCCGAGCAACGGCGTGAACAGAACCGCGACCACCCAGGAAACGATGAGCGACACGGCAATGACGACGAAAAGCGAGAAGACGAACTCGCCCGCGCTGCTGCTGTTGAAGCCGACCGGAATGAAGCTCGCGACAGTGACAAGCGTGCCGGTCAGCATTGGAAAGGCGGTCGAGGTGTAGACGTGGGTGGCGGCTTTTTCGAGACTGTCGCCGACCTCGAGCCGGGCGACCATCATCTCAACGGCGATCATGGCGTCGTCGACGAGAAGACCAAGGGCGATGATCAGCGCCCCCAGCGAGATTCGCTGCAGCGAAATGCCTGTGTATTGCATCACCAGGAAGGTAATGGCGAGAACCAGCGGAATTGAAATCGCCACCACCAGTCCGGCCCTCATGCCGAGACTGACGAAGCTGATGGCAAGCACGATGGCAATCGCTTCGAACAAGGCATGCGTGAAGCTCGATACTGCCTCATCGACGACTGCCGGCTGGTCGGACACCCGCTCTACCGACGCGCCGACCGGAAGTTCCCCGGTAATTTCGGCGATCATCTTTTCCAGCGCCTTGCCGAAGTCGACCAGATTGCCGCCGGCCTTCATGCCGACGGTCAGAGCGATCGCCGGCTTGCCGTTGAAGCGAAACAGCGAGGTCGGCGGATCGACATAGCCGCGGGTGATGGTTGCGACGTCGGTCAGCGGAAAGAACCTGTCGTTGACCCGCAGATTGATCGCTCGCAGGCTCTCCTCGGAGATGAAGCGGCCGCCGACACGCAGCGCGATACGTTCGGGTCCCGCCTCGATGAAGCCTGACTGGGTGACGGCGTTCTGCGCCTGAAGCGTGGAAATGATCGAAGACCGGTCGATGCCGAGGGCAGCGATCTTGCGGGTCGAGAATTCGAGAAAGATCGCTTCATCCTGCGCCCCTGCGATCTCGACCTTGCCGACATCCGGAACCGCCAGAACCTTGGTGCGGGCACCCTCGACGAGATCGCGCAATTGCCTCTGGCTCAGCCCATCGCCGGTGAAGGCGAAGATGTTGCCGTAGACATCGCCGAAGCGGTCGTTGAAAAAAGGCCCGACGACACCCGAAGGAAAATCGGCCTGGATATCGGCGATCATGTTGCGGACGCGCAGCCAGGTCGGCTCGACATCCCGGGCTTTTGTCGATGGCAGGAGATCGACGAAGACGATCGTCTGGCCGGCCGTGGTCAGGCTGCGGGTATGCTCGACGGATTCGAGTTCCTGCAGCTTCTTTTCGATACGGTCGCTGACCTGCTGCGTGACTTCCTGTGCTGATGCACCCGGCCATTGCGCCTGGATCACCATGGTCTTGATGGTGAAGGATGGATCTTCCTCGCGGCCGAGCCCGACATAGGCAAAGATCCCCGCCAAGGCAAAGGCGATCATGAAATACCAGACGAGGGAGCGATGCTCGAGCGCCCAGTCGGAAAGGTTGAACTTGTTCACTGGGGCAGCTCCTGTGCAGGCCTTATGCTTTGGCCGTCCGCGAGTTCATTGGCGCCGGCGACGGCAACTTCTTCTCCGTTCTGCAGCCCCGACAGGACCCGGACACGAGCAGCACCGGCGGGCCGGGCTTCGAGCCGGACCGATCTCAGGGAGATCGTGAGTTTGGACCGATCGATCACCCAGACATGGTCGGCGCCATCCCGCTCAAGGATTGCGGAGGCCGGCAGCACGATCGCGCTGGTCGTCGCTTCGCTTGCCGCCGTCGCCGTGACGACGGAGCCGAGACGGAAAACCTCGGGTGCCTCGTTCAAGGCGATCTTCAACCTGTGGGTGCGGGTATTGGCGTCGGCTTCCGGGCCGATCTCTCGCAGAACGCCCGCCGCCCGAACCGTGTCGTCTAGCTGAAGAGCGATGTCGAAGCGCGTCCCAGGGCGTAGTGAACCGATCTGGGCTTCGGGCACATCGACCACAACATCACGCCGATCCAGGCCGGCTAACCTCAGGACCGTCTGACCGGCCGTGACCGTCTGCCCGACCTGGACCGAAGTGGCGGTCACCACGCCGTCGAATTCGGCTTTCAACCGCGAATATCCAAGCTGCTCGCGTGCCTTGTCGAGACGAGCCTGCGCCTGTCCCACATCCGCCTCGGCCGACTTGAGGCCCTGCTCCGCAACTTCGGAATCGGCAACGCTGCCGGTATTTGCAGACGCGAGATTGCGCTTGCGCTTTTCGGTGGCTGTGGCGTTCTCGAGCTGCGCCTGGGCATTGCGCAGATCAGCCTCGGCGCTCGTCACAGCAAGCTGCAGCGCCAGAGGATCGAGCTCGGCCACAACATCGCCCCTGTGCACCAGATCGCCGACCTCGACGCTGCGCGATATGACGCGGCCCAATGCCCGGAATGCCAGATCTGTTTCAACCCGCGCCTGCACGACGCCGGCGAAACCCAAAACAGCGGGCTGCTCCGGTTTCGCCGTGACGATGTTGACCGGTCGTGGCGGGGCCGCTTTCGCGGCTGGGCTTTGGTCGCAGCCCGAAAGAAGCAACAGCACCAGAACGGCCTGAAGCAAGACAAGGATCGTTATCACCTGAACGAACCGGCTTGAGATGCGTGAACGGAAGCTGGTCATGTCACTTCTCCTGCCAGGCCACAGCCTGGCCTTGCCTCAGAAATTTTCCGCCGTCGGTGACGATCAGATCTTTTGGCGCAATCCCACCGGTCACGATGAAATCGGCTGTTCGATAGCGGGCGACCGCGACCTTGCGAAGCGAGACCGATTTACTTGCCGCGTCGATGACCCATACGGCCGGCTCACCCCCGGCGGAGGCCATGGCGCTCCACGGCAGGATCACACCTTCACGAGACGGTGAATGGAATTCACCCACCACCGACGTTCCGAGCGACCATTGCGCCTCTTGCGGCAGCGCCACCTTGACGCGGATGGTGCCGGTGCTCGTATCGATGACTGGAGAGACTTCCCGGATTTTGCCCCGTGCCGTGCGCGCCCGATCACCCACCGGAGCAACCTCGACTTCACTCGTCGGTCGGCCCAGGAGGAAGAAGGCTTCGAACACCTCGAAAGAAGCGTCCCGCGGGCCATCGCGCGCAAGCGCCAGCGCCGGCTGCGCCGCAGAGACCACCTGGCCTGCTTCGACGCTGCGTGAGGTGATGACGCCGTCTGCGTCGGCTTTGAGCTCCGTATGGGAAAGAACATCCAGCGCCGTTTCTAAACTCGCCTGGGCGACTTCCAGAGAGCCCTGCGCTGTCGTCAACGCCTCTCGCGCGCCGTCATAGGTCGACTGAGCGATTGCTCGCGATTTCAGCAACGTCTTGTAGCGTTCGAAGGCAAGCGCCTTCTGCTTGACGGTGGCTTGTGCCGACCGCAGGCCCGCCCGGGCGGAATCGACATCGGCGCGCTGCTCGGTGTCGTCGATGCGCATCAGGACGTCGCCCGCACGCACCCGTGATCCGACATCGACGCGGCGTTCTCTCACCCGGCCGCCGGTCCGGAAAGACAACTCGGATTGAACCCGAGCCTTCACTTCCCCGGTGACCGCGGCGCCCGGCTGGTATTGAGCCAGCGAGGCGGCAATTGCTTGCACCGGCTGCGGTGCCGTTTGGCTTGAGGTATGGTCTTCGCAGCCGACCAGGGCGGCACAGGCGAGACCCAGAATGAGTGCGCGAAATGTGTTCATTGCTCCAGGCACCGTTGCATCAGAGGAAACGGTGGGCTAGATATCGCTGACTGACGAGTTAGTCAATGGATGTTTTGGCCAAAGTCGTGTGAGCAGTTCAACGAAGGATGTCAGCTATGGAAAAGAAACTTTCTCGAGCAGAACAGAAAGCGAGGCGCCCGCACGAGATCCTCGATGCGGCGTTCGAGGAGTTTGTCGAAAAGGGATATGCAGCCACGCGCGTCGAAGACGTCGCCGCGCGCCTGGGCGTCACAAAAGGCACGGTCTATCTGTATTTTCCGACGAAGGACGCTTTGTTCGAGGCAACGATGGGACATGTCTCGGCGCCGTTCCAAGACGTCAGAGCTTCCATCGATGCGCTGCGAGGCTCTCAATCCGACCGTTTGCGCCAATTGCTTCTCCTGGGATACGACAAACTCGCCGGCGACAGGAAGACGAGGGAGTTGTTGCGCCTCCAATTGGCTGAGGGATCACGCTTCCCCAACATCATCGACCGGCATTATGGCGCGTTTATCGCACCCTTGCTCGACGCAGTTCGCGCGTTTATCGAGCAAGGCGTGGCTTCGGGCGAGTTTCACCAGAGCGCCGCTGCAAATACGCCGGAAGTGGTGATCAGCTCGGCCGTTCACCTCACGATCTGGAAACTGATCTTCGCCGACAGAAATCCTATCGATGAGGCCGCCTTTATCGGGGCCCATATCGATCTCGTCCTCAACGGCTTGTTGGCACGCCCCCGATGAGGCGACGGTAAGCTGGCGCTAACGCCTGGCCCCGCTCGTGGCCTAAACGAACAGGTCGACTTTCTGGAACGTCGTCACGTCTATCAGGCCGACATCGGAAATCCTCAGCTCCGGGATGACGACCAGCGCCAGCAGCGAGTGCTGCATGTAGGCATTGTTCAGCGAACACCCCATCTTGCGCATTGCCTCGGTCAGCTTGTCGGCCTTGGCGGCGACGATTTCGGCGCGCTCGTCCGACATCAGGCCGGCGATCGGCATTTCGACCAGCGCCAGTTCCTTGCCCTTGGAGAACAGCACGACGCCGCCGCCGACCTCGCCCAGCCGGTTGACCGCCAATGCCATGTCCTGCTTGGAGGTGCCGACGACGATGATGTGGTGCGCATCATGCGCCACGCTGGAGGCCATGGCGCAGTCGCTCATATAGCCGAAGCCGGAGACGAAGGCATTGGTGAGGCCGCCCGTGCCGCGGTGGCGCTCGACCAGCGCGATCTGGCAGACGTCGTTGCGACGGTCCATGGCGACCAGCCCGTCCTCCACCGGAAGGTCGGCTTCGAGCGCCCGCGTCGGCGCCTGGTTCTCGATCACGCCGATGACCCGCACCCGAACCTCGTTGGCGCCGACAGGCGCCACGATGTCGAAATCCCCCGGTCTGAGCTTCTTGCCGAGCTTGACGGTGTTCTTTGCCGTCTTCGGATAGTCATAGGCCGCAATGTCGATGTCGAGCTTGCCGCCCTTGGCCAGCCTGACGCCGCGGCCATAGACCTCGTCGATGGTCATTGCAGCCAGATCGGAAACGATCAGCAGATCGGCGAGCCGCCCCGGCGCGATCGACCCCACCTCGCGCTCCAGCCTGAAATGCTGGGCGGTGTTGAGCGTCGCCATCTGGATCGCGGTCACCGGCTTCACCCCCTGGCCGATGGCGTGGCGGACCACCCGGTCCATATGGCCTTCATGGACGAGCGTCCCGGAATGGCTGTCGTCGGTGCACAGGATGAAGTTGCGCGGATCGAGCCCGCTCTCCGTCACCGCCTTGATCTGCGCGGCGACGTCGTACCATGCCGAGCCCAGCCTCAGCATTGCCTTCATGCCCTGGCGGACGCGGGCGATGGCGTCCTCGGCGCGCGTGCCTTCGTGGTCGTCCTCGGGGCCGCCGGCGACGTAGCCGTGGAACGGCAGGCCGAGATCGCGCGACGCATAATGGCCGCCGACGGTCTTGCCCGCTCTCACCGTCGCGGCGATCTCGCCGGCCATCACCGGATCGTTGGCAGCGACACCGGGAAAGTTCATCACCTCGCCAAGTCCGACGATGTTCTCCCAGCCCATCGCCTCGGTCACATCGGCGACCGTCAGCTCGGCGCCGGCATGCTCCAGCCCAGGTGCGGAAGGCACGCAGGACGGCATCTGCACAAGCACGTTGATCGGCATGGCGACGGCCTCGTCATGCATCAGCCGCACACCCGGCAGGCCGAGCACATTGGCGATCTCGTGCGGGTCGATGAACATCGAGGTGGTGCCATGCGGGATGACCGCGCGGCAGAACTCCGTCACCGTCACCATGCCGCTCTCGACATGCATGTGCGCGTCGCAAAGGCCCGGCACCAGATAGCGCCCGCCGGCGTCGACCACCTTGGTGCCCTGGCCGATGGCGTGACCGGCATTCGGCCCGCAATAGGCGAAACGGCCTCCGGCAATGGCAATGTCGGTGCCGGCGATGATCTCGCCGGAATGCACGTTGACCCAGCGCCCGTTGCGGATGACGAGATCGGCGGGCCTCCTGCCCATGGCGACGTCGACCAGATGCGTCGCCGCCTCGGCCCAGGGTTTTGGTTTCGTCGCACGCGCGGTCTTCGCCATGAGGAGACTCCTGTTTTCCCGACTGTGCCAAGCCGCGCGGATTTTGACCAGCGGGGAACTGGGTCTTCACCTTTCGTCGCCGGCCTCTCCAAAGTAGGCGCCGTCGGCGAAGCTGCCGATCTCCCCCCTTGCGGGGGAGATGCCTGGCAAGGCAGAGGGGGGTGCTGTCCCTCCGACTTCTCAAGATCTGAGCTGCCTCCGTGGGAGAGGAACCCAAGCTGGAATGAAGCCGCGATCCTGCCCACCCCCCTCTGTCCTGCTGGACATCTCCCCCGCAAGGGGGGAGATCTGGTGTCGCGTCGGCTTTCGCCAACCGCCAGCGCTGGAACGCAGACGATCAGGCGCGGGCCTAAATCAGCTCGCCACTCGTTAGCGGATCTTTCTTTGAATTGACGTTCGGGAGTTTCGATCAGACAAGGCGGCCGTCAAGTATCCTGCCGCTGTTCCCTGTCGCGGCAGTTGAGAAGGTCGACTAGGTCGTCGGCCTCTTCGATCGGCATGTCGATCAACGGGACGCCGACCTCGACAACCGGCTGCCCCGTGAACACATCGATGATGTCCCACGTGCCTTCAGGTGTCTTCTCGATGTCGTAGCGCTGAGTCATGGGATTTAGGAGAAGATGGGGTGCAGGAGCGGACTGGCACGTTTTCTCGGTTATCGCTCGTTGGGGCTCCGCGAAAACGGTTCCCGCCCGGCCTGATCAAGCGCCTCAAGCAATGGGACAAAGGTGCTGGGCAGTCGTGGGTCGACGGCAAGATTCAGCACGCCGTGCAAGTGCCGGCGATAGTCTTCGGAACGCAGCAATTGCCGTACCGCGTTGGCAACAGACTTCCCTTGTCCTGTGTCAAACTCTGCCATGTCAGGGGTTCCAGTAGCTTTAGCCCGAAACTCAGGCGTTGCGAAATGGTTCCGGGATGATTTTGATCAAGTTTGAATCAGTGGATGGCCCGTCGCTGCTGACCGGCCTGCAGCCGCCAATTCTCCAACGTCTGCGATTGGCCGAAAGCCGCCGCGCCTTCGTCATCCTAGTAGGGCAAGCAAAGCGACGCGGGGCAGACCCTGGGATCCATTCCGTGACATCCGCCGAAGAATGCAACGGCTCAGAATAAACGCGCTCCGTAGCGATCCTTCGCGCCCCCCTCTGTCCGGCAGGACAGAGGGGGCGCCTCGCTCCGCCATCAAAAGGTTCTGCACCGCAGCAGCGCACCAAGTTTGCCCGTGCCAATCCTGCTGAGAAACCTTCGTGACACAGTGCCACGGCTGTGCCAAACAGGGCCAACTGTGCCAGCGAGCGTGGAGAAACTGGTAAACTCAGCAGACTTAAAATCTGCCGCCACTACAATGGCTTACGGGTTCGATCCCCGTCGCTCGCACCACCTCACATCGGACTTGAAATCCCTCGATCTCTGATCGTACGGGTTCGATTCCCGTCGCACCGACGGCGCTCCTCGACGGCATCCAGGTTCCGGCTTGCATCACACCCGGATCGGATTCAGCTTCAGATGCTGGATCAGGATGATGGTCTTGGCGTCGATAATGCTGCCGTCGTGGATGCCGGCCAGCGCCTCGTCGAGCGGCATTTCCAGGACCTCGATGTCTTCGCCTTCGTCCGGCGCGCCGCCGCCATCGGAGATGCGGTCGCTCGGCGAATAGCGGGCGACGAAGAACCAGAGCCGCTCGGTCACGCTGCCGGGGCTCATAAAGGGCGAAAACAGCCGTTCGACGTCCTTCAGCCTATAGCCGAGTTCCTCTTCCGCCTCCTTGCGGATGCAGGTTTCGGGATCGTGTTCATCGAGCAGGCCGGCGCAGGCCTCGATCAGCGGCTCGCGGTGGCCGGTGGCGTAGGCCGCGTAGCGGAACTGCCGCACCAGCAGAACCGTCGAGCGCTCCGGGTCGTAAGGCAGGATCACCGCACCGTCGCCGCGATCGTAAGTCTGGCGGATCTGCGTCTCCCACTGCCCGTCGCGCCGGCGATAATCGAGGACGGTCTTTTTCAGGACTGCCCAGTCGTCGGAAAGGACTTCCTCCGAACGGATGCGAATGCGGTCTTCCATGGTAAACTCCGTGTTGCCGGCGAGGCGTAGCGGTGATCGGGCCTTCGCGCAATCCCGACAGCAGCTTGGCCGACGGTGCCTGCTGCGGAACGTTTGAGGTGCCCGGCAGGGGCAGACGGGCAGCGCTTCACCGCCTCGTGTATGGCGCAGGCGCAAACCATTGCCTAAATAGCGACAGCCCCTCCCCGGAGTTTCCTGATGACCCCTTCCCTTTTCCAGCCGATCACGCTTGACGGCCTCACCTTTCCCAACCGCATTGCGGTGGCGCCGATGTGCCAGTATTCCGCCGAAGACGGCTCGGCCAGCGACTGGCACCTGTACCACTGGATGAACCTGGCGATGTCCGGCGCCGGCATGGTCACCGTCGAGATGACCGACGTCGAGCGGCGCGGCCGCATCTCGCATGGCTGCCTCGGCCTTTATTCCGACGACAACGAGGCGGCCGCCCGGCGCGCGCTCGATGCGGCCAAGCGCGTTGCCGCTCCCGGCACCAGGTTCGGTACGCAGCTTGCCCATGCCGGCCGCAAGGCCTCCAACCAAAAACCTTGGGAAGGCGGCGGGCCGCTGAACGCCGATCAGGACCCTTGGCCGATCGTGTCGGCATCGGCCATCGCCTACGACACGGGCTGGCAGGTGCCGCGGGCGCTGGAGGACGAGGAAATCCTACAAATCATCGAACGCTTCGCCGAGGCGGCACGGCGGGCCGAACGTGCCGGCTTCGACTTCATCGAATTGCACGCCGCGCACGGCTATCTGATCTTCCAGTTCCTGTCGCCGCTTTCCAACCAGCGCACCGACCGCTGGGGCGGCTCGCTGCAAAACCGCATGCGTTTTGTCGTCGAGATCGCCAAGGCGGTGAGAAAGGCAGTGCCCAGGCTGATGCTCGGGGCGCGCCTGTCGGTCAAGGAATGGGTCGATGGCGGCTTCGACGTCGACGACGCAATCGAAGTGGCCAAGGCGCTGAAGGCAACGGGCGTCGCC
Source organism: Mesorhizobium sp. WSM4829 (assembly GCF_055811475.1). NCBI lineage: Bacteria > Pseudomonadati > Pseudomonadota > Alphaproteobacteria > Hyphomicrobiales > Phyllobacteriaceae > Mesorhizobium > Mesorhizobium sp. WSM4829. The sequence goes on along the minus strand of NZ_JBVVQJ010000049.1, from coordinate 5,872 downwards.
TATCTCTGCTGCTCGAGCGGTGGCAATTCGCCCCTGCAGAAGCTGCCGGCAGGTCGCGGCTACCAGGTGCACCTGGCGGAGGCCGTTCGCAACGGCGCCGGAATCCCGACAAGGGCCGTCGGCCTGATCGACGATCCGAAGCAGGCCGAGGCGATCGTCGCCGAGGGCCGTGCCGACATGGTGGCCCTGGCCCGCGCCTTCCTCGCCGATCCGCGCTGGGCGTGGCGCGCCGCGGCCACCTTCGGCGAAAAAATCCAGCCGGCGCCGCAGCTTGCCCGCTCGGTGACGACGATGCAGCACTGGATGAAGGCGGCCGGCTGACCGGCCCGATTGCAGGGCTGCCGCCGCAACGGCCGCTACCCCCGAGACATTACGCACGCCGAGGGGCGTGCAACCAAATCGGCGGCTCCGCGTTGGCGGCGATGATGGACAGCAAGCCTTTTGAAAAGCCGGTCGTGGTCGAACTTGGCCATGTCGGCAAATACCGTGAGATCCGCAGCACCCAGGAAGCTGCGGAGTGCCTGATGACCGCCTGGCCGCTCAATCGTGGCCCTCGGCATCGCGATGCTCTCGACACTTGCCTAAAAGTGCTGGAAGGGTATCGTTCGACGGCGGATGCGCGCCGGGCATTGGTCGAGGCCGCCAAGGAATCGGACGTGCTGGTTCCCAACGAGAGATTGCCCCAAGGCAAACTGCCCGAAGGCAAACTGCCCGACCGCAAACTGCCCCAAGGCAAACCGCATTGAGCAACCGAGCTTTTTCCACTGGAGGATTTCATGGCCAAGCTGACCTACAAGATCGTCGAGCATGACGGGGGCTGGGCCTACAAGGTCGGCGAGACATTTTCGGAGACGTTCCCTACGCACGAGGATGCGCTGCGCGCCGCCGAGATCGCTTCGGCCGAACAGCAGGTCGCCGGCACCACCGACGGCATCCAGTACGAGGACGCCGAAGGCAAATGGCACGACGAGCTCGCCGACGGCCGCGACCGGCCGCAAACCGAAGTTTCCGATTAGGCTGGTGTCGTAGCTGATGGCTTCTCGCACCTCCGGTTTCAAGGGCTGGGGCTGGGCAAATCATTCTCCTGCTGCGACCCTGGACATGGCGAACTCCAATCCCATTGGGGACAAACACGATCAGGCGCGGCGAAGAAGCGTGCTTGCCACGCAGCCGCTTTACAGGGCAGTCTGGTAGCGCTACCGTTTCATCATCGCGCGTGACCAGGGAGGAGCTTTGGGAACTGCCGCGGCCAGTCAGGAAAGCGGTTTCCTTCGAAGACGTCGCAGGAAGCATTCGGGAGGAAATCGATGGCGTCTGTCGCGATTGGCGATGTCTACAAATCATTTGGAACCGTCGAGATTCTCCACGGTGTCAGCGTCGATATAGAGGACGGCGAGTTCGTCACGCTGGTCGGGCCGTCGGGCTGCGGAAAATCGACCCTTCTCAGGATGATCGCCGGCCTGGAAAAGATTTCGCGCGGCCAGATCGCGATTGGCGAGCGCGTCGTCAACAACGTTGCGCCAAAAGAACGCGACGTCGCCATGGTGTTCCAGAACTATGCGCTTTACCCGCACATGACCGTCGCCGAGAACATGGCGTTCTCGCTGATGCTCAAGGGTGTTGCGAAAGCCGAAAGCGCTGCCAGCGTCAAGCGCGCCGCCGAAATCCTGGGGCTGGTGCCGTTGCTGGAGCGCTATCCCCGGCAGCTTTCCGGCGGCCAGCGCCAGCGCGTCGCCATGGGCCGGGCGATCGTGCGCGATCCGGCGGTCTTCCTGTTCGACGAGCCGCTGTCCAATCTCGACGCCAAGCTCAGGGTGCAGATGCGCGCCGAGATCAAGGAACTGCACCAGCGCCTAAAGACCACGACGGTCTATGTCACCCACGACCAGATCGAGGCCATGACCATGGCCGACAAGATCGTCGTCATGCATGACGGCATCGTCGAGCAGATCGGGCCGCCATTGGAACTCTACGACCGGCCCAACAACCTTTTTGTCGCCAGCTTTATCGGCTCGCCCGCCATGAACATGCTGAGGGGCGAAATCGCGACGGATGGCGGCTCATTGTCTTTTCGCGGCTCCGGGGGGATTTCCCTGCCGCTGGCCGCAGTGCCGTCGACCGGCAGCGGCGAGCAGGTGGTGCTGGGGATACGCCCCGAGCATCTGCGGCTATCCCAAGACGATGGCATTCCAGTCACTGTCGTGGTGGTCGAGCCGACCGGGTCGGAAGTGCAGCTCATCGGCCGGACGGCCGGCGGTGACGAGGTCGTCGCCAATTTCCGCGAGCGCCATTCCTTCACGCCGGGCGAGACCGTCCGGCTCACGGCCGAACCGGGCCTCATCCATCTCTTTCACGGCGAAACCGGGCAGCGCTTCGAACTGCGCGCCCGGCAGTAGGAACCATAAGGCGAGACAATAAACAGGAGGAAACGAGCATGAAATTCACCAGACGTGACGTGATCCGCACGACTGCCGGCGTGGCGGCGGGAGCCTTGGGAAGCCGCTTCGTCGGCTCTTCCGCCTTTGCCCAGGAGGGGTTGACGTACAAGCCCGAAGACGGCGCAAAGCTGCGCATGCTGCGCTGGTCGCCATTCGTTCAGGGCGATGAAGACCAATGGCTGGCCAACACCAAGCGGTTCACCGAGGCGACCGGCGTCGAGGTCCGCGTCGACAAGGAAAGCTGGGAGGACATTCGCCCCAAGGCGGCGGTTGCCGCCAATGTCGGCTCCGGTCCAGATCTGATGCTGGTCTGGTTCGACGACCCGCACCAGTACCCCGACAAGCTGCACGACGTGTCGGAACTGGGTGAGTATCTCGGCACGAAATATGGCGGCTGGCACGACGGACCAAAGCAATATGCGACACGCGAGGGAAAATTCCTCGGCCTGCCCCTGGCCACCATCGGCAATGCCATGGTCTATCGGGAAAGCTGGGTGAAGGAGGCTGGCTTCTCGGAATTTCCGAAGGACACGGCGGGCTTCCTCGATCTTTGCAAGGCCTTGCAGGCGAAGGGGCATCCGGCCGGCTTCACGCACGGCCATGGCGTCGGCGACGGCAACAACTATGCTCATTGGCTGCTTTGGAGCCATGGCGGCCAGATGGTCGACGAGAGCGGAAAGGTGATGATCAACAGCCCCGAGACGCTCAAGGCGATCGAATACGCCCAGGAACTCTACAAGACCTTCATCCCCGGCACCGAAAGCTGGCTCGACGTGAACAACAACCGCGCCTTCCTGGCCGGCGAACTGGGCGTCATCGCCAACGGCATTTCCGTGTATAACACGGCCAAGACCAACAAGGACAATGATCCGAAACTGGCTGAAATCGCCAAGGATATGCGCACGACCAGCCTGCCGATCGGTCCCGTCGGGAAATCCGTCGAGCTGTTCCAGGTGACCACGGCCGTGATCTTCGACTACACGCCCTACCCCAACGCGGCAAAAGCCTATCTGCAGTTCATGTTCGAGGAACAGCAAATGGCGGAATGGATCACCTCCTCGGCCGGCTATTGCTGCCAGACACTCAAGGCCTTCGACAACAATCCGGTGTGGACGGCCGACCCGAACAATGCCGCTTACGCCAAGGCCTCGGCGACGCTGCGTCCCAATGGCTATGCCGGGCCGCTCGGCTACGCCTCGGCTGCGACCATGGCCGACTATGTGCTGGTCGACATGTTCGCCAAGGCGGTGACCGGCCAGGCGACGCCGCAGGAGGCGATGGAAGAGGCGGAGAAACGCGCCAACCGCTACTATCGCGTTTGATCACTGCCGATCCGGGCAGCCGCGACCGCGCTGCCCGGTCTGTTTCCCAGAATCGTGTGGCGGCCACTCAGGCCACCATGCCAGCAGAGCTTATGAGGAGCCGTCCCATGGCCGTGTCGTCCGCTGCCGTTCAGCCGCGTCCGTCGATCCTGTCGCGGAGCCTGTCGCTCCTGGCCGACAGCAGGAACGCGCTTGGCTTCGGCTTCATGCTGCCGGCGGCAGCGCTGCTGCTGGTCTTCCTGACCTATCCGCTCGGGCTCGGCATCTGGCTCGGCTTCACGGATGCCCGCATCGGCCGCCCCGGTATCTTCATAGGCATCGAAAACTACCAATATCTGTCGGATGACGCCGTCTTCTGGCTCTCCGTCTTCAACACCTTGCTCTACACGATTAGCGCGTCGATCCTGAAATTCGCGCTCGGCCTCTGGCTTGCGCTTATCCTCAATCAGAACCTTCCCTTCAAATCGTTCTTCCGCGCGATCGTGCTGCTGCCGTGGGTGGTGCCGACGGTGCTGTCGGCAATCGCCTTCTGGTGGATCTATGATTCGCAGTTCTCGATCCTGTCCTGGGCACTTATGGAAATGGGCCTGATCGACCATCGCATCAATTTCCTCGGCGATCCTGTGAACGCGCGCGCTTCGGTCATCGCCGCCAATGTCTGGCGCGGCATTCCGTTCGTGGCGATCACGCTGCTGGCCGGCTTGCAGACGATTCCGCAGTCGCTCTACGAGGCCGCCACGCTCGACGGCGCCAGTCGCTGGCAATTGTTCCGTTTTGTGACGCTGCCGCTGCTGACGCCGATCATCGCCATCACCATGACGTTCTCGGTGCTGTTCACCTTCACCGATTTCCAGCTGATCTATGTGCTGACCCGCGGCGGACCGGTCAATGCCACCCATCTGATGGCGACATTGTCGTTCCAGCGCGGCATTTCGGGAGGCCAGCTTGGCGAGGGCGCCGCCATCGCGGTCGCCATGATACCGTTCCTGCTTGCGGCGATCCTGTTCAGCTATTTCGGCCTGCAACGCCGCAAATGGCAGCAAGGCGGCGGAGACTGACATGGCCACGATCAAAAAAACGAAACGTCCGGAACTCGACGAAGGCGGCATGGGCTACCTTCAGAGCCTGCCGCGGCGCGTGGTGACGGTCTATCTGCCGTTGCTGGTGTTCGTCATCGTGCTGTTGTTCCCGTTCTACTGGATGACGATCACGGCGATCAAACCCAACCTCGAGATGACCGACTACGCCAATTTCAATCCATTATGGGTCGTGCATCCGACCTTCGAGCACATCCGCTATCTCTTGTTCGACACGTCCTATCCGGGCTGGCTGCTCAACACGATCATCATCTCCACCGCCGCCACGTTCCTGTCGCTGCTGGCTGCGGTGTTCGCGGCCTATGCGATCGAACGGCTGCGGTTTTCCGGGGCGCGGCAGGTCGGGCTGGCGATCTTCCTCGCCTATCTCGTGCCGCCGTCGATCCTGTTCATCCCGCTGTCGGTGATGGTGTTCAACCTTGGGCTTTACGACACCCCGTTCGCGCTCATCCTCACCTACCCGACCTTCCTGGTGCCTTTCTGCACCTGGCTGCTGATGGGTTACTTCCGTTCGATCCCGTTCGAACTGGAGGAATGCGCGCTCATCGACGGGGCGAGCCGCTGGCAGATCCTCATGAAGATCGTGCTGCCGCTGTCGGTGCCCGGCCTGATTTCGGCCGGCATCTTCGCATTCACCCTGTCATGGAACGAATTCATCTATGCGCTGACGTTCATCCAGTCGTCCGAAAACAAGACGGTGCCGGTCGGGGTGCTGACGGAGCTTGTCCGCTCCGACGTCTATGAATGGGGAGCGCTGATGGCCGGAGCCCTGATCGGCTCGCTGCCGGTGGTGGTGCTCTATTCGTTCTTCGTCGAGCACTACGTTTCCTCGATGACCGGAGCGGTGAAGGAATAGCGCCTGTAGGCGCGCCCTTTCCTTCTCCCCTTTGTTTGGACCGGAGACATCGCGAACAGGTGTGCGAAGACATCGCGAACAGTTTGCCATCCTATCGATCAATGGCATTGAGGTCGATGGTTTCTATTTTCTGATGTCTGAACCAGGCGTCGAAGACGC
>NZ_JBVVQJ010000048.1:0-41090 GCF_055811475.1 Mesorhizobium sp. WSM4829 | reverse complement strand
CCGCGCCCCGCGCCCCTCCGCTCCCCCCGCGTTCCCCCCCCTCCGATTCTGCTAAGCCTGCCCCCCCCCCCCCCCCCGGGGGGGGCCCCCCCCCCCCCCCGGGGGGCGGTTGGCGACCTGACGCGGGCGGAACTCGACGGCTTCTTCATCCATCTCGACGCCGATTGTCTCGACGACGCGATCATGCCGGCGGTCGATTTCCGCGTACCGGGCGGGCTGTCTTGGGACGAACTGTCGGCGGCACTCCGCATCATCCTGGCGAGCGGCAAGGCGGTCGGGATCGAGGTCACCATCTACAATCCGCGCCTCGACGAGGACGGCAGCGCCGGCCGTGGCCTCGCTGATGTCCTGGCCGCAGCTCTCGGCACAGCCGCGCCCGCTTGAGCGGACGGGAGCAATCTAGACCGTTGTGCTTCGACTTCGCCGCCACACGCAACGACCTGTCCCCTCCCCAACGAGAATCCCGCGCCTTACCCGCCGCCCGGATGATGGCAAGCAACCAGGCGACCGTCGCCCGTGCTCTGCAGCAGCGGACGTTCGTTGCGGCACATGGAAGTGGCAGCCGGGCAGCGGGTGTGAAACCGGCAGCCGGAGGGTGGGTTCATCGGGCTCGGCAAGTCACCCTTCAGGACAAGCCGCTCGCGTCGTGCCTGATCGATACTGGGTATCGGCACCGCGGAACGGAGTGCCGTGGTGTAGTGGTGCCTGGGCGCCGCAAAGACCAGATCGGTCGGCCCGCTCTCCACGACCGATCCCAGATACATGACGGCCACGCGCGTCGAAATCTGGCGCACCACGGATAGATCATGGGCGATGAATACATAGGTCAGGTTGAACTCCTCGCGCAGATCGGCGAGCAGATTGACGATCTGGGCCTGGATCGAAACGTCGAGCGCCGAGACCGGCTCGTCGGCCACGATCAGCCTTGGCCGGAGCGCCAGCGCGCGAGCAATGCCGATCCGCTGGCGCTGGCCGCCCGAGAATTCGTGGGGATAGCGCGACGCGTGTTCGGGGGACAATTCGACCCGGCGCAGAAGCTCGGCGACGCGGTCCGTCATTTCCGATGCCGAGAGGCGCTCATGGATGCGGAACGGATCGGCCAAAAGATCGCCGACCCGCCGACGTGGATTGAGCGAGGCGCTCGGATCCTGAAAGACCATCTGCATCTGTCGCCGCAACGGACGGAGCTGACGCTGAGACGCGTCGGTAATGTCGCGGCCCTCGAACTCCAGAGAACCGGAGGTGATATCGGTCAGGCGCACCAGGCAGCGGCCAAGGGTGGATTTGCCGCAACCTGACTCCCCGACGATGCCTAGCGTTTCCCCGGGCCAGATGTCGAGCGATACCGTGTCGACCGCCTGGACCGTCCGGCGCTGCGCCGGGAAAATCGAGCGGCCGACGTGATAATGCTTCGAAAGATCTCCGGCGCGAAGTAGCGGGCGCTCGCGTGGCGCAGCACTCATCGTTGCATTTCCACGCCGACAGCCTTGTGGATGTTGAATTGCTTGCGTCTGGCTTCCGGTAATACGCAGGCGGCGCGATGGCCGTCGCCACGCATTGTCGGGAGCTGGACCAGGCAGGCATCGTGGCGAAAGGCACAGCGCGGACCGAAGGCGCAGCCTTTCGGCAGGTTGGAGAGGGAAGGCGGAGCTCCCGGAATCGCGGCGAGCCGTGCCGGACGCTCACCATCCATCGGCGGGATCGAGCCGAACAGGCCCCACGTGTAAGGATGCAGCGGCGTTCGGAACACGCTGCTCTTGCGGCCCTCCTCGACGAAGCGTCCGCCATACATGACCAAGACCCGATCCGCGACCTGGGCGACGACGCCAAGATCGTGTGTGACCAGGATCACCGCCGAGCCGAACTGATCGCGCAGCCGTGCGATCAGTTCGAGGATCTGCGCCTGCACGGTCACGTCCAGGGCCGTGGTCGGTTCATCCGCGACGAGCAGCGCCGGATTGCACGAGAGCGCCATCGCAATCACCGCACGCTGGCGCATGCCACCGGAGAGCTGGTGCGGATAGCCGTCGACGACCCGATCAGGATTGGCAATGCCGACCGCATCCAGCAACTGCACCGCCCTCGCCCGTGCCGCCCGCGCCGACACTTTCTCATGCGCACGCACCTGCTCGCCGATCTGGTTGCCGATCGTGTGCACCGGGGTGAGCGCCGACATCGGATCCTGGAAGATCATCGCGATCTGGCGGCCGCGAATGGCATCGAGCGCACGCCGGTTGAGCCCGACGAGCTCCTGCCCCAAAAAACGGATTGAACCGGAGACGACGGCATTGGGGCTGTCGATCAGCCCCATGATGGCCAGCAAGGTCTGGCTTTTGCCAGAACCGGACTCACCGACGACACCGACGATCTCCCGCTGCTCGACGGCAAACGAGACGCCTGCCACAGCCCGCACCAGCCCCGCGTCGCTGCGGAAGGATACGGTGAGACCCTCGACGACGAGAAGGGGAGCGTTAACGGACATCGCGAGCCCTCGGGTCGATAAAGACGAAGACGACGTCGACGACGAAGTTTGCCATCACCACGAAAAACGAGGCGTAGATCACCGTGGCAAGGATCATCGGCAGGTCGAGGGTCTGCAGTGCCTCATAGGTCAATTTCCCGACGCCCTGCAGCCCGAAGACCACTTCGGTCAACAGCGCGCCGCCGCCGACCAAGGCACCGAAATCGAGACCGAACATGGTGACGAATGCCACCAGTGACGTCCTGAGGCCGTGATGCAGCAAAACCCGCCGCTCGCCGATCCCCTTGGCCCGCGCGGTGCGGATAAAATCCTCCTGCATCATCTCGATCAGACTTGCCCTCAGCACCCGTCCGTAAAGGCCGACATAAAGCGTCGCCAGCGTGAACCACGGAATGACGAGCGCCTTGAACCAGCCCCAGGGGTCCTGTGTCAGGGGCATGTAGCCGAGCGGAGGAACCCAAGAAAACAGCCAGGTGTCATGCCAGCGGCTCTGTGTCAGCAGATTAGCGACCTCGCCGAGCCAGAAGACCGGAACGGACACTCCAATCAGGCTCAGGATCATCAGCGCCCGGTCGATGAATGTGCCGCGCGTCGCGCCGGCGATCACCCCGACGATCAGTCCGCCGAGCACCCACAGCACCGCCGCGCCGCCGACCAGCGACAGCGTAACCGGAATGGCGCCTGTCACCGCAGGAATCACGCGCTGCCCGCGATTGACGAAGGAGGTGAGGTCGCGGCTGACGAAAAGCCGATTCATCATCAGCCCGTATTGCACCGGCAATGGCCGATCGAGACCGAAATCGTGGCGGACCTGGACCAATGTCTCCTGGGACGCGTTGCGGCCGGCAATGCGCGCCGAGGGATCGGCACCGGGCGTGGCGAAGAAGATCAGGAAAGCGACGACGCTGATGCCGAACATGACCAGCATCATCTGGCCGAGCCGAAAACTCATGGCGGCAAGCACTAGATGCCCCTCGGCGAGGATTTCGGATCGAGCGCATCGCGCACGCCGTCGCCGAGAATGTTGAGAGCCAGCACAGTGATGACAATGGCAAGCCCGGGCGCCAGCGCCACGATCGGCCTGGAATAGAGCAGGCCCTGACCGTCCTGGATGATCGTGCCCCAGCTGGCGTCCGGCGGTTGCACGCCGATCGACAGAAACGACAGCGAGGATTCGGTCATCATGTTGAGTGCCAGGATCAACGGCACGAAAACGATGATGCGCGTCACCACATTTGGCATGATGTCGCGCAGCAGGATGCGCCAGGGCGACGCGCCAAGCCCGATCGCCGCGGTGACGAATTCGGCCTGCATCAAGGTCAGGACATGGCCACGGATCGGCCGTGCCACATAGGGCACATAGACGATGCCGATGATGAAGATCGGCAGCCACAGGCTGCCGGAGCGAATTTCGAACGGACCGATCTGGATGCTCTGCGCGATCAGCACGATCGACAGCGAAATCGCCAGCAGGAAAACCGGGAACGCCCAGAGCACGTCGAGAATACGCGACAGGCCGACGTCGACAATGCCGCCGAAGAACCCGGAAACAACCCCCAGAAAGGTCGCCAGGACGAGGCACAGCACAGCCGCAGCGCCCGAGATCAACAGCGAATCCCGCCCGCCGTAAAGCAGCCGCGCCGCGACGTCTCGGCCCTGATTGTCGGCGCCGAGCAGATACGGGCCGATCCGCCAGGTCGGCCCAATCGGCGTCATGCCGAGGCCAAGGCCTTCGGTGGAAGCCTGCAGTACCGGCTGGGTCACCCCATCGATGACGATCTCGCCGTTGAGATTGGTTACGAAAGGATCCGTGTGGGCGATGTATTGCGCATAAAGCGGCGCCGCCAGCGAAGCGATGACGATGACGACGAGCACACCGAACGCCGCTATTGCCGAACGATCGGCTTTAAGCTTGCGCCATGCCGTGCGCCATGGGCCAGCGGCGGCCTGGCGGACCGGGGCGTCAGGCTGGTCCGCAATGACATTGACCATGAACGGGGGACCATAAACAGGATTGCCTGGCAAAAATCTCGACCTGGAAGATGCGCTGATCCGGCGGAAAAGGAAATGCGATGGAGCGCCGGTGGCACTCCGTCGCATTGGCTCGAGGGGATCATTCGACCCAGGACTGGCTGACGATCCAGTAGAATTGCGGGCTGAAGGTGAAGTTCTTCAGCCTGGAAGAGACGACATCGACCCGCTTGGGTGTGAACAAAACAGCGACCGGGGCCTTGTCCGTCACCGCCTTGTCGATGGCCGTCCACAGCGTTGCGCCCTTGGCTGGGTCGGCGATGGTGGCTGTCTCTGCTTCGGCCATCGACGCGTCGATCGATTTGTCGCAGAACCCGGAAATGTTGACCGAGGCGTCCGAGCCCGGCGTGAATGAGGCACAGCTGAACAGCACTTCCAGAAAATTGGATGGCGCCGGGTAATCCTGGAACCATTGCGAGACCGAGATCTGCACCTTGTTGTTGGTGTTCTGGATGTAGGTAAACTGGATGTTCTGCGAGATCGGCTTGACCGATGTCTTGTAGCCGAGTTGGTTGAGCACGTCCTGCAGATAGACCCCGATCGACTTCGAGACGCTGCTGTCCTCGGTGATGATCGTCACCTCCTGACCAGCAGTTCCCGATTCAGCAACCAGTTGTTTGGCCTTGTCCATATCCGGCGCCGACCACTTTTCGCCCGGATTGGCGGTGAATGGGCAATAAGGCGCGAATGACGGGAACCCCGGCGGCAGCATCTGGCAAGCCGGCTGCGCCAGATTGCTGCCGCCAAAGAGCTTGATGATCGCGGCGCGGTCGATGGCGAAGTTCACCGCCTGGCGAACACGGATGTCGTTGAACGGCGCCAGATTGTTATTCATCGGCGCATACCACATCGCCATCAGCGGATGCACGGTGACCTGCTTGGCATATTTGGTGCCGAGTTCGCCGAGACGGTCCGCCGGCGGCGGATCGAACATCCAGTCCGCCTGCCCGTTCTCGACCGCCGTCACCGCCGCTTCGTCGGTGAGGCCGAATTCATAGTCGATCTCGTCGGGATACCCTGCCGGCTGGGCTTCCTTGCTCCATTCCTTGAAGTGAGGATTGCGCACCATTTTCATCAGCTTGTTCGGGTCATAGCTCGCGATCATGTAGGGCCCAGTGCCCGGGATCGGATCAGTGCCGGCATCCTTGAGCGGCGCGCCCGCCGGCAGGATCGCCGCGTGCGGAATGGCGATCTTCTGCAGGAACTCGGCATCCGGCTGGACCAGGTTGAAGGTGATCGTTCCGGCTGCGTCGTCAACCGACAGGCCGCCATCGAGGGTGCATGTCGCCGGGGTTTTCAAACACGCATCGGCGCCGACGATGCCGTTGTAGAAGGTCCCGGCCGTCGGCCCGCTGATCTTGAAGATGCGCTGGAACGAAGCCACCACATCCTTGCTGGTGACGTCCGAGCCGTCGGCGAACTTGATGCCTTTGCGCAGCTTGAAGACGTAGGTCTTGCCGCTGTTTTCGACCTTCGGCAGGGTTTCAGCGAGGTCCGCGACCACCTCGAAGCCGGTCTTGTCCCCGGCCTTTTTGTAGGTCACCAGACCATCGTAGAGAATATAGTTCATCTGGAAAAACTGCAGCGTGTAATTGATATGCGGATCGGCGGTGCCGGCAGCGGCGTTGGCCAGCAAGCGGAGCGTGCCGCCAAGCTTGCCTTCCGCGGCCAAGGCACTGCTCGGCGGCGACACGATCGTCATGCCGAGCAGAGCCAGGCCGGGTATCAATGCTGCAAGTGCCTTCTGGGGTCGCATGGCTGTGTTTCCTCGTGGAAAGCGTGTCGACTGGCCACGCTATACGCAATCGACGACCGCGGCGTGGCTGGAAATGATCTGGGTCGCGGGTGGTCTCCGCACCTTCGCCCAATTGGAAAAGACTACGACCAGCGAAGCCGAGCAGGATAGCTATTAAGATAGATAGGTCGGAGAGGCCAGCCTTAAGCCTATTTATTGGGCACGCGGGTGACATGGCTATTTGACAAGCAATGGCCAGCGGGTAAGCTTGTCGCATGCAGGGCTTTTCAGGCGATCTAGAGAGCCGGTTCCGAACGGGAATGAGCATCGACGCCGCCATGGCGGTGGCGACCGATGTGCTGGAGCCCGTCGGTTTCACCTCATTCATCTATGACTATACGCCCGTGCCGGTCAGCCATGAGGGCGACCTGATCACCCCGTCGCTGATGGCTCTGCACAACGTGCCGCGCGACATGCAGGATCTCTGGTGCAAAGGCGGCTATTATCAGCTTGACCCGGTGCAGGAAGCCGCGCTCGCCGTATCGAGGCCGTTCCTCTGGTCGCACAAGGGCGTTCAGAGCACCGTCATGCAGCATGTGCTTCGGTCCAGGCATGATCCGGTGATCAGCTATCTGCTCGATACCAGGATGACCTGCGGCGTCACCGTGCCCATCCGTCTTGCCGGTGGGGATCTGGCCACCTTCACCGCGATCCGCGCCGACCCAGAGCCAGGGTTCGAGGCCGAAGCAAGGCAGTTAATCGCCGAAATCGGCGATCTGGGCCATCTCTTGCACGACTCCGTCTACGCCGGTTTCGATGCCGGCATCCGCACCTGCCCATACGTCCACCTGACGTCGCGCGAGCGCCAGTGCCTGCGCCTCGCCGCCGCCGGACTGACGGCCAAGCAGGTCGCGCGCGAGATTGGCCGCGCGGTGCCGACAGCAACGCTGCATCTCAACGCGGCGACACGCAAGCTTGGCGCGCGCAACCGCTTCCACGCCATCGCGCTGGCTGCCCACTACCGGCTGCTCGAGCCGGAGCATTGAGGCGCTCCGCCTGAGGGCTCCTCCCGCCAGGGCAAACCTATAAATAGTGCTAGCTGTAAATGCGCCGGGCCGCTTAGTACCGTCGGCCGCAAACAAGGCTTGGGAGGGTCCGTCACTTTGGTTCCTGCCAGCCAGGACCCGGAGCTTGGAACTGTGACGGCACATGTGACCACCGAAGGATTCAGCGATTACAGGGGCTACCGCACCTGGTATCGCGTGATCGGAGATCTCAACTCGGGCAAGCTGCCATTGGTCATCGCTCACGGCGGGCCGGGCTGCACCCACGACTATGTCGATTCATTCAGGGAGCTTGCCGATACCGGGCGGGCCGTCATCCACTACGATCAGATCGGCAACGGCAAGTCGACCCATCTGCCCGACAAGGGCGGCGACTTCTGGACCGTCGATTTCTTTTTGGGCGAACTCGATGCGCTGCTCGCTCACATCGGCATTGCCGAGCGTTACGCCCTGCTCGGCCAGTCCTGGGGCGGCATACTTTCGGCCGAACATGCCGTGCGACGCCCTGCAGGGCTCAAGGCATTGATCCTGGCCAATTCGCTGGCCTCAATGGCGCTATGGGTGGAAGGCGCGCTGCAATTGCGGGCCGGGCTGCCGGCCGATGTGCAACTCGCGCTTGACCGGCACGAGGCAGCCGGGACCACCGATCACCCGGATTATGTTGCGGCAACCAAAGCCTTCTATGACCGCCACGTCTGCCGTGTCCTTCCAACGCCGCGGGAGGTCGCCCGGACATTCGCGGCAATCGACGCGGATCCGACGGTTTATCACACCATGAACGGACCCAATGAATTCCACGTCATCGGCACGATGCGGAACTGGACCATCGTCGAGCGCCTGCATCTGATCGAGGCGCCGACGCTGGCGTTCCGCGGATTTTACGACGAAGCGACCGAAGCCTGCGTCCAGCCCTTTCTCGATCATATTCCCGACGTCGAAGGCATGGTCTTCCCAAATTCCAGCCATATGCCGCATGTCGAGGAGAAGGACGACTGCCTCGCCGCCGTCGGACGCTTTGTCGCCAAATACGATTGAGGCCCATGCCCCACAGCGGCCTGTCTTTGCGCAAGCTGATTGTGCTGGGCTTAGAGCCCGCCCGATTTGCTCATAATCTCTCCACGATCAGCCGCGATGGCCTCGTTGCATCGAGGAAAACCGTGTTGCGCGCCACTTGCCGGCTACGGCCGAGCCCCGCCGGCGCACCGGTGTTCGGATTGACGTCGAACTTCGGAAAATTGCTCGAAGAGATGTCCAGCCGCAGCCGATGGCCGGCACGGAACAGATTGGCAGTCGCAAATAGCTCGATGCGAAGCCGCATGATCTCTCCAGGCTTCACGAGTTCGGCTCTTTCGAATGAACGCCGGAAGCGGCAGCGGAAAATCCCGTCGGTCAGGTTCAGGGCAAAGCCCGTCGGATAGTCGGCGCTCGGTGGATAGACGTCGATCAGTTTCGCCGTGAAGTCGGTGTCGGGTGCATCGGTCGCCGCCCAGAGCTCCACCTCTACCCGTCCGAGCACGGTCAAATCGTCGGCAAGCGGCTCGGTCTCAAAGGAGAGGACATCGAGACGGGCGGAAAGCGGCAAGCCGAAATTGCGGCAGCCGAAGAACCTCTTGTCCTCTCTCTGGTCGAAGCCGCCGCCGGCGAAGATCGGCTGACCGCTGGTCAGCGCGCCGCCGATGGTCGGGACCGGATCGGCGGGATCGAAATCATAGCTCAGCGCGACGGCGTCGGGCGCAGGAAAGGCCTCCGAGAGCCTGCCGTTGGGGTGCAGATAATAGCTTTGCTCCGTCACGTTCGGCAGCGGCCACCGCTTGCCTTTGATCCAGCGCCCGCCGTGATCGAGACGGCCCGTTTCATTTTTCGTGCCCTTTCCCCCGCCCATGACAAAAAGACGGATCGGCTCCTCGTCGAGATCGTCCTCCAACCCGCTCTTCAGCCAGCGATCGAACCAACGGCGACGAAACTCCAGCCAGCTTGCCGCCACATTGCCGCCGAGCGGAGCGTTCGGTCCGAAATCGACGTCGCCGGCAAAGGTCAGATTGCGGTCGCCGTGCAAGCCCGGACCCATGATCAAGGCGAGCGGCCGTTTCGCGTTTCGGGCAAGGCCAGCCAAATTCTCGAACGTCGTCGGGACATAGACGTCGAACCAGCTCGAGATCAGGGCGATCGGAATGTGGGGAATGGCGTCGTAGAAGCCCGCTGCATGAATGCCGACCTGCTTCCAGAAGCCGTCGAAAGTCTCGTGCCGCCACTGCTCCAGCAGGTAAGCCTCGTAGTCCGGAGCCCAGCGGAGCGGGGAACGGCCCTCAGACCAGGGCATTTTGCCGAACCAGCGATGCAGGTTTTCCGCTTCGAGCGCCTTTCGGGCCAACTCGTCGCCGGCGGCGACGGCGCTCTCGCGGGCTTCCCGGTAGGCCCAGGTCGCCTGTTTCAGCTCGAACGCGCCGCCTTGGCGGATGCCGCAGGTGAAGGCGTTAGAGAATCCGCCGGAATCGAGGATCATGGTTACAAGAGCCGGCGGCGCAAGGCACGCCGCCGCCATTTGGGTATGCGCAGCATAGGAAAGGCCCATGGTGCCGATCCGGCCATTGCACCAGGGCTGGGCTGCGATCCATGCAAGCGTGTCGTAGCCGTCCGGACCTTCGGAGCGATATTTGACGAACTCGCCTTCCGAGCCGTAGCGGCCGCGGCAGTCCTGGTAGACGACGATGTAGCCATGGCGCACGAAATGCTCGGCGACCGTCGCGCGATCCATCGGTTCGGTCATGCTGACCTCGAGTTCGGCGCGCGATGCCATCGCCTTGCCATAAGGCGTCCGCTCAACGATGACGGGAGCTGGCCGGTCCAGCGCGCGGCCTCCCCTTGCCGGTCGGTAGATGTCGGTCGCCAGTCTTACCCCATCGCGCATCGTCACCATGATATCGCGGCAGAGGGCCATGTCGTCGGTCACGGACTGGAACGCCTGGAGGTCGGTCATCTCAAAAAATTCCAAGGCGTTCAGGCGGCGGCGTCATTGAGGTGGCATGCGCTCTTGTGTCCGGCAGCAACCACCTTCAGTCGGGGCGCTTCGGTGCGGCAACGAGGCATCGCGTGCGGGCAGCGCGGGTGGAAATGACATCCGCTCGGCGGCGAGAGCGGGCTCGGCAATTCACCCTTGATCGCGGCAAAGCCGCGTTTGGTGGTTTCGATCCGCGGCACCTCGGCGAGAAGCGCCTGCGTGTAGGGATGGTTGGCCCGTGCAAAGATCTCCTCGGCCGGAGCCTCTTCGACAATGCGGCCGAGATACATGATCGCCACCCGATCGGAGATGTGCTCGACCACCCCGAGATCGTGGCTGATGAACAAGTAAGTGAGGTTCAGCCTCTCGCGCAGGTCCATGAAGAGATTGAGTATTTGCGCCTGGATCGAGACGTCCAAAGCGGCAACGGCCTCATCGCAGACGAGAAATTCCGGCTGCACGGCGAGCGCGCGCGCAATGCCGATCCGCTGGCGCTGGCCGCCGCTGAACTGATGCGGAAAGCGGTGTTTTAGCGCCGGATCGAGACCGGCACGCCGGAACTGTTGATCGACAAAGGTACCGAGATCGCCCTCAACCAGCCCGTGTACGCGCGGCGCCTCGCTGACGATATCGGCCGCTTTGCGGCGCGGATTGAGCGAGGCGTAGGGATTCTGGAATATCATCTGCACGCGCAGCTTGGCCTCACGCCGTTCGAGCGGCGGAAGCGCCTTCAAGTCCTTGCCGCGCCATGATACCGATCCCTTGCTGGGCGCCACGATGCCGGCGACGATCCGCCCCAGTGTGGACTTGCCGCATCCCGACTCCCCAACGAGGCCCAGAACCTCGCCCCTGCGAACGGCGAGGCTGACACCGTCGATCGCCTGCACGCTTGCCGTCGGTTTGGCGAGTTTGAACGAGATCGCCAAACGGGCCGCGAGATCCGGCCGCGTGCCGAAGCTGTGAGAAATCTCGTTCAGCTCGATCAGCGGCGCCATCCCGCTAGAACCCGCTGAGGAGCTTTGAATGTCTGCCGCAACCGGAGTGGAGGGGATCATACGCGGAACTCCGGCAAGGGATGAACACAGCGGTGCTCGCGCGGGCCAGCAGTGAGCAGAGGCACCGCCTGGGCACACGCCGCGTCGGCGCGCGCGCAGCGCGGGGCGAAAGCGCATCCGGCCGGCAGCCGCGCAACACTGGGCGCCATTCCAGGGATCTGCCGAAGCCGCTCGCCACGCCGGTTGCGGCTGGGAACGGAGTCGATCAGACCGGCGGTATAAGGGTGCAACGGACGGACGAGAACGTCCGACACCGGGCCGGATTCGACGATGCGGCCCGCATACATCACGGCGATCCGGTCGGCGAGCCGCGAGACGACGGCGAGATCATGCGTGATCCAGATCAGCGACGTGTTGTTCTGCGCCACGAGCTTTTGCATCTCGGCGAGAATCTGTGCCTGGATCGTCACATCGAGCGCGGTGGTCGGCTCGTCGGCGATGATGAAGTCCGGGCGGTGCAGCAGCGCAATAGCGATAACGACGCGCTGGCGCATGCCGCCGGAAAACTGATGCGGATAGGCCTGCAGCCGCTCATCCGGACTCGGGATCCCGACCATGCCGAGCGCGTCGCGCGCCCGCGCCCTGGCATCCATGCGCGAGACGTTTTCATGCGCCTGCACCGCCTCGATCATCTGCGTGTCGATGCGCAGGACCGGGTTCAGCGTCATCATGGGATCTTGGAAGATCATCGCCATGCGGCGCCCGCGCAGCGCTCGCATCTCCTCGCGGCTGGAGCGGGTGATGTCGCGGCCGTCGAAGACGATCTGGCCGCCGACGATCGTGCCTGGCGGATCGACAAGGCCGATGATGGAAAAGCCGGTGACCGATTTGCCGGACCCGCTTTCACCGACGAGACCCAGAACCTCGCCTCGCGCGACGCTGAACGAGACGCCGTCAACGGCTTTTGCTTGTCCGAAATGGGTCCTGAGATCGCGGACTTCGAGCACGGTCGCGTTCATTCGCGCCCCCGCGGGTTGAGCACGTCGCGGAGCCGATCACCGACGAGGTTGATCGCAACCACGGTAATCAGCAGCGCCACGCCGGGATAGAAACTGATCCACGTCATGCCGGAGAGCATGTACTGATAGCCGTTGGCGACCAGCAGGCCGAGACTGGGCTCGGTGATCGGCACACCGAGGCCAAGAAAGGACAAGGTCGCCTCCAGCGAAATGGCGCGCGCCACCTGCACCGTTGCGATCACGATCAGCGGCGGCAGGCAGTTGGGCAGAAGATGGACGAACAGAATGCGCCATCGCGGAATGGCGAGCGACTCTGCCGCCTCCATGTATTCCTTGCGCCGCTCCACCAGCGCCGTGCCGCGCGCGGCACGTGCATAAGTCGCCCATTCGACGATCACCAGCGCGAGTACGACGTTGAGGATTCCCTTGCCGAGAAAGGCAAGGATCATCAGTGCAACGAGAATGGAGGGGAAGGAGAGTTGCAGATCGACGATGCGCATGATCGCCGTCTCGGTCCGACCGCCGACATAGGCGGCGAGCAGGCCTAAAGAAGCGCCGAACAGCGCGGCGAAAAGTGCCGAGCTGACGCCGACGCCGAGCGATATGCGCAGACCGTAGATGATGCCGGAAAGCATGTCACGGCCCTGGTCGTCGGTGCCGAGCCAGAAAATCATGCCCGTCATCGATTGCGAGCCGGGCGGCAGGCGGCTGTCCATGATGTCGAGCTGGTTGAGGTCGTAGGGATTTTGCGGCGCTATAAGTGGCGCGAGCAGCGCCAGCCCGATGATCGCGCTCAGCAGCACGAAGCCGGCAATGGCGGCAGGCGAGCGGAAGAATGCCCGCACGAGCACTCGAAACGGCGCCTCTTCACCCTTCTCGGCCTCGGTAGGCATCGGTGGCGGCAAGGTGTCGACGCTCATGTCACGGTCCCTCGCCCTGGAGCCGCACCCGCGGGTCGAGTGCCGTATAGGTCAGGTCGACGACGAGATTGATGATGACGAAGAAGGCGACGATCGCCATCAGGTATGCGGTGATGATCGGACGGTCGAGCACGTTGATGCTGTCGATGATCAACTTGCCCATGCCAGGCCAGCTGAACACGCTTTCGGTGACGACCGAGAAGGCGACGATAGAGCCGAATTCCAGGCCGATGATGGTCACCACCGGGATCATGATGTTCTTCGAGACGTGGACGCCGATCACGCGCGTTTCCCTGAGGCCCTTGGCCCGCGCGAACTTGACGAAATCGAGCGGCAGGACTTCGGCGACGCCGGCGCGCGTCAGGCGCAGAATGAGGCAGGCGTCAAACAAGGCGAGGTTCACCGCCGGCAGGATCAGGTGGGCAAGGCCGTCTTTGGTCAGGAACGCCCATTGGACACCGAACAGTTCGGCGGTCTGGCCGCGCCCGCCGCTCGGCAACCAGCCGAGCTGCACGCCGAAAAACATGATCAGCACCAGCCCGACCCAGAAGGTCGGCAACGAGAAGCCGAGGATGCTGACGGTCATGATGACGCGGCTCAAGATGCCATCCGGCCGCAGTCCGGCATAAAGCCCGAGCGGCACGCCGACGACGATGGCAATGAGGATGGCAGAGACGGCCAGTTCGAGTGTTGCCGGCAGTCGCTGCAGGATCACCCTGATCGCCGGCTCGTTGTAGACGTAACTCTCGCCAAGGTCGCCATGCAGCGCTGCCCAGAGGAAGCGGAGGTACTGCTGCCAAAGCGGCAGGTCGAGCCCGAGTGCCTGGACGACGCGCGCGCGCTCGATCTGATCGGCGTCGGGCGAGATCAAAATGTCGACGGGGTCGCCGATGACGTTGATCGCGATGAAGACGATAACCGTCATGGCGAACATGACCATCACGGCCTGGAGCAGCCGGCGCGCGACGGCTGCGGTCATGGCATCGCTCCACAGCCTGATTGCCGGAAAGGGTCGCCGGTCGTCTGTGCGCGGCACATCACGCCGGCACCGCCATCGCCATGCCGTCGCGCTGCGGATCGGCGCCGCCGCGGCAAATTCCGTCTTCGATCTGGATGCCGTGGAGGGCGGCAAAAGCGTAACTTTGCCAGGAGCGCTTCACCTCGTAGCCCCGGCCCTCGATTTCTTCAGTGACATAGCGCGGAATGCGATTGGAGACGTCGATTGTGTTCGACACCGCCACGATCCTCGGGGCGGCCACCGCTTCCGACATGCTCATATCGAAATCAATGAGATTCATCAGCCCCTGCGCCATGGACGGCGCGATATAGCTGCCGCCGGGCGCTCCCATGACGATCACCGGCCGGTCGTCCTTGAATACGATTGTGGGCGCCGCAGAGCTGGCCCGCCGCTTGCCGGGAGCCAGCGATCCGGCCCGGCCCGGCCTTGGGTCGAAGCGGCTCATCGTTCCGTTGTACATGAATCCCAGGCCATCGGTGATCGCCCCCGAGGGACTGCCCAGCGTGTGGGTCAAGGCGACGGCATTGCCCTCACGGTCGACCACCGAAATATGGGTCGTGTCGCGCGGCGACCGGTCATCGACGCGCTCGATCCTGGCGCGCAGCCCGGCCTTGATCTCGGCGGCGAGCCCGCTGCAATAGTCGCGGGACAGCAGCCGCGCGACCGGCACGTCGACATAGGCAGGATCGCCGAGATGGCGGTCCTTGTCGATGGTCATGCGCTTCATCGCCTCCGCCAGCAGGACGATGTGCTCGGCACCGTCATGCTCCATGGCTCCGACATCAAAATGCTCGAGGATGTGGAGCAATTGCAGCATGGATATGCCGCTGGCGGGCGGCGGGCTGGTCGCGATATCATAGCCACGATACTCGCCCCAGAGCGGTTGCGCGGTGGATAGCTCATAGCGCGCCAGATCATCCTTCCCGATAAGGCCGCCGTTGGCGGCCATGTCGGCGGCGATTTCTTCGGCGATCTCGCCCTTGTAGAAAATGTCCGAACCGGCGGCCGCGATCCGCTCGAGCGTTTGGGCGAGGTCGGTGTTGACGACGACGTCGCCTGGCAGCTTGACCGCGCCGTCCGGGCGAAAATAGATGGCGCGCCCCGTGTTGCTGAAGCGCAGCTTGTCAAGGGTGCGCACTTCGCCGGTATCTACGCCGTCCTGGGCCCAGTACCAATGGACATGCGGGCGGACCATAAAGCCGCGCCTCGCCTGCTTGGCGGCGGGTGCGACGACGTCGGCCCATTCAAAAGTGCCGTATCTCGCCAGCGCCTCGGCATAGCCCTTGACACTGCCCGGCGTGCAGACGGCGAGATAGCCGATCTCGCTGATGCCGCCTTCCAGCAGAAAGGCGAAGCCGTCGCGCGACTGGCCGACCAGAAAGTCGCTCCACATTTCAGGCGACGCTTTGAGCGGCGCCCTGGCGTAGAATTCTAGCACCTCGTGCACGCCGCGTCGCGGCATATAGACCTGCATCGAGCCAAAGCCCCCGATGCCGGCCATTTGAGGGTCGACGACGCCTTGCATGAAAGCGCAGGCGATCGCCGCATCGACGGCGTTGCCGCCGCGTTTGAGCACCAGAGCGCCCGCCTCGACCGCCTCCGGCTGCGGCGCAACGATCATTGCATTCATCTTGATGCGTTCCGTCGTTGCTTGAGCGCCTGGGCCAGGAAATCCTTGACCGGATCGAGAACCGCGTCGCGTTCGTGGGCTACCCCGGGCAGCAAATCAAAGCGTACGCGCACACCCGCTTCCTCGAACGATCGACACAACGTCCTGAGGCGCTCCGGCCTCGTTTGTCCTGCATCGTTGGCGCCCGGCATCCAATGGGTGCTGCCCTGGGCGTGCGTGATTTCCCAGGTCTCCAGGTCGGCATCGCCGACGATCATCTGGACAGGCACTTTTGCCAGCGCGGCGGCGTCGAAGGTGATGCCGAACTTCTCCGGCAGGTCGCGAATCCCCACCCACCAGTCCCGCGTGGGATCGAGCAGGGTCACCGATCCCGGTGCGCCGATCGACGCCGCCCATAGCCTGTCGGGATGAAGGATGGCGAAGCGATGGGTGAAATGCCCGCCGCCGGAAAATCCGAACATAGCGAAGCGGGTCCAGTCCTGACGGTATTTCGCGACGACTTCCTCGACTATCGCGAGCAGCACCTGATCGTAGCGGATGTCGCCCTCGATCATGTATTTGTATCCGCTGCGGGCATCGTCGCCGAGAACGCCCATTGGAAACACCGGGCACAAAATGGCGCAGTCGTTCCAGCGTCCGAACTCGGCGAACGCATCACGGAAACCCAGGAACGAGGTGCGGCCGGTACCATGGACGGCCACCAGCAGGTCGACTTGGGCGCCTTCCCCAACCGCGGGCGGTACATACAGGCAATAGTGGAAGCGTGGGTCCGATTTGGAAGCAAAGATGGCGGTCGCGCCAAGATCGTATGTAGCGCGACCGCGATCCGCAACAGATCCCGTGGCGATGCTCGTCAAGTCTACACCTCCTCAGACAATCTTGGCGTTCATGGCCAGCGTATACTGGTCGGCCCGCGTCGTGAACTGAAGGTCCTTTCGGGCAGCCACGACGAGAACCTCATGGTGCAGCGGAATCAGGGCGACGTCGTTGAAGACGATGTCGCTGAGCTCCGAGAGCATCATTTCGCGTTTGGTGTCGTCCAGCGTCCGCTTCGCCACAGCCAGTTTGGCATCGAGATCGGGATTGGAGTAGCGGCCCGAATTGGCGATGCCCATACCGGCGTCTGGATTCTGCGTCGCGACCAGAGCTGTCATCGGGTTCGAGGTTTCGCCTGTGTTGACGCCCCAGGAGTCCAGATTGACGCTGAACTCATGGGCATCCGCCTTGTCGGCGTAAACCGACCAGGGCATGACCTCGACGCTGACTTCCAGGCCGATGCGAGAGAACATCTGGGCCACGGCCTGCACGATCTTCGAATCGTTGACGATACGATCATTGGGCCCGTGGATCGTCAGGCGGAAGCCATTGGGGTAGCCGGCCTCGGCAAGCAGGGCCGTGGCTTTTGCAGCGTCGAATGGAACGGGTTTGATAGCAGCCGAGGTGCCCGGGGCGCCGGCGGGCAGAAACTGTGAAGCGACAATAGCATTGCCCTGCATCAAGCGCTCGACAATGGCGCTGCGGTCGATCGCCATGGACAGCGCCTGCCGCACACGCAGATCCTTCAGCGGGTTGCGGTCGAGCGGCTTGCCATCCTTGCCGCTGATGAAGGGCGTCACGTCCCTGAACGTGTCCAGAGAGAAGAAGACCACCCGGCTCGATACGCCGCGGATGATGTGAAAGCGCTCGTCTTGTTCGACGCGGGCAACACCCTCGTAGGGCACCTGTTCGACGAGATCGAGATCGCCGGCGAGCAGGTTGGCAAGCCGCGCGCCGGCATCGGTGACGATGCGGAGCTCGACGTCCGGCAAAGCAGGCCTCGGTCCCCAGTAGTTGGGATTGGCGGAAAGCGCGACACGGTTGCCGGAAACATATTCCTTCAGCACATAGGGGCCAGTTCCGATCGCCGCGGTGCCGTTGTTGAACTGATCGCTCGGGGTATCCTTGAACTTGGCGCGGATGATGCGAATGCGACTGAGCGAATTGGGCAGAAGCGGCTCCGGCTGCTTGGTTTCGATGAGAAGCTTGCCGGTTTGGGGCGAGGTGATCGACTTGATGTTGCGCGTGTAGGTCCGGAACGACGCCGTGCTGTCGATGGTGTTGGCCCGGTCGAATGAGACGACGATGTCGTCTACGGTGAGCGGCTCACCGTCGCTGAAGCGCACGTCTGGGCGCAGGTCGAACTCCCAATGGGTGTCGTCGACCGCGCGCCAGGCCGTCGCCAGCCCCGGTCTGGAGATCGACTTTTCGTCGTTGATGACAAGCGTGTCGTAGATATGGGTGGCAAGCGCGTTGTTGGGCGCATTGCTCTTCAGATGCGGGTCTAGCGTCGTCGGCGGAGCAGCCATGCCGATCCGCAATTGGCCGGTTGCCGCTGCCTGGGCCAGCCCCGTCCAGCCAATGCCTTGCAAGACGGCGGCACCGCCGAGCGCCCATTGCATCAGCGCACGGCGCGATATTGTCCGGTTCATCATTGGTTTTCTCCGTGTCCACTCTGGATAGTTCCATCGGAGGAGTTCTTTTTCCGCTGCCGCTTGCCATGATCGAGCCCAGCTTGGGATCCGCTGATGGTGCCGGCCTCCTTCCTGACAGCGAGTGAAACGAAAGCTTCACTATTTGTCAACACAGATAAACCATTGTTTCACTAGACGATACAAATTTTCTCGTTTAACCTCCTGCACGAGACGCTTTGGCGAGGAAGTGAGAAATGACCGATCAAGCAGATACCCGGTACACGGTCGATTCCGTCGATCGCGCGATCAGGTTGTTGCAGACTGTGGCCGGCGAGGCAGATCTTGGCGTTTCCGAAATCGCGCGGCGTTCCGGCGACAGCAAGGCGCGCGCTTTCCGGCTTTTGCAGACGCTGGTGCGGCGCGGCTTGCTGGCGCGATCATCGGATGGAAAAGGCTATCGCCTCGGCCTCGCTGCATTGATGCTGGGCCACGCCGCCAGCGAACAGATGGACCTGATCCGCATAGCAAACCCTGTTCTGGAAGAACTCGGTCAGAAGATCGGCGAAACCACCCAGTTGCGGATCCGCGATGACCAGGAAAGCCTTTGCGTCGCCAAATGGGAGCCGAAGCGGGACCTTCGCGTCAATGCGATTGTCGGCCGGCGGCGTCCGCTACATGCCGGTTCGAGCAAGGCGTTCCTGGCCCATATGGGTGATGAGGAGCGCGAGGCCATTCTTTCCGGCTCGTTGAAGCGCTTCACCAAGAAAACGGTGACCGATCCTCGGCTTCTTAGGGGCGGGCTCGAGCAAATCCGCAAGGCGAAGTTTTTCGTCAGTCGCGGCGAGATCAACGACGATCTGATTTCGATCACCGCACCGGTGTTCGTGGCGCCGGGTAAGATAATCGCGGCGCTGAACATCGCTGCCCCGGAAAACCGGGTGCCGGAAGAGCGTATAAGCGAACTGGGCGACATGGTGGCCCGGGCCGCCCATCGTATTTCCGCCGCCCTTGGCTTCCGCTCGCCGGCTGCCAATGACATAGCGAGTTGAACTGGTGCCAAGCATCACACTGCCTCGGCAGATTGCGACGAGGGGTGTATCTCCGGAACGGTGAAAACCGGCACCTCACCCTTGAAGCCTTGGAGTTCGAAGGCACCCGCCTGGACAACCGGCATCGATGCTCCTTGGGCAAATCCGGGACCAAGCACCAGGGGGATGCTCAGCTTTTTGGTCGTTGACTCGAGCCGTGCCGTGCGGTTCACCGGCGAGCCGATCGCGGTGTAATCGAAGCGCCGTTCGGAGCCGAAATTCCCGACGGAGCAGATGCCAGTCTCGATGGCGACGCCGATTTCGATAGGGGGGTGCCCGCGCGCGGTGAGCGCGGCGTTTTCGCGCTTCACCCGTTCGATCAGGGCGAGCCCGGCTTCGAGCGCGCGCTCGCGATGATCTGGCTGATCAAGCGGCGCGTTCCAGAAAGCTAGCACGGCATCGCCCATGAACTTATCGATGGTCCCGTCGCGCTTGAGTATCTCATCGGTCGCAAGGCCGAGGAAGTGATTGACCACCTTTCCGATTTCCTGGGCATCGAGTTGTTCGCTCATCGCCGTGAAGCCGCGTATATCACTCAGCAGGATTGTGATCTCGCGCTTCTCTCCGGACAGGATCGCTTCGGTATCCGAATTTGCCAGGCGCTGCACCACAGAGGGCGACAGATATTGGGAAAACTGCCGCGCCAGGGTGGACCGGCGCTGCTCGCTGCGCCTGTAGAGGGCATAGCCTTCGAAGCCAGCTACGAGGATTGTCGCAAGCGCCGGCTGCAGTGGGTCATAGAGCGCACCCTGCAGGCTGTATTCGAGAGCGCCAAACACGAAGGGAGTGGCAGCCAGGAGCGCCAGAGCGAGGGCGCCAAGCATGACACGCTGGGCGAGAACTCCCGAAAGTCCGATGAAAACGATGCCACTGAGGGCCAACCACATCCGCTCCAGCGTACGCGCTTGCGTTGGCTCTACAAGATAACGCGCGGCAAGCATCTGGCCGATTGCATCTGCGTGGATGTCGACGCCTGGTCGCGCCGGACGCGCCGGGGTGGGCAGATACTGCGTCAATCCCACGGCTGACAGATCAACAATGGCGATTGCGTTCCGCAGCAGCGGATCGCCGCGACCCGAAAGGATATTAGTGGCAGATATGCGCGGCGTGTTGGTGTCGGTTTCCCAAAGGCGGATGCTGCCCTGCGGCTCAAGTGGCACAATGGTCCCGGCCATCCTGAGCGCGTCAAACCCGGCGACATTCATCCGAGCTACGTAGCCGTTCTCTCCGGCGTAGAGGCGCAGGAGTTCGAGCGCGAACGACGGCCAGAGCTGCACGCCTTGAGCCGTATTTCGGAGCCAGAGCAGCGGCACATGGCGTAGTACGCCGTCGGGATCGGGCAAAGTGCGAATTACGCCGAGGCCTGCAGCGGCGCTCGAGAAATCAGGAAGGGAGCCTGTCAGACCGGTGAAGCCAGGAAGCGTCTCGGGTACCTGCCCGACGATCGACCAGCCGGCTTTGGGCTCTGCTTCTGAAACCGTCACCTCGTTGCCCAGGCTGACGGCGAGCGCCGTTCGATTTTTCGCCAGTGCACTGGCGAGGCGCTTGTCTCCAGCGATGCCATCAGGAGAGG
The DNA here is from genome assembly GCF_055811475.1 of Mesorhizobium sp. WSM4829. NCBI lineage: Bacteria > Pseudomonadati > Pseudomonadota > Alphaproteobacteria > Hyphomicrobiales > Phyllobacteriaceae > Mesorhizobium > Mesorhizobium sp. WSM4829. The sequence continues at coordinate 20,087 of NZ_JBVVQJ010000048.1, read as the reverse complement.
TATCAGCCTCGGGCAGCACCAGCGCAAGCCCGATCACCGCGGCACCGGACTCGGCGACACCATCGACCAGATCGGCCAAAAGGCCACGGTTCCAAGGCCATCGCCCATGTGCCTTAAGGCTCGCGTCGTCTATCGAGACAATGACAACAGGATTGCCCGTCGCCTGGCGCGGGGCGAGGGACTGGTAGAGGTCGTACGTGCGCTCGCGCAGGCGCGACAGCGGCCCGTCGAAAGCAAAATGGCAAGCGAGCAGCAAGAGTACGACCGCAAGACCTGGTATTTTCCGCCTGGCAGCCCGCCGCCAATCAAGCGAGGGGCTCATGCCGCTCGGCCAGCCTTACCGGCAGTCGGGAAAGCAGTCATCATCCTCATCATCCACCCCACTGCCTACAGGGGGCGTTGGGCTGTCAGGGAACTCCATGGCCACGCCGGGCAATGCGCCGTCGGTGGACTTGCAGGCTTTGAGCGAATTGCCGAGTGCTGACGCACAAATCGCGCTTACGTTCAGCCCCGGACCCGGTTCGCCTGGCAGGCCGGTGCCGGCTATTCGATCGATGCTGTCCAAAATCGGGAACGCGTCGATACCGCCGTAGCCGGTCAGCAGTTTGTCATTGTCCGACGTGCAGGCGTGGCCCGGGTTTGTGATCACGAGCTTGCGACCATTCATCATGCAGGTCATGCGGCCGGCGCGCAGTATGCCGACGGTCTGACCAGCAATCACAAGCACCTCAATGATGCCACCTCTGGCTCCGAGCACCATGTGTGGCGTCGCAACTTGCATGTCGCCGCCTTTCGAAACCTGGCCGCCGTAGAAACGGGCCAGGCCGCTGTTCATCCTGATGTCGATCTTTCCTGATCGGGACCCCGGATTGTAGACGAATTCATCGATCGTCAGGCTGGTGTTCGGACCAATCTTGGCGCTCGACTCGTCCCGGAACACGAGCATTCCGAGACCGGTGATATTGCTGCGCAGCTGGTCGCCGAGTTCGACGCCAGCGCCGACGTTCATCGCCTCGCCGTGATTGCGGATGATGTTGGTCTGGTAGGCCGTCATGGACCCAACCGTTTCAGCGCCAGATGGTGCCGCAAAGGCAAGGCAGGCGATACAAGTGGCTATCTGACGATACAGGGTCCTCATCGCGGCCTCTTTCAGTTGAGTGTCAACGTGTAGCTCACGAGCAATTCGAATGAATCTCGGTCGCCGCTGGCGATCTCGAAGTCGGTTTCACGATAGGCGAGATCGACACTGACCTTCTGCCATTCAGTGAGCTGAAAATCGCTTTCCGAGGCAATGCGCCAGAAGTCGCTCTGGATGTTCGTGCCGATGCCGACGGACAAGTCGGGAGTGTCGCTGTGGCCGGCCGAGACGGCGACCTGGTGAGACCATGCGAAAAGGTCCGGTACTTCCATCACCACGCCGCCGTAGCGGACCTCTCCCATGTAGCTGCGGCCGATTTCGCCAGCTCCGGAGGCGAAGTCAGTCGAGCCGACTAGGCGCAGTCCGAGCGCCTGGCCATTGCGGAAGCGGTAGCTGCCGCCTGCCTCATAGAAAACCCTGCTATCGGCGAAGATGCCTTTCGAGCTGCTTAGATCGATGTAGCCGGCACCTGCAAAAAGCGTCGTCTCGACGGTGGGGCGCACGAGGAAGCGCCCACTTAGACCGACGCCGGTCTCGTGAACGTCGCTGTCGAAGCGATCTGTGACGGCGAACGCGGAAAGTAGCAGCCGTAGCGAATCGATCCCGCTGTTGGGCAGTCCCTTGTCGAAGGTAATGGCAGCGTTCCCGTGGATAAAAGTCTCCTCGACACCGGGAACCGACAGGTCTTTGGTGAAAAAGCGCTCTGTCGCTGCCAGCGAGCCCGAGAGGACAAGTGCATCAGCACTTGGCGTCCCGAGATCCCATCGGATAAAGCCTTCCGCCCGCCCATAGGGCGAGACCAAGGTGCGGTCGTCTTCGGCCCCGCCCGGCTCAAAATCGGTGGATGCGCTGAACATGCCGCCAGTCAGAGCGATTTCCCAAGTGACGCCACGTAACGCGCGCTCGATGCGGGCGAGCAGGCGAACGGCTTCCTGCTGCTCATCCGCGGACAGGTCCCCGACCTCGAGGCCGTACTGCGCCTGCCGCCGGGCCAATTCATAGGAGCCGACATGATAATACAACCGGCTGGCCGAGAGCCGGGCGCGCGCATCGCGAGGATGTTTGATGAGATACTGCTCGATCGACGAGATCGCCTGATCGTACTGCCCTGCGTTGACGGCAACTGTGACGAATTGAGCTAGCGCTCCGTTGTCGGTCGGATTGGCAATGCGGGCCGAAAACGCATCGTCATAGGCCGGATAGAGACCTTGTGCGCCGGCCGGCAATATGCCGGTACAAAGCAGCGCCGCGGCGAAGCCGAGGATCATTGAAAACGAGGAATGCATGCCGAGAACCCACCCCAACCCGACTAGTGCAGCGGATCTAGCACGCCTGCACGAAAAAAAGCGACAGAACTGTCAGGAAACCTCCGAGTCTTCAGCAGCTGTTGCAGCTGCGCAACAAACTATCGCGTTCATTCGCATTTCGCCTACGCTGGTTGGTCAAACATCTTCTCAGCGTTGCTTGGCTTCCAGCAAGTATTCGCTACAAACGGCAACTAATCAAAATCATAATCAGCGGTGGATTGCGCAGCCGACAAGATCAATATTGTTTGCGCGATTCTCCACGTATCTGGTCGCCGCACGACGCATCAGGGTCACATGGAGCTCATCCGAAGGTCTTCCGCCGCGGTGCGCAAGCGCTCGGAGAGCTGGCGGGCGATGCTTCTCAGGACGGCCTGCGCGATGTGCGGCTTAGCCTTTGTTATCTTGTTGAACGCCGACGAGGTCACTTCATAGGCAACAACGTCCTCGTCCGCGATCACGTCCGTCGAGCGTGCCTACAGCACAAGCATGGTGGCCAGTCCCAGCATCAAGCCCATGCCTACAATATCGGTCACCGTCGTGAGGAAGATCGCGGAAGCCACGGCCGGATCGGCGCCGACCCGCCGCAGGCCCAACGGGATCAGCACGCCGGAGATCCCGGACATGAGGCACGATCCGGACATGGCGAGCAGGATCACAAGCGCCAGCATGGGCGCCTGGGATGCCGACTCCGGCTGCCGTGAAGCGTAGAACCACATGGCCGCAGCCGCCACCAGACCGACGAGCAAGCCGTTGGCGATCCCGAGCGCTCCCTCCCTCAGCACCAAGTGCAGCTTCGGTCGTTTGTCCACATCCCCTAAGGCGAGGCCACGCAGCGTGATAGCCAGCGCCTGACAGCCGGTGTTTCCGCTCTGTCCGGCCAACACCGGGAGGAACGCCGCCAACGCGACGATCTTCTCGATCGTGCCTGTGAACGAGCCGACCACGAAAGCGGCTATGAAGGCCGTCAGCAGGTTGAGCTGCAGCCACGGATGACGTTTCAAGAAGGCTGAAAACAGCGGAGTGAAAGAACGCTCCTCCTTCTGGACACCCACCATCTGGCCAGGCTGGGCAGAAATCTCGATGATTTGCTGCTCGAACAGCCGCCAGCCGCGAACCTGCCCGAGCAGCCGGTTCTCCGCGTCCACCACGGGATAGACTGGGTAGTGACGGCGTACCGCCGCCTTGCAGGCTTCGCTCAAAGGCATATCGACGTGAAGGGCGAACGGACTTGCCAGCATAATCTGATCCACCGTCGCGTCGGCCCCGCTCAGCATCAGATCGCGCAAGACCACTAGGCCAACCAGTCTATCGCCCTCGTCCGTGATGTAGAGGTAAGTCAACTCGGTCGGCACCTGCGCGCGCCTGACGGCCTCGACAGCGGCGGCTACCGTCGTCCCGACAGCAACGCTGGCGGGGATCGGATCCATCAGCTCAACGATGGCCTCGGGGATCGCGAGATCCTTGCCGTCGGTATGATATTTGATGGGCCTCCTTTGCGATGGCAAATACTCCGCCACCTTATGGGCGTGCCTATCCGGTAACAACTTTAGTGCGTCGCGGATTAACTCGGGAGACTCTCGGGCTAGCAATTCAGCCGCGTCGTCAGGTGCTCGAGCACGCAGCGTGCGCACCAACTTCTGAATGTCGTTCTCTTCCCTCATCTGTTCCCCCAACTTCTAATGTAGCGCCTCTGAGCTTATAGACCGGACCGTTTCGCTCTGCCCAGGCGCACGGTGGCCCAAGCGCCTCGATCCGGAATCTTCGCCTTCTCAGGGCGCCGAGTAGACCGACCCAGACAAATCTGAGCCATTGCGTGGGTGCATACAGGCGGGCTGTAACGTCAGCGTGTCGCCAAGAGAATCGACGTGTTGCCGAACTTCACCGTCGATTCCTGAGCTCTGCGAGCACGTCGCAACTCATCAACGAAGTAAGGTCGGCAAATGGGCCGTCGCGGCCCTGCTCATTGGGGTGTGCTCAGCCCAACAATTCGCCATGTGAACGTGTCGCGATTCAACCTGGGAAGATGGTGAAGCCGCCATCGACGCGAATGACCTGCCCGTTGATGAAACGCGCGCGCGGACCGGCGAGGAAGGCCACCGCCTCGGCGATCTCTTCAGGCTCGGCATAGCGGTTCAGCGATTTCTTGGTCGAATCCATGCGCTCCGGATCGACGACGCGGCTCGCCTGGAACCGTGCCGTCTTGGTGGCGCCGGGGCTCACCGCATTGATGCGCACGCCATCGTCGATCAGTTCCTTGGCGAGGCAACGCGTATAATGCACGACGGCCGCCTTGAGCGTGGAGTAGACCACCTCCGGCGAGCATCCGATATGCGCTGCCGCTGAGGCAATGTTGATCACCGAGCCTGAGCCGCGTTTGACCATGGGCGGAATGAACGCCTGGCAGACCAGCATCGTGCCGATGAGATTGTTCTCGGTCAGCACCTTGATGTCTTCATAGTCGATGTCGAGCGCGTTGTTGGGACTGGGCTTTACCCCCTTGGCGCCGATATCGCCGCCGGCGCAGTTGACCAGAACGTGCACATCGCCGAGCTCCGCTTCGATCTTCCTCTTCATTTCGGCAACGGCTTGCCTGTCACCGATGTTGCCCGTAACCGCGGTTACCCGTGTCCCATGCTTTTCCAAACCCCTGGCGGATTCGCCGAGGTCCGCGAATTCGCCATACTGCGATGGCCGGGTCCAATCGAGATCGTGGATCGCGACGTTTGCGCCAAGTTCGGCCAGGCGTTCGGCCATGACGCGACCAAGGCCGCGTCCCGAGCCGGTCACGAAGGCGGTCAGGCCGCTGAGTTCTCGGGCAGTCATGCTGATTTCTCCATTGCAATGAAATCGAACTTCTTCATGTTGGCGGCGCTTCGCCGGATCATGTCGAGCTCATACGAAACCAGCGCGCCGTCATCGTCGCGCTCCCACGGCGTCCGGTAGTCGGCGTCGTCAGCAAGGCGGTTTACGCGCGCAGCACTCAGGCAGGCGGCGAACTCGCGCGCAGTCTTCGGCGCATACCCGTTCCACCAGTCGTCGCTGAGACAGCGAACGTGGCGGGCTTCCAGCGCGCCCGGCTCGAGCACGGCGGTCAGCGTGTCGTGATGCTCGGCGAGGATGGCTGCCAGTCCGGCGAAGGGCACGGCGCCGTCGCCGATCGCGCAGCGGACCAGACGATAGCCCTCATCGGTGAACTGCACGCGATAGTCCTTGAGGTGGACATGGCGGACGTGCGGTGCGATGCGCCGCGTGAAGGCAAGCGGCGCCTCGCCGACAGGGAAGGTGTTGCCGGTGTCGTAGGTGATGCCGACGCCCGGCCCACCGAGTTCGCAGAACGCGACCAGTTCGTCGCTGCCGAAGTCCTGATGGTTTTCGATGCCGAGCACCCGGCCCTCAGCCGCCGCACGCGGCCCCCATTCCGTCAAGGCAGCGCGGATCGTCGCGTCGAACTCGCTCCATTTCGGGCCCCATAGGTTGCGGTCGCCGCACAGGACGGGGGTCAGTGCGATACGGATCGTTGTCGCCTCGAGCAGGCGCGCCGCCCGAAACGCGCTGTCCAACGGACCGGCCACCAGAAGTCCGCCACTGACCACCGGGACGATGTCGAGCGCGGCCAGACGCCTGCGCAGCTCGACGATTTCGGCGTCCGGCAAGTCGGTCAGCCATGGTTCGTAGATCTCGAGCGTGCGTGCGCCCAGTTCCTGCGCAAGCGCTATGAAGCCTCCCAGCCCCGTCCCGTCCGGATTATGCCGCGGCGTGCCGCGTCCCTGTAGGCCGAGAGTGTAGGTCAGTCCGTATGGGTTGAGGCCGAGACGAAACATCAGCTTGGCAGTTCCGTTGAAGGATTTGGAAGCGATCGCATCAGCGCAGACCGGCATCGACGGCGATGGACTGCTTCGTGATCATGCGGCTGTCATCGGCGGCAAGGAAGAGCACGGTCCGCGCAATCTCTTCGCCCAGCAGGACGCGGCGGATCAATTGCCGTTGCACCGTCTGGTCGATTGCGTCCTGGGTCCTGAACCACAGCTGGCGCTGCCGCTCGGTGATGACGGCGCCGGGTTCGACTGCATTGACGCGGATGTTGTCGGATCCGAACGACCGCGCCAATGCGCGCGTCAGCGCCACCACAGCCCCCTTGGCGGTGGCATAGGCCACCATTTGGTCCGCGCCGAAACGCCAGGCGATGGAAGAGAAGTTTATGATCGAGCCGAAGCCGAGTTCCTTCATATGCGGATGCACCGCCTGCGCAGCGAAGAAGTGATGCCGGAGATTGACGTCGAAGCTGCGGTCCCAATATTCGGCTGTCACCGCGTCAACGGGTTGGCGCTGATCATCGGCAGCGTTGTTCACCAGAACGGCGACCGGACCGAGCTTAGCGCGCACGTCTTCTACCGAAGCCTGCAGCGCATCAACGTCCGTCACATCGCAATGGAGGTACAGGGGGGCCTGTTTGGCGACGCCACCGAGCTTGCGCACCAGCGCCTCCGCGGGTCCATCCTGCACATCGAGAAAGCATACGCGGGCGCCATTCGCCACGAAAGCGCGAACCATATCGGCGCCGATCCCGGAGGCGCCGCCGGAGATCAGCACGACGCGATCGGTCAAGCTCGGGTAACTCGCGAATTGCACGGACATCAGATCACAGAAGCGCCCTGGTTGCTGGATCGAACAGACAGGCGCGCGACATGTCGATGCCGAGCGTTATCGTCTCGCCCATGACGGGAGCGTCATCCGGCTCGAAACGGCCGGTGATCTCCAGGTCGCCTAGCCTGAGGACGGCAAGCGTCTCGGCGCCGGTCGGTTCGACCAGTTCTACCGGTGCCTGCAAGGGCTGCACAGCAGGTTTGCGCGACTTCAGGTCCGTCGTGAAGCGGTAGATGTGTTCGGGCCGAACACCGAGCACCACGTCCTTTGGCGCACCGGCGGACAGCGGCATGGCAAGGGCAAGAGTGGCGTCGCTGCCGTCAGCGGCGCGTACCGAGATGCTAGTCGATCCCGCAAGCCGGGCGGGGATGAAATTCATCGCCGGCGATCCCATGAAACCGGCCACGAACATGTTGGTCGGCCGGTCATAGATCCGCTTCGGCGTGTCGAACTGCTGCACCGAGCCCTGGTTCATCACCGCAATGCGGGACGCAAGCGTCATCGCCTCGACCTGATCGTGGGTGACGTACACCGTCGTCTTGCCGACGCGATGGTGCAGCTTCTTGATTTCCGTGCGCATGTCGACGCGCAGCTTGGCGTCGAGATTGGACAGCGGCTCGTCGAACAAAAACAATTTTGGGTCGCGTACCAGGGCGCGCCCCATAGCAACGCGCTGCCGCTGGCCACCCGACAATTGCCCGGGCTTGCGGTTGAGCAGCTGCTCGATCTGCAGCAGTGCGGCAACCCGCTTTACGGCTTCCGCCTGCTCCGCCTTGGGCACGCCCCGGCTCTCCATGCCGAAGGTGATGTTCTGGCGCACCGTCATGGTCGGATAGAGGGCATAGGACTGGAACACCATCGCTATGTCGCGGTCCTTGGGCGGCACGGAGTTCACCAGCCGGTCGCCGATCCAGATCTCGCCCGAGGTGACGGTTTCCAGGCCGGCGATCATGGCGAGCAAGGTTGACTTGCCGCATCCCGACGGGCCGACGAGGGCGACAAACTCCCCGGTTCGCGCCTCGAGATTGATGCCGGCCAGAATCTCGAGCCCGCCATAGCTCTTGTGAAGGTCGCGGATCATCAGCGCGGACATGGGCGATGCCTCATTTGATGGCGCCCTGTGTCAGGCCGCGCACGAAGTATTTTCCACCGAACAGGTAGATCAGCAGCGGCGGCAGCGCGCCGATCAGCACGGCTGCGCTCATCACATCGTAAGCGCGGGCGGTCGTGCCGCCAGCAGTGAGCGCGACCAATGCCGCCGTAATCGGCTGCTGCTGGCCGGAAGTGAAGACGACGCCGAACAGATACTCGTTCCAGATACCGGTGAATTGCCAGATGACGGTGACGATCAAAATCGGCGGCGACAGCGGCAGGATGATCTTGCGAAAAATCCGCCAGAAGCCGGCGCCGTCGATGCGTGCCGCCTTGATAAGGTCGTCCGGTATGCTGACGTAGAAGTTGCGGCAGAACAGGGTGGTGAACGAGATGCCCTGGACGACGTGTATTAGTACCAGCCCGTATGTCGAATTGGTCAGGCCGAGCTTGCCGAGCAGGAACGCCCACGGCATCAGCGAGATCTGGCCTGGCATGAAGACGCCGAGCAGCATCAGATTGAACAGAATTTCCGAGCCCTTGAAACGCCATTTCGACAGCACATAGCCGTTCATGGCGCCGAGGAGCGTGGAGATGAGCGTTGCTGGGATCGTCATCCAGAGCGAATTGAAGAAATTGCGCTTCATGCCTTCGCAGGTGCCGCTGACGCAATAAGTGCCCCAAGCCTGCGCCCACGCGTCGAGGCGGAAGCTGCGCGGCAGCGAGATGAGGCCGTTGCGGGCAATGTCGGACTGCTCCCGCAACGAGTTGAAGACGACGACCAGCAGCGGTGCAAGGTAGATGACGGCGAAAAGCGTCAGCACCGCATAGACAAGGAAGCGACCCCAGAAATATCGCCGCGTAGCCGCGGCCGCTTCGGGATCATGCCGGGCGTCGGCGGCGATTTCAGCCATTACGGCCCTCCGCCCGCCTGCGCCAAACGATCCACAAGGAATAGGGCACCAGCACAACCGCGAGGGCCGCGAGCATCATCATCGCCGCGGCGGCACCCTCGCCGATCTGCCCGCGCTGGAACATCAGGTCGTAGACATAGATCGCCGGGAAGGTGGTCGACACACCTGGCCCACCCCGCGTCAACGCCGCCACCAGGTCGAAGGTCTTGATGGCGAACTGGATCTGGATGACGGCCACCGCCAGAAAAATCGGGGCGATCGTCGGCAGGATGACCTTCCGATAGGTTCGGGAAACCGACGCACCGTCGATCTGCGCTGCTTTGATGAGATCCGGATCGACCGATCGCAGGCCAGCCAGGAAAAGCGCCATTGCGAAGCCGGACGACTGCCAGATACCGGTTATGACCACCGCATAGATTGCGGTGTTGCGGTTGGCCGTCAGGGCGAAGCTGAAGTCGGTCCAGCCGAGCCCCCGCACGAAGGCCTGGATGCCGTCGACGGGATTATAGAGCCAACTCCACACCGTGCCGGTGACGATGAAGGAGACTGCCAGCGGATAGAGGAAGATGGTGCGCCAGACCGCCTCGCCGCGAACGCGCTGGTCGATCAGGATCGCCAGAAGCAGTCCGATGGCCATCGAGCCGACGATATAGAAGCCGCTGAACAGAAAAAGGTTTGTGTAGGCGATGTTCCAGCGCCGGTTCGCCCAGAGCGAAGCGTAATTGTCCAGACCGACGAACCCATAGGTCGGCATCAGCGACGAACTGGAGAGCGAGAGATAGAGCGTCCAGAGCGTGAAGACGAAGACGTAGATGAAACTCGCCGCAAGCGACGGCGCCAGCACCAGAATGGGCACCATCGTGCCCAGGCGCTGTCGCCACGGGGTTGCGGTAGCCGCAACCGGTACGGTCAGGTCACGCGTTGACATCTTCTGCTCCGGCGAAGTCGGGGCCGGGCGACGCGCGACATCATCGGCAGCGTCTTCACATCTGCGCTTCGGCCGCATCGGCCATCGCGCTGGCTGCGTCCTGAGCGGTCATGTCCGGCGTCGCCACGAATTCGGTGACGGTATCCATGATCGCGCCGCGCACCTTCTGCGGGATCGTCATGTTATGCGCCATCGACCGGACAAGGGTGCCGCCATCGATCGACGCCTGCAGATCCTTCTGGGAGAGCTGCTGGCAGGGATTGAAGCCGTTCGAAAGATCGACGTCGAGACGGGCCGGGATCGAGCCCTTGGTCTGATTGAAAACCGTCTGGAACTCGGGCGACAGGATGGTGCTGGCGAGCAGTTTCTGCCCCTCGACGTATTCCGGATCCTTCTGCTGGAAGAACACGACCGAGTCGGAATTCAGGATGAAGCCCGGCTTGCCCCAATCAGTCGGCGCCTGGGCGCAGACATAGTCGGTGCCCTCCTTGAAGCCGCCGGCCGTGAGCAGGCCGAGCGTCCAGTCGCCCATGATGTGGAAGGCGGCCTCGCCGCGGCCGACCAGATGCGACATGCTATCCCAGTCGCGCCCGTTCATGCCGGGGTCCATATATTTCGTCGTCATGGTGCGGAACTGTTCGAAGGCCTTGACCATGCCGTCGCTGCGCATCGCCTCGACGTCACCCTCGACGAAGGCCTTCTTGAAGAGATCGAGATCCATTCCGTAGACGACGACCTCGAACACCGTCGAATCGGTCCAGTCGGCGGTCGAGTGCGAGATGCAGATCTTGCCCGATGCCACGACCTTGTCGCAGGCGGCGTTGAAGTCTGCCCATGTCTTCGGCACCTCGGCGACGCCTGCTTCCTGCATGACCTTCGGCGATGCCCACAGCCAGTTGATGCGATGGATATTCATCGGCGCCGCCACCCAGCTGCCGGTCGGCTTCATCACCGGCAGCAATTCGGGAGCGACGACCTTTTCCCAGTTTTCCGCCGTCGCCAGTTCGTCGAGATTGGCGGTCATGCCGGTCTCGTTCCATTCGGCGATCTCGGGTCCCTTGAGCTGCACCGCGGGGGGCGCATTGCCGGCGATCACGTCGGCGCGCAGTTTCGCCAGCGTGTTGGCCGTGTGGCCGGCGATGGAGGTCTGCTGCCAGGCGCCACCCTTGGCGGTAAACATCTCACCGAGCTTGGCAATAGCCTGGGCGTCCGATCCGGACGCCCATTGATGCAACAGGTTGGTCTTGGGCTCAGCGAACGCGGCTCCCGCAACAAGGGTGTACGCCGTAGCGGCCGCAACGGCCGTCCTCAGATATTCCATCGTTTCACTCCCATAGGTGATGCACGGTTCGTATCGACCGCTTGTGGACGCAGTTTTGAGCTCGTCGCAGACAATTTGAGGTCGTCGCAGACGGGGATGCAGTATCTCCGTTCTTTCCAAGATGACATATTTGAGCTATCAGTCAACGTCCTTTGTGCTCATCATGAACAAACCTTCGCTTAGAAACTGGCTGATCGACAGGCCCTCCGCATCACCGGAGAGCCTGATCGTGCGCTGCCTGCGTGAGCGCGGCGTGCTTTCTGCCTCGCAAATCGCGCATATCACCGGCTTGGCGCGATCGACGGTCTCAACGGCGCTCAACGGCTTGAAAAAATCCGGAATGGTGATCGAATCCTCGGCCCACCACGACGGGACCAGGGGCATTGGCAGGCCTGCCGCGACCTTGACGCTCAATCCCGCTGCGGGCACCTGCGTCGGGATCCACCTAGGCCTCGATGAGATGCGGTGCCTCATCGCCGACGTCTCGCATTCTGTCATTGCCGAACAAATTCTTCCCATGGGCCTGGACTACCAGCCACAACAGGCGGCCGAGCTCGCCAAGTCAGCAATTGCCCAATGCTACGTAGAGAACGGTCTGCCGATGGCGGGGCTCCTGGGGGTTGGGGTTTCCGTCTCGGGCCCTGTCAGCCGCGAAGGCGTGGTGCAGCGTGCGAGTATTGTTCCGACCTGGGCCGGGGTCAACATCCGCGATGTGTTCGGGCCGGTTCTCGAACAGCCGATTTTCGCCGACAACGAGAGCAACTGCTCGGCCATTGCCGAGCTGATGTGGGGCGCGGCCGTCGGCCAAGACGATTTCGTCCTGTTCAAGATCGATCTCGGCGTCGGCGGGGCCATAGTCCAGCATGGCCGGCTGGTGACGGGCATCGCCGGCGGCGCCGGCGAATTCGGGCATATCAGCATCGATCCCGGCGGCGATCTTTGCCGGTGCGGTAATCGCGGATGCCTGGAGCTCTATGCGAGTTTTGCCCAGCCGCTGGAGCAGATTTCGCGCATCGTGCGGCGGCCGGTGACGATGGACGAGGTGATAATGATGGCTGAACAGGGCGACGTCGGGGCGCTACGGATGATCGAGGACACCGCGGACTTCGCCGGCCGCGGTCTTGGTCTGATCGGCTCGGTGATCAATCCGCCGCTCATCATCATCGGTGGCCGCATGGCGTTGGCAGGCGACATTCTCCTGGCACCGCTGATCACGTCATATGAACGCCACACGCTCATCAAGTCCCGCGATATCGCGCCCGCCCTGCGGACGCGGATAATCATTGGCAAGCACACGCAGAACGATGCACTGCTCGGTGCAGTCGGCCTGGTGCTGCGCCACAACAGCCGACTGCAATGATTTGGCTTTTCGCCGAGTGGGCCGTTTCCCCAGGGCGATCGCTCGCGAAGGTCGCTGAACGCATGGTCGCAGCTGGGCGCCCATTGCGGCTCAGCGCCCCGGGTGTCAGTCTCGCGATATGGATAGCCCTGCGAGAAGCGGAGCGTACGCGGCGAGCCTGCGGGATACGAACTCGGTGAAGAGCCGCACGCGCTTCGTCTTGCGTGTCTCCCCCTGTGTGAGAAGCCAGAGCGTTCCGTATATGTGCGGGTCGGTGCCCGGCACCCTCGCCAGCAGGGGGTCGGCATCTCCGACGAAACACGGCAGTCTCGTGATCCCGATCCCTTGCCGTGCTGCAACGATCTGCGCCTCGGCGTCCGGGGCCCTGAACGGAACCCCTGTGGTACGAACCTCACCCTCGTGGGCCCAAGTCGGGATGCCATGAATGTTTACGACGATCCACCGGATGGGATCAGGCGCGCCCGCACGCCACTCGGCTAGTCGTTCGCAGGACATGTAGACGCCGCCGAACAGCTCCGGTCCCATCAGGCCGTGAAGATTGAGCGGCAGGGTCTTGCGGTCGGAGACGATGCGGATCGCGACGTCCGCCTCTCGGTTGGTCAGATTTGCCACCTCGCCGGACGACAAGATTTCCATCTCGATGTCAGGATGCAGACGCGCGAAATCGGCGAAGTCCGGCATGAGCAGGTGTGTTGCGAGGAACGGTGGCAGGGTCACCCGCAGAAGCCCGCGCGCGCTCTGGTCGCGCCCGAAGACGCGCGTCTCCAGCAGGTGCGACGACGCTTCCATCTGGTCCGCGAACTCGAGGACCTCCTCGCCTGCTGCCGTCAGGCGGTAGCCCGAAGGCAGCTTTTCGAACATGTGCACCCCGAGGCGTTCCTCGAGTTGGGCTATGCGTCGCAGCACGGTCGAGTGGTTCACACCGAGGCGCTCGGCGGCAGCCCGCACCGAGCCTCCGCGCGCCACAGCAAGAAAGTAGCGAACGTCATCCCAGTCGATCATGGTGCAATCCCGCACCGCGGGGTGCGCCTTCCAAAGCCCGTATCTAACACATCGAACAGCATCTCGTTGTTGGTAACACAGCCGGTTATCATAGCCTATGCCAACAAGCGCGGCCCAACTCCGAACAGCAGACACCGATCGTCGCGGGTGGCGTCAGTCGTCCAGCCGGATCGATTTCGCACCACCGATGTGCGCGCTTCCGCACTCAACAACTGACGCCGGCGGACCCATTTCGAGGTTCTCGGCGGCAGATGCTGTCCGACACCACGAAAGGAGAAGTCATGGGAAAGCTCGAGGGTAAGGTTGCAGTCATCACGGGTGGATCGAGCGGCATGGCGCTGGCGAGCGCCAAGCGGTTCGTTGAAGAAGGCGCCTATGTTTTCATCACGGGCCGTCGGCAGGAGCCGCTAGACGAGGCCGTCAAGCTGATCGGCCGGAACGTAACCGGCGTGCGCGGCGACGCGTCCAATCTCGACGACCTCGACCGCCTGTTCGATACAGTCAAGCGGGAAAAGGGCAAGATCGACGTCCTGTACGCGAGCGCCGGCATCGGCGAAGCCGTCCCACTGGGCGAGATTACCGAGCAGCATTTCGATGCGACCTTCGGCCTGAATACGCGCGGCACGCTGTTCACGGTGCAAAAGGCGTTGCCGCTGTTCAACGATGGCGGGTCGATCTTCATGACCGGATCAGTTGCTTCGCTGAAAGGTTTTCCTGGTTACAGCGTGTATGCGGCGAGCAAGGCGGCGCTGCACGCGTTCGCACGCGGGTGGCTCAACGAGCTGAAGGGCAGGAATATCCGGGTGAACGTGCTGCACCCGGGGCCGATCGCCACACCGATGCAGGACCAAGTTCTCACCGAGGAGGCGAAGCAGATGTTCGAATCCCTGATCCCGCGGGGCAAGATGGGGCGTCCTGAGGAAATTGCCACGGCCGCGCTGTTTCTTGCTTCAGACGATTCGAGCTTCGTGAATGGGCTGGAGTTGTCTGTCGACGGAGGCTTCTCGGCCATCTGAAATCGCGCCGGATCGCGGCAAGTGGCTGATCGGCGGGAATTAGCAGAGTCCATGGTGGAACGACTTCCGCGCTGAACGTTCGGCTCGGCCGCGCGGAAGTCGTTCACGACGGGACGCCTACGCGAAGGGTCGCCACGCAGCCAAAGGATAACCCAGCGCCGTTGAAGGCCGGGCAATCAATCAACACGGATCGGAGAAGTATTATGAGCTATGCTATTGTAGGATTCGGTAAGATAGGCCAGGCCCTCGCCCACGCCTTCGCCCGTAAAAACATCAACGTGACCGTCGCGAGCCGCCGGCCGCCCGAGGCGTTGGCGCCGCAGGCTCGGGCGATCGGACCCACGGTCGTCGCCAAGTCGCTGCGGGATGCGCTCGAGGCCGACACAATCATCTTGGCGGTCCCGTTCGGGGAGCACCGCGAAGTTGCGAAAGCTCTGCCGAGCTGGAAAGGCAAGACGGTCATCGACGCGATGAACGCGTTTCCAGTCCCTGAAGAGTTGGACGGTGTCCCGTCCTCCGCCTTGGTCGCGAAGGCGTTCACCGGCGCCAAATTCGTGAAAGGGTTCAATCACCTGGTTGCGGCCACCCTGGCTGCCGATCCGATCGTCGAGGGTGGCCACCGGGTCGTCTTTCTGTCGAGCGACGACGAGGACGCGACCGTTCCCGTGGCGGCCTTGGCCAAACAACTCGGGTTCGCACCCGTCAAGCTGGGAAAGCTCAACGAGGGTGGCGCGCTGGTGCACGCACGCGGCCGCACCTGGGGCCAGCTGATCTTCCAGGATTTGTTCAAGAAGGAGCAGTAATCGATCTACGACCGTGTGATCGACGCCGAGAACTGGTCGCGCGCGCTAACTTCTTTCCCGGCGCTCAGTTCGTGAAGGGCTTCAACTACCTGCCCGCAGGCATCTTGGCTGAAGATCCGGCCATCACGGGCGGACGACCGGTAGTATTCCTGTCGAGCGATGACGAGAGCACGACTGCCACGGTCGCCGCCCTGGTCGATCGGCTCGGCTACGCGCCGGTTAACCTCGGCAAGATCGCGGAAGGCGGTCAGCTCGTGCAGGCGCGGGACAAGAGCTGGGCACCATTGATCTTCCAGGACCTGTTCAAAAAGGACAAATGAACCATGTACGATCATGTAATCTGGCCTGAGCGGTATGACCCCAGAACGTCGGCCATCTATGCGCTGAACGACATCGACATTAAGGCGCCGCCTGAAAAGGTCTGGAAGCTGCTCGTCAATGCCGAAAATTGGCTGAGCTACTTTCCTGCCGAAGATCAGGTCAAGATCTTGACAGGTGAGGCGGAACTGGCGCTGGGAACCAGGTACAGTCGAGTCACCGTCGGATTCCCGATGAGCCTTATCGTGACCGAGTTCGAGCCCTTGCGCCGGCTCGCTTGGGCGACGACAGTCGACGGCGATGAGACCGGCTCGAGCGCATATCACGGCTGGGTTGTCACGCCGACCAACGATGGCTGCCATGTCCTGACCGAGGAGACGCAACAGGGAGCCTGGTTTCTGGACTTGCTCGGGCACAAGCATCCCGGCGCGCTCTACCGCTATCACCAGGAGTGGGTCGAAAGCCTCGCCCGCGCAGCGGAGGCTGAAGCAGCAAAGAAAGCGAGCTGACGCCCCCGTCCTGGCGCTGTCCACGCTTCAACGCTGCCCAACGCTGCCTTCGTCCGGGTGCTGCCGGTACTCGACGGGCGACAATCTGCGCTTCCAGCCTGGATCAGTGGATCGATCGCCTTGTTCACCTATAATTTGGAGATGAAATAACATGAATATCGAACTCAAGGGCCGCAAGGCGATCGTTACGGGGTCAACGGCAGGCATCGGCCGTGCTACCGCGGAGGGACTGGCCCGTGCCGGCGCATCGGTCGTCATCAACGGCCGTGGAGAAGCCCGGATTGACGAGGCGGTGCGGCAGATGCGACACGCCTTTCCCGGAAGCGAGATCTCGGGCATCGCCGCCGATCTCGCGACAGCGGAGGGTGCCGAGTCCTTGATCGCGCAGGCGCCGGACGCCGATATCCTTGTGAACAACGTTGGCACGGCTCACATCAGGGGCTACAGCGGCGTCGAGGACATCGCGAAGATCTCCGACGAGGACTGGCTTGGCCTTTTCCAGTTGAACGTAATGAGTGGCGTGCGCGTGACCCGTCATTACCTGCCGCGGATGGTGGCGAAAGGCTGGGGCCGCGTCGTGTTTGTAAGTAGCGAGTCCGCAGTCAACATCCCCAAGGAAATGCTTGACTACGGCATGACCAAGACAGCTCAACTCGCGGTGTCGCGCGGACTTGCCGAGGCGGTCGCGGGCACAGGCGTCACCGTCAACGCCGTCCTGCCGGGACCTACCCGCTCTGAGATCCTGGGCGACTTCATGGCGAAGCAGGCGGACGCAAACGGGATCACGCAGGAGGAAGCCGAGCAGGGCTTCCTGAAGGCGATGCGTCCGACCACCCTCATCCAACGCTTCGCGACCACCGATGAGGTGGCAAACATGATCATCTACGCATGCTCGGAGCAGGCTTCGGCGACAACCGGCGCAGCTCTGCGGGTGGATGGCGGCGTGGTCCGTTTCGTCGCCTGATTAAGGGGCAGAATGGACCGCGAGTGGATTGCCGAGACAAGGAAGACGGTATCAGCCGACGCGCTCGACTCGATCTTTTTCGTCTGCCCGGAGCTATCTGGGGTGGAATTTATCCAATGTCGTTTGCGGGACTCGTTCTCTTGCAGCGAGGTTCGCTGACTAAGCTAACCAGCAGACGGGCGGACATCGGCAACTATCGACGGGAGCAGTTCGCCGAGAGTCTTCCGTGCCACGCTCAGGTATCGACAGTACTCCCCTTCACTCCCATTCAATGATCAATTATGTCTATAACTTCTTGTTTTTATTGATAAAATCTTATCATCTTTCCAAGGAATACCGTCAAGAATACCGTCAGATTGTTAGGCTGTTGAAAAGACTAAAACAATGTGGTCGCCGTCGCGGTATGCACACTTTTGACTGCATTAGCCATTCGGCGAGGTCAAAGCCGGAGTTCACAGACCATAAGGCAAGGACGGTCTTGCTCATGCTCGACAGCCCTAGGTCGAGTAGACGGGAATGGGCTGGCAGGAGATGGGTGTCGTGTCGAATCCTGTCGATCCTCGATCGGCCAAAGCTTCGCATTCTCATCTGCTGTGACATTGTGTGGCACACCTTTTTGAGGTTGTTCATTGGCAAGTCTTTGATGCTTGAAATTCTTCGGTGCTAGCAACATCACGTAATACGCTGGCAGGTTGACGACAAATCTCCTGTTCGATGGGGCTTGTCGTGCATTTTTTTGGATGAATCACCGTGCTAGCGTGGACACATAGGCCCAATGATCCTCTGTCCTTCAACGTTTCCGCTTCGGAAGACGACCCAAGAAAGGCTTTCTCGGCAGTACTTTCGCGTACTGAAGTACTGAAAAATTAGAATGCCTCTCCATCTGGTCGGGGAAACGATCGAGAAGACACGCAGAGACGGGCAAACTGGTGAAGCTGATGCGCGGCATCTACGTCGATGCCGATGATGACATCGACACGGTGCTCCTCCGACACGCTGTTCGCATGTCCCAATATCCAGGCGGCGGCGGCAGGCCCAGGGTATCCAGAAGGCCAAGCAGGAAGGGCGCTACCGGGAGCGGCCTGAGGACCAGGAGCGCAATGCGGCCATAGTGAAGATGCTCAAGGCGGGCCAGTCCTGGAACAACATCGTGGCCGCAACCGGGGCCTCCAAGAGCACCTTGGCTCGGCAGGCGAAGCGGAGCCATTTAGCGCTCCCCCCGCCACGTCATACATAAGCAGGTGGTCCGTACCGTCTGCCCTACGCACTCCAACCGCTGGACAAGGATAGCCCCGCCAGCGCGTGCTCATGTCGGTCTGAGGTACCGCCACCGGGCAGCCTCTCGGCGTCTGGCGGTCGTCTCGCCCGGGCCTGTGTCGTGAAACCGAAGGGGCACGGCGGGATGGGTCGTAAGAAAATTTGGCCCTGATATTCCGACCCCTCCTTTTGACCCCGTTGAACCCGCTCACCCGAATTGTCTATCCGAGCTAGCCCAAGCGGCCGATTTGGGGGCGATCTTTATCGGCTACTAATGACCTGTCGCTTGACGCTGGGGTCAATTGGGTGGGCACTCGTCATTGGGTGGGCACGCGCGTCAGGCCGGAGTGTAGGCTAGGGTACGGAAGTCGCAATCTTTGAAGGCCCGTCCCCGGCCGCACTCTTGAGACACGCGCCCGGGTGGCCTTGGGGGCGGCACTAGCCGGTGTAAGACTGACAGGGTGCCCAAGGCTCCGCTGTCTGGGTCCTGTCATCGCTCAGTCACTATTTAGTTGTGCTGCCACTGCACCCTGCGAAGGCAGCTCAAAGCAGCGGGGACTAACCCCAAGCCCCCCACCCGGTCCCCGCTGCTCATTTAACGTCGCAATGACGTCAAGGCCCGCGTGACCACCTACAACATCGCAGCACACGCCAGTACCCGGCATGATCGTCAAGGCTTTCCGGTGCCGTTGCGGCTCAACGCGCTGCGTTCACGGCGGAATTCGTGAAGGGAGAGATTCGCGCGGTGGGCGCACTGGACGGGCGCGCCATCTTGTCTATCTAATCGCCGACGCAAACCTCACCACGGAAACAATCCACCTCGATCACGAAATCCCAAACACCGTCCTCAAAACGAGCATTCCTCTCGACCTGCTGATCGGAACCTACCGAACAAGCAAATTGCGAGCACCTTGCTTTAGGATTGCCAGGCGCTTCGGCAGGCATTTGCAGACCATCGATTGCGATAAGCGCTCCTTTTGGCGATGCCACTTAGGTTATGATGAATTGCAAAGAGCTCAAGACTGTGTGGCTGGCCATCGATTCCGGCCGACTGCTCGGCCATTAATTTCACATAATTTCACATTCCAAACAGAGACGAAAGTTGGCCCAGAGCTTACGGCCGAAACGCTCGCTTACGCAGTGGGATGCACCGTAACGGGGGCGAGGCTTCCGCGCCTATTCCAAATCCTTTGCTCTTCGGCCGTCCCCTCGTCCGTCTTGACTAGTACGAGCCCACAGCCTATTCCAGCGCCACGTTAGCACTCTCCACTGGCGAGTGCTAACCACGCTCCGGCAACGGAGAACCTTTCAACCTCCGCACCAGGGATATCCAAAATGGCAAAGTCGAATTTCCGGCCGCTGCATGACCGCGTGGTCGTTCGTCGGGTCGAATCCGAATCCAAGACCTCAGGCGGCATCATCATCCCCGATACGGCTAAGGAAAAGCCGCAGGAAGGCGAGATCATCGCCGTTGGTTCCGGCGCCCGTGACGAAGCCGGCAAGCTCGTCCCGCT
>NZ_JBVVQJ010000047.1:22647-49329 GCF_055811475.1 Mesorhizobium sp. WSM4829 | reverse complement strand
CCCCCCCCCCCCCCCCCCCCCCCCCCCCCCCCCCCCCCCCCCCCCCCCCCCCCCCCCCCCCCCCCCCCCCCCCGCCGGCGGGGCGCCCCCCCCCCCCCCCCCGGCCGCAGCCTTGGCGGCTTTTCTTGCTACAATGGAGATTGGCGAAATCGTTGATGCGGGCGCCCCTCTCCCCGTCACTATACGGGGAGAGGATGCCGGCAGGCAGGTGAGGGGCAGCGCAAACGTTTCCAATAACGGTTGCCCTACCAGCCTGCGGCTTCACGCTTGTCTCCTTTTGCGGTTTGCATTAGCGGATGACTTCACCTTAAACGTCGAATTCACGTGAACTCCGTCACCGATAACGCGCAGGCCGCCATGACCCTCATCGACACCCGCACACCCGACGCCAAGCGCCTGATATCAGGCGCCACCGGCGACTGGGAGATCATCATCGGCCTCGAGGTCCATGCGCAGGTGACCTCGCAGGCAAAACTGTTCTCGGGCGCCTCGACGGCGTTCGGTGCGCCGCCAAACGCCAATGTCAGCCTTGTCGATGCGGCGATGCCGGGCATGCTGCCGGTCATCAACGAGGAATGCGTCAAGCAGGCGATCCGCACCGGCCTCGGGCTGAAGGCCGAGATCAACCACAAATCGGTCTTCGACCGGAAAAACTATTTTTATCCCGATCTGCCGCAGGGCTATCAGATTTCACAGTTCAAGCAGCCGATCGTCGGCGAGGGCAAGGTGATCGTCTCCGTCGGTCCCGACCGGCAGGGCGAGTTCGAGGACATCGAGGTCGGCATCGAGCGCCTGCATCTGGAGCAGGATGCCGGCAAGTCGATGCACGACCAGCATGCGACGATGTCCTATGTCGACCTCAACCGCTCCGGCGTGGCGCTGATGGAGATCGTCTCCAAGCCCGACATGCGATCCGCCGACGAGGCCAAGGCCTATGTCACCAAGCTGCGCACCATCGTGCGATACCTCGGCACTTGCGACGGCAACATGGACGAAGGCTCGCTGCGCGCCGATGTCAACGTCTCGGTGCGCCGACCCGGCGGCGAATTCGGCACGCGCTGCGAGATCAAGAACGTCAACTCGATCCGCTTCATCGGCCAGGCCATCGACTACGAGGCGCGCCGCCAGATCGCCATCCTCGAGGACGGTGGCAAGATCGACCAGGAAACGCGGCTGTTCGATCCCAACAAGGGCGAGACGCGCTCGATGCGTTCCAAGGAAGAAGCGCACGACTACCGCTATTTCCCGGATCCCGACCTGTTGCCGCTGGAATTCGACCAGGCCTATGTCGATGCGCTGGCAAAGGATCTGCCTGAACTGCCCGACGCCAAGAAGGCGCGGCTGATCTCCTCGCTCTGCCTGTCGACCTACGACGCCTCGATCCTGGTGTCGGAAAAGGCGGTCGCCGACTATTTCGAGAAGGTGGCCGCTGGTCGCGACGGCAAGCTTGCCGCCAACTGGGTCATCAACGATCTGCTGGGTGCCTTGAACAGAGCCGGCAAGGGTATTGAAAATGCTCCGGTTTCGCCCGATCAGCTCGGCGCGGTCATCGATCTGATAAAAGAGGGCACCATCTCCGGCAAGATCGCCAAGGATCTGTTCGAGATCGTCTGGAACGAAGGCGGCGATCCGCGCCAGCTGGTCGAAAGCCGCGGCATGAAACAGGTCACCGACACCGGCGCCATCGAAAAGGCGGTCGACGAGGTGATATCAGCCAATCCCGACAAGGTCGAGCAGGCGCGCGCCAAGCCGAGCATGGCCGGCTGGTTCGTCGGCCAGGTGATGAAGGCGACTGGCGGCAAGGCCAACCCGCAGGCCGTCAACGACCTCGTCAAGGCCAAGCTCGGGATCGAATAGGATGATGTTCGTTCGCACCGCTGGCGAGCGCGATCTTGCCGCGGTCCGGGCGTTGCTGGTCGAAACGTGGCACGCCACCTACGACGCCATCTATGGTGCTGCCAAAGTCGCTGAGATAACAGATGAATGGCATTCGATCGCCTCGCTCAAGGCGCGGCTGACACGGCCGAACTCCGAATTCCTGGTCGCAGACGATGGCAACCGCATTGGCGGCATGGCGTTCGCCGCAGCCACCACGGATGCGAGGATCGTCATGCTGAACCAGCTCTACGTGCATCCGGCCTGTCAGAGGCAAGGGATCGGCCAGGCGCTGCTGGAAGAGGTCGAGGCCAGCTTTCCCGAGGCGCGGACGCTGCGTGTCGAAGTGGAAGAGGCAAATGCTCCCGCCGTCGCCTTCTATCGCTCGAAAGGGTTTTTGCCAGCCGGGAACACTGCTGACTGTGGCGGTGGCTCAGGGCTGCCGGCGCTGATTTTGGAAAAGGCGATCGAATAGATTTGCCTGGCCTGACAGGTCGCAGTCAGTTGCGTTTTTACGGGGCTGCGCCGGTCGGTTGCGGGCTGAATTGCGGAATCGCGGTCCGCAAAAAACACGCCCGAAGGTAGAAATTCACCGGTGGCTAACGCTGAGGCAAAAAAGCATGGTGCGACGCACAAAAATATTGCAATGCACTGCAGATGCCGTAACGTCAGGTTCTAGATGAACGAGACGGCCTTTCTACAAAGGTCGCCCACCGCAAAGGATGGAAACTATGACGAAGACCGCTGATAAAACTGCTGAAAACGTTGAGAATGCAGAAGTCCAGACCGAGGTAACCGATCAGTTCCGTGCTGTCGCCGAAAAGGGCGTCGAGCAATCGAAAGAAGCCTTATCGAAATTGGCGACCGGCGCCGAGGCGACCCAGAAGGCTCTTGAGTCATCCTTCGAAACAGCCAAGACCGCTAGCAATGAGCTGTCGCTGAAGACGATCGCCGCTTTGCGCGCAAATGTTGAGGCCAGCTTTTCTCACCTCGAAGCCCTGGTTACCGTGAAATCGCCCTCCGAGTTCGTCGAACTGCAGACAGACTTCTTGCGCAAGCAGGTGGAAAAGACGGTCGAGCAGAGCAAGGAGCTTCAGGCGGCGGCGACGAAAGCCGCTGAAGACGTATCCAAGCCGATCAAGGATGTCTACGAGAAGGCGATGAAGGATCTCAAGGTCGCCTGATTGGCCCTGATGCCTGATTGGCCCTAAGGTATGTCGCGCAAAAGCACGCCCTCGGGCTTGAACCGAGGGTGCGAAGCGGTTTTGCAATAACGACATGCATCAAAGCAACAACTTGAAGCGCGCCGCATGAATCCATCCAAACGGCACGCGCTTCAAGCGGAGGGAACTTCCACATTGTCGATCAGCCGGGTCTTGCCCAGCCAGGCGGCTGCGAGCAGGCGTCCGTCGCGGTTTGGCCGCCACGGGGCGAGCGTCAGGCTCTCGCGCGCCGCGACATAGTCGACTTTGTCGAAGCCGGCCTCGACCAGCGCGCGGCTGGCCTCGGCGGTCGCACTGCCTTCATCCGCGCCTGCCGCGAGTGCCGCCGCCGTTCGGCGCAAGATGGCGTTGAGCTGGCGCGCCACCGCGAGCTCGGTTTCGCCGAGATAGGCGTTGCGTGACGACATGGCGAGCCCGTGCGCGTCGCGTATTGTTGGCGCCCCGATGATGTCCACCGGCAGATCAAGATCGCTGCAGAGCTGCCTGACGACGCAAAGCTGCTGATAATCCTTTTCGCCAAAGACCGCGCAGTCGGGCGACGCCTGCAGGAAGAGCTTTGCCACGACGGTTGCGACGCCGTCGAAGAAGCTCGGCCGGAAATCCGATTCCAGCCCGGCGGCTGGCCCGCCGACCGAGATCCTGGTGGCGAAGCCGGCCGGGTACATCTGCGCCACACCAGGGGTGAAGGCAAGTTGTGCGCCGGCCTCGGCCAGCCGATCGAGGTCGCGGCCGAGCTGGCGCGGATATTTGTCGAGATCTTCGCTCGGCGCGAACTGGGTTGGGTTGACGAAGATCGAGACAACGCAGCGATCGGCCTTCTCCAGCGCGATCCTGATCAGCGAGATATGGCCGTCATGCAGCGCACCCATGGTCGGCACCATGGCAAGGCTGAGGCCATCGCGACGCCAGTCGCGGATTTGCGCGCGAAGGGCGGCGACGCTGTCGACGACGAGAGGCCGGCTCATGCTTCGCCCCGGTTCACCGTTCGCCCCGGTTCATGGTTCGCCCTTGTCGGCTGCGGCCGAAAAAACGTGGCTCGGGCCGGGGAATGTCCGGCTGCGCACCTCGGCTGCATAGCTGGCTGCCGCCTGCGATATGACGCTGCGCAGGTCGGCATATTGCTTGACGAATTTCGGCACCCGGTCGACGGTCAGGCCGACCATGTCGTCGATGACCAGGATCTGGCCGTCGCACTCGCCGCTGGCGCCGATGCCGATGGTTGGAATGGAAATGTGCCGGGTGATATCGGCGGCGACGGTCTCGACGGTGCCTTCGATGACCACCGAGAACGCGCCGGCTTTTTCGACCGCCTCGGCGTCGCGATAAAGCGCAGCCACATTCTCGTCGGTCCGGCCCTTGATCCTGTAGCCGCCGTCGCTTTCCACCGATTGCGGCTGCAAGCCGATATGTCCCATGACCGGAATGCCGGCAGCGACAATCGCCGCAATCTGTCGGGCAACTGTCACGCCACCCTCCAGCTTGACGGCCTGGCAACCGGTTTCGCCGACAATCCGCCGCGCCGAGGCGACGGCTTGGCGCGCCGTCGCCTCATAGCTTCCGGCCGGCATGTCGACCACCACGCAGGCCTTGGCTGATCCTCGCATCACCGCTTGTCCGTGGGCGATCATCATCTCCAGCGAGGCGCCCAGCGTGGTCTTGTGGCCATGGAGAACCATGGCCACGCTGTCGCCGACCAGAAGCAGGTCGACATGATCGTCGAGCAGGCGAGCGATGGGGTAGGTATAGGCGGTGAGGCAGACGATCGGCTCGCCGCCCTTGCGCAGGCGAATGGAGCTGGCACTGATCCGCGGATCCGCGCCAGATGCGTCTGGGGCCATCATTCCCTCCCTCAACCGTCAATCAGGCTGGGTACCTGCATCCGGTGCGCTGAGCTTTAGAAAGACCAGGCAGCGTTGGCAAGGCATGCCTCGACAGGACGCGAAAGGCTTGCCACGGTGCGTCGGTTTTCCGACGGCCATTTGCACGGGCTCATTCGGCAAAACCCTTGCCTTGGCGACGGCCTGACGCCATAAGCAGGAACAGGCGCCACCGCTGCCGCCGCGAGGACTTGGCGCGCGAGGATTTTGGATGAAGACTTTCCTTCTGCAGTTTTTCACCTGGTGGAACAGCCAGACGCTGGGCACGCGCTTCCACACCTGGCGGCATGGCAAGAAAGTCGGGCAGGACGAGGCTGGCAACGTCTACTACGAGGGTGGTGTCGATTCGGAAGGCCGCACCCGCCGCTGGGTCATCTATCGCGACTATTCGGAAGCCTCGATGATTCCGCCCGGCTGGCATGGCTGGATGCATCACCGCGTCGATGTCCCGCCGACGAGCGACACCTACAAGCCACACGACTGGCAGAAGCCGCATCAGCCGAACCTCACCGGAAGTGCCGCGGCCTATCGTCCCAAGGGCTCGATACTCAGCAATCAGCACCGCCCGCAGGTGACCGGCGATTACGACGCCTGGACGCCGGGGTCGTAACCGCTCGCCAAGGGCGGATCGATCCTTTATCGCCACAATTGGCGTTTAGCAGCTTGTCGATCTGACA
The DNA here is from genome assembly GCF_055811475.1 of Mesorhizobium sp. WSM4829. Lineage (NCBI taxonomy): Bacteria > Pseudomonadati > Pseudomonadota > Alphaproteobacteria > Hyphomicrobiales > Phyllobacteriaceae > Mesorhizobium > Mesorhizobium sp. WSM4829. The sequence goes on along the minus strand of NZ_JBVVQJ010000047.1, from coordinate 43,677 downwards.
GCAGCGACTAGCCTTGGGCGCGACAGAATCACCCCGGGCGCAAACCACCGGATCCCTACATGAGCATTTTCAGCCGAATCTCGATAGGCGGACTGACGGTGGCCGCCACCGCTTTTGCGGCTTTTAGCATCGCCGCCGCTCAGACGCTGGAGGCGCCAGTGGACCCGGGGGCGCCGACGGAATTTGAGGCGCCAGTGGACCCGGGGGCGCCGACGGAATTTGAGGCGCCAATGGAGCCGGAGGCGCAAGTGGAACCGGAGGTGCCAGTGGACCCGGCTGCACCGCCATTGGACCCGGATGCGACAATGGAACCGGACGCGACCGTGGCGCCGGCGGCACCGGCGGCGCCACAACGCATCACCAATCCTGTCGCCGAATTCGCCGGCATCGACAAGATCACCGGCCGCATCATCACCTTCGATGTCTATATCGACGAAACGGTGCAGTTCGGCGCTTTGCAGGTGACGCCGCGCATCTGCTATTCGCAGCCGCAAACCGAAGAGCCGAAGACCGATTCTTTCGTCGAGGTCGACGAGATCACGCTGGATCGCAAGATCCGCCGTATCTTCACCGGCTGGATGTTTGCCGAAAGCCCCGGCCTCAACGCCGTCGAGCACGCCGTCTACGACGTCTGGCTGAAGGGCTGCAAGCAGAAGTCGGAAGTGCCGGCACCCGACGCGGCCAAAACCAATTAGCCAAGACCAGTTATAATGCCTGGCGTGCGGGATCGCCCGTTCGCAATCACTTACTGAGCCTTCCGGAACCGCCTTATTCTCCGTGCGTTGGTCATGGCTGGCGTTACGGAGATGTTCCCATGATGGCCAACAAGAACGAACTTCTCGATCTCGAAAAAGGGTTCTGGACCGGCGACGCTGCCTATTTCAAAGCCAATGCCGACACCAAATGCCTGGTGGCTTTCCCACAGATGGCGCAAACGATGAGCAACGCCGATCTGGCCGAAACCGCAACCGGCCCAAATCGCTGGCGCGATCTCGACATCGACCTCAAGGGCATCATCGAGCCGGGCAGCGACATTGTCATGCTGACTTATGAGGCCCATGCCACGCGCGAGAATGGCGAGCCTTATGCGGCGCTGGTCAGCACCGGCTATGTCCATCGCGTCAATGGCTGGAAGATGATGTTCCACGCGCAGACGCCTCTTGAGCCTGCCGCAAAAACCTGACCAAAAACCCGACCTTTGGCGCAGATCATGGGAAAAACACCGCCTCGCCCTTCAGCGCGTCGGCCAGCATCTTTTCGTATTTGCCCCTTGGCACGTCGACCGCGCCGAAGCGTTTGAGGTGCTCGGTGGTGAACTGCGTGTCGAGCAAGGCGAAGTGTCGATCCTTCAGGCGTTCGACCAGGTGCACCAGGCAGACCTTCGACGCGTCCGTTTCCCTGGCGAACATGCTTTCGCCGAAGAACACCCGGCCAAGAGACACGCCGTAGAGGCCGCCAACCAGCCGACCCTCGCGCCAGGCTTCGACCGAATGGCAATGGCCCATCCGATGGAGTTCGACATAGGCCTCGCGGATCGGCGCGTTGATCCAGGTCGACCGGCGTTCCTCGCGCCTCTCGGCGCAGCCGTCGATGGTCGCCTCGAAATCAAAATCGAAACGGATATCGAACAGGTTTTTCCGGATCGCCTTCCTCAGGCTTTTCGGCGTGTGAAAACCATCCAGCGGGATGATGCCGCGCGTCTCCGGCCGCACCCAGAACACTTCCGGATCGGTGGCGCTTTCGGCCATCGGAAAGACCCCCGAGGCGTAGGCCTTGAGCAACAGGTCGGTCGGGATGCGATAGCCTGGCGCGTAGGGACGGGTCATTGCGCCATTATATTCTATAAGTTCACGTCCTAATCCTCATCGGCCAGATATTTTTCCAGCCAGTGGATGTCATACTCGCCATTGGCGATATCGGCATTGCCGACGAGATCGCGAAACAGCGGCAGCGTCGTCTTGATGCCGTCGACGACGAATTCGTCGAGCGCCCGCCGCAGCCGCATCATGCATTCGACGCGATTGCGGCCGTGCACGATCAGCTTGCCGATCAAACTGTCGTAGTAAGGCGGGATCTTGTAGCCGGAATAGACGCCGGAATCGACACGGATGCCGAGGCCGCCCGGCGTGTGGAAGTGGGTGATCGTGCCGGGCGAGGGGGTGAAGGTGCGCGGATCCTCGGCATTGATGCGGCATTCGATGGCGTGGCCCTGAAAGCGGATCTCTTCCTGGCGCATGGAAAGCCCGCCGCCCGAGGCGACGCGGATCTGCTCATGCACGAGGTCGATGCCGGTGATTGCCTCCGTCACCGGATGCTCGACCTGCAGGCGCGTGTTCATCTCGATGAAATAGAACTCGCCGTTCTCATAGAGGAATTCGATGGTGCCGGCGCCGGAGTAGCCGAGATCGGCAATCGCCCTGGCACAGACGCCGCCGATATGCGCGCGCTCCTCGGCATTGAGCGCCGGCGAGGGCGCCTCTTCCCAGACCTTCTGGTGGCGGCGCTGCAGCGAACAGTCGCGTTCGCCGAAATGCACGCCGCGGCCGGCACCGTCGCCGAACACCTGGACCTCGATGTGGCGCGGCTTTTCGAGATACTTCTCGATGTAGACGGCGTCGTCGCCGAAAGCGGCACCCGCTTCCGAGCGCGCCGTCTGCAGTGCGACCACAAGATCGGCTTCGCTGCGCGCCACCTTCATGCCGCGTCCGCCGCCGCCGGCCGACGCCTTGATGATCACGGGATAGCCGATCTCGGCGGCGATGCGTCTGGCTTCCTTTTCCTCGGTGACCGCCCCGTCGGAGCCGGGCACCACCGGAATGCCGAGGCGCTTTGCGGTGCGCTTGGCCTCGATCTTGTCGCCCATGATGCGGATGTGATCGCCGGACGGGCCGATGAAGGTGATGTTGTGCGCGGCGAGGATATCGGCGAATTTGGCATTCTCCGACAGGAATCCGTAGCCCGGATGCACCGCGTCGGCGCCGGTGATCTCGCACGCCGCAACGATCTGGTGGATGTTGAGATAGCTGTCGCGCGACGGCGGTGGGCCGATGCAGACGCTCTCGTCGGCGAGACGCACATGCATGGCGTCGGCGTCGGCGGTGGAATGCACCACCACCGTCTGGATGCCGAGCTCCTTGCAGGCGCGCAGCACCCTCAGAGCGATTTCGCCGCGATTGGCGATGAGGATTTTCTGGAACATTTTTCGGCTGTTCCCGGCTCTACTCGATCACGACGAGCGGCATGCCGTATTCGACCGGCTGCGCATCCTCGAACAGGATCGCCGTCACCGTTCCGGCACGCGGCGAGGGGATCTGGTTCATCGTCTTCATCGCCTCGATGATCAGCAGCGTCTGGCCTTCCTTGACCTGTTGGCCGACTTCGATGAACGCCTTGGCGTCGGGCGATGGCGCCAGGTAGGCGGTGCCGACCATCGGCGAGGCCACTGCGTTCTTGGACACGTCGGCCGCCGCCGGGGCGGCTGCGCCAGCCGGCTGCGCTGCCGGCGGCACATAGGCGGGCTGCGCTGCGGCGACCGCATGGACGGCCGGCGCCTGTCGCGACACGCGCACCTTCAAGTCGCCCAGCTCGACCTCGATCTCGGTGAGGTTGGTGTCGTTCAGTATGCCCGCCAGATCGCGGATAAGCTGCTGGTCAACACCATTCTTTTTTATCGACATTTTCGAGCCTTCTGTTTGTTGGCCGGTCATAGGCGTGCGGCCAGCGCCTGCAGCGCCAGTGTGTAGCCGAGCGGCCCGAACCCGCAGATCACGCCGACGGCGACCGGCGAGACCATGGAGACGTGGCGGAATGATTCCCGCGCATGGATGTTGGAAAGATGAACTTCGGCGACGGGCAATGGCGCGACGGAGCGGATGGCGTCGTGAATGGCGATCGAGGTGTGGCTGTAGGCGCCCGGATTGATGACGATGCCTACAGCCTTGTCGGCGGCTTCCTGTATCCAGTCGACGAGGTCGCCCTCATGGTTCGACTGACGGAAATCGATCTCGAGCCCAAGTGCCGCACCTGCCTGCTTGCAATCGTCGGCGATCGCGGCCAGCGTCTTGCCGCCATAGATGCCCGGCTCGCGTTTGCCGAGCGCGTTGAGGTTGGGACCGTTCAGGACGAAAACCGTTTTCAAAATGCCGACCTTTTCCCGGTTTGGTTTCGAATCCGAAATTCGCAATACCTTGGAGCAGCGCTTTGAACGAATTTCGGCTTCAAAGCCACACTGGCAATTTATACATTTCTGATGTGGTGGATTTAAAGTTCCTGAACACTGACGCCACCAAAGCAGCAGGAACTTCAAATCCACCACATCAGCGCCGGCATCAGTCGGCGCACCGGGCCTCTATAATGGGCTTAGACGCCTGCGAAAAGAGCGCAAGTGGGTTCTTTCGCTGTCCACAACAGGCGGAAAATGGCTTGCGCAGAAAGCCAGCCGCCGATCAGAGTGCGGCCTTGGCCGCTTCGATCTTCTTCGCCAGCACCTCTTGGCCGAGCGCACCGAACACCACCTCGTTGCCGACCACATAGGAGGGCGTTCCGGTGATGGCCAGCTTGTTGGCAAGATCATAGGTCTTGGAGAGGGCCTCGGCGATCGACGGATCCTTCATCTTCTCGCGCAGCGTCGCTTCGTCGGCGCCGAGCGAAAGCGCTACCTTGATGGCCGCCGCTTCGGTGGCGCGTCCCTGGGCGCCGAGCAACGCGTTGTGGAACTCGCCGTATTTCTCCGGCATCATCAGGTGGAAGGCCATCGAGACGACGCTTGCCTTCTGCGAATCCGGGCCGAGGATCGGGAACTCCTTGAGCACGAAGCGCAGATCCGGATCGGCTGTCGTCAGAGTCTGCATGTCCTCCATGGCGCGTTTGCAGTAGCCGCAATTGTAGTCGTAGAATTCGACGATGGTGACCTTGCCGTTCGGATTGCCGACGACGCCGTCGAAGGCCGAGTTGAAGATCTGGTCCTTGGCATCCTTGATGACGTCGAGACTGGCGACGCGCTGCGCCTCCTTCTGCTTGGCCTCGAGCGCCTCCTGAGCTTCCAGCAGCACTTCCGGGTTCTTCAGCAGATAGTCGCGGATGATGCCTTCGACTTCAGCCCGGTCGATCTTGGTGTCGGCGGAGGCTGCCTGGGCGATCTGCGCGGCATCGGCCTCTGCCGTCTGCGGACTTCCGGTCACGAACCCGAAACCCAGCATGGCGAGAGCGACCGCCACGCCCGTGGTGCCCAGCAGAATTGCCTTCTTCATCATCCTGATCCTCTTGCCTGGTTTCCGGCCGGGTTGTCCGACCCGATTGGCCCGACTACCCGATTGGTTCGACTACCCGATTGGTCCAACCACTTGTCGCCGCGCACGGCCGGAAGGTTCACTTTTTCTTGCCTGATGGTGCGTAGTTTATGATGTCCTGCGCGCGGATCCAGCCCGGCTCGCCACGCTTCATTTTCATCTGCGCGCGCATTGCGAAGATCTTGGCATCCTTGTAGGCGCCGGAATAGAAATGGCCTTCGGCGGTCGCAAGGTCGGCGGCCGGAATGTTGCCAAGCTCGCCATAGGCCTGCGCAAGATGGCGGTAACCGACGGCGTTTTCTCGGTCGCGCGCGAGACCCTTGTTGATCTGCACCACCGCTTTCTCCAGGGAATCGGGCGTGCCGACTGCCATCAGCGCCTGGCCGTAGGAAACCGGCAGCAGCCCGGATCGCGCTGGGTCGAGGCTGACCGCCTTGGCATAGGCTTCCGCGGCAGCCTTCGGTTTGTTCGCCTTCATCAGGATGTCGCCGCGCAATTCCTGGAAATAGGGGTTCTTCGGCAGTGCCTTGATCAGCGCGTTGGTCTTGGCAAGCGCCCCGGCCAGATTGCCGAAAAGATAGCTCGTCTGCGCGTCGCCATATTGCGAGGCGAGGCTGCCCGGCATCTTGCGCATCAGCCGCGATGCGGCGGCCTGACCTCCCATGTAGGCAGCGATCTTGATGCGCATCATGTCGTGCCGCTGCTGCAGCGCCGGCGGATCGACCTTTTCGACGTAGGGGCTTTTTTTGACCAGAACTTCGAGGTTGGCGATGCGTTCACGCGGCAGCGGATGGCTGATCCGGTAGGGGTCGACCTGCGCCCCCGACAGCGAAAGTGCGCTCTGAAAGCGGCCGAAGGTCTTCAGCATGCCCAGGCCGGACTGGCCGGTGGCATTGAGATAGGTTATCGCCGAGCGGTCGGCGGTCATCTCTTCGGTGCGCTGATAAGCGAGGATGCTGCGCTGCGCCATCTCGCCGCCGCCAGCTGCAACCCCCATGCCGGCGCCGGCCAGGCCCCGGCTTTTGCTGGTGGCGCCGGCAACCATGGCACCGGCGCCAAGCAGCGTCGCGATGATGGCCATCGTCTTGGCGCGTTCGAGCTGGTTGCGCAATTTTTGCTGGTGGCCACCGGCGATATGGCCGGCTTCATGGGCGATGACGCCGATGATCTCGTTGGGCGTCTCCGCCGACATCAGGGCGCCGGTGTTGATGAACAGGCGGGACCCGGCAACGAAGGCGTTGAAACTCTGGTCGTTGACCAGCACGATGTCGACGCCGTCTTCCGGCAGGCCCGCGGCCCTGAAGATCGGCCGCGCATAGGCGCGCACCAGCGCCTCGATCTCGGCATCGCGCACCACCGGCACGTTTTGCGCAAAAGCGCTGACCGTGCTGGTCACAGCGACCGTCGCGGCAAGCGAAAGCGTCGCGAAGGCGCGCGCTGCCCTGGCTATCGTCGATTTGGATCGGCTCAACATGGCAGGTCCACTGGTAGACGAGCGGGTGAAGGATGAAAAGTCGGCACTGAAACTTTACTGAACTTGTGAACCTCACATCAATCGGGCATTTGTGCGGCGCGGGACGCCAAAGCTCGGCGCCGGCAGCCGGCAAGCGCCGGCCCATGGGCGATCTCAAAGGGCTGACCCAAAGGGCGGACCCAAGGGCGAACAAGGAAATGAGGTCAAATGGTTATATCGCTTTCGCGTCGCGGCGACGTCGAGCCGTTCCACGCCATGGACGTTCTGGCGGAAGCGAATCGGCTGAAGGCCACGGGCGTGCCGGTCGTTTCCATGGCCGTTGGCCAGCCGTCCGATCCGGCGCCGGCCGGAGTCAGGCAAGCGGCGACGAACGCATTGAAGATGGGGCGCATCGGCTACACCGACGCATTGGGTCTTGCGGGCCTGCGCGAGGCTATCGCCCAGCACTATGCCGACCACTACGGGCTGGCCGTTTCACCCGGCCGGATCGCCGTCACCACCGGATCGTCGGCCGCCTTCAACCTGGCATTTCTGGCGATGTTCGATCCAGGCGACCGTGTCGCCATCGCCGCACCCGGTTATCCGGCCTATCGCAACATCATGGCCGCGCTCGGCATCGAGATCGTCGAGATCGAGCTCGACGGTGATGCCTATCTCCACGCCGAGCATCTGAAGGCCGCGCATCGCGAAAAGACGCTGAAGGGCGTGTTGTTTGCCAGCCCGGCCAATCCGACCGGGGCGATTATCCCCGCCGACGAGCTGTCGGCGCTGGTGACGACGGCACAAGAGTTCGGCATCGCCGTGATCTCCGACGAGATTTACCACCGGCTGGCTTACGCTGCGCCGGACAGCACAGCACTTGCCTGCGGCCCTGACGTGACGGTGATCAATTCCTTCTCGAAATACTATTGCATGACCGGTTGGCGCATCGGCTGGATGGTGCTGCCGGAACCATTGGTGCGGCCGGTCGAGCGCATCGCCCAGAGTCTCTACATCTCACCGCCCGAACTGTCCCAGATCGGCGCGATCGAGGCGTTCAAGGCAACCGCGGAATTGGAGGCTGTGAAGGCGCGCTACGCGGGCAATCGCGAGCTTTTGATGAAACGCCTGCCCGAACTCGGCTTTACCCTGGCGGCACCGATGGACGGGGCGTTCTACGCCTTCTGCGATGTCACCAGGCACACCAACGATAGCATGGCCTTCGCGCGCAAGATGCTGGCCGAGGCGCATGTGGCGGCGACGCCCGGCCGCGATTTCGATCCGCTTCAAGGTCATCGAGCCATGCGCTTTTCCTATGCCGGCAGCCACGACGAGATGGTCGAGGCGATGATGCGCATCGAACGCTGGCTGAGATAGCGCGATGCCGGACCTCGAGCAGGCTTTGACCGAGATTGCCGCCGAAATGGCCGAGCGCACCGATCGCGGCGACGTCGCGACCTACATTCCGCAGCTCGGCAAGGTCGATCCGAAAAAGTTCGGCATTGCCGCGGTGACCAATGACGGTCGCGTGCTGATGGCGGGCGACGCCGATGAGCCGTTTTCGATCCAGAGCATTTCGAAGGTGTTCACGCTGACACTGGCGCTCGGCAATGTCGGCGACGCGCTGTGGCAGCGTGTCGGGCGCGAGCCTTCGGGCAACCCGTTCAACTCGATCGTCCAGCTCGAGCACGAGAACGGCATTCCGCGCAATCCGTTCATCAATGCCGGCGCCATCGTCATTTCCGACATTCTGCTCGCCGGCCACCAGCCGCGCGAGGCGATCGGCGAGATCCTGCGCTTCATCCAGTTCCTGGCCGACGACGAGACCATCATCATCGACCGCGAGGTCGCGGCTTCGGAACGAGCCACCGGTTTTCGCAACTTGGCGCTCGCCAACTACATGAAATCCTTCGGCAATCTCAGCCACGCGCCCGATCTGGCGCTGGGCGTCTATTTCCATCATTGCGCCATCGCGATGAGCTGCCGGCAACTGGCTCTGGCCGGCCGCTTCCTCGCCAATGGCGGCAAGAACCCGGCGACTGGCCATTCCGTGGTGTCGGCCGAGCGCGCGCGCCGCATCGGCGCGATGATGCTGACCTGCGGCCACTATGACGGCTCCGGCGATTTCGCCTTCCGCGTCGGCATCCCCGGCAAGAGCGGCGTCGGCGGCGGCATTTTGGCGATCGTCCCGGGCGTGGCCTCGCTCGCCGTCTGGTCGCCCGGCCTCAACGCCAACGGCAATTCCAGGCTGGGGTCGATTGCGCTGGAAAGGCTGGCGAAGATGATGAACTGGTCGGTTTTCGCGCCATAGAGATTTGGGGGCGCCATAGAGATTGGCCCGCTTCAGACAAGAAAAATCCCGCGCTGTCGACAGGACAGCGCGGGATTTTTTTGGTCAAAAGATCAGGCTAAGCTACCGAAAAGCTTAGAAAAAACCTTTCCGCTGCCACCAGCCGGCACGCTTCGGCTTCGCTTCGGTCTTTTCCTCTTCGGCAACAGTCGAGGACACGATCGGCTCAACCGGAGCATCGACCGGTACGGGCTTGCGTCGCGATGGGCGGACCTTCGGTTTTTCGTCGACGGCGGCCACGGCTGTTTCCTCTGAAACAGCTGCGGGAGCTTCGGCAGAAATTTCCGGCTCGGCTAGCGGCGTCTCGGCAACGACGTCCGCCGCGGCCTTCTTCGGCTTGGCAGCGCGGCGCGGCTTCTTCGGCTTTTCGGCGCTTGGCATGTCGTCATTGGCCGGAGCAAGGTCGACAGGCTCTTCGACCGGCGTGGCTTCGACCGGCGTTGCTGCTGCCGGTTCGCCGGAGACGGCCTCCAAGACCTCGGGACGGTCAGCCGATTCGGCAGTGCCTGCATCGACCTCGCCTTCGCCGTCTTCACGGCGATTGCGCTTGCCGCCGCGCTTGCCGCGCCGACGCTTCTTGCCCAGACCTTCGTCAGGCTCCAGACCTTCATCAGGCTCCCGACCTTCAGGCTCTTGCCCGTCATCCGACGCTTCCACCGCCTCGGTGACGCCGACCTGGTCCTCGTGGTCTGCTTCGGCGCCTTCATCGCTTGCAGCCTCGGAGACGCCATCGGCAGTGGCCGAGATGGACGCACCTTCCACGCGGGCGCCATGCTCGCGGTCGCGATCCTTGCCGCCGCGCCGTCTGCGGCGCTTGCGGCGCTTGCGGTCGCGGCCTTCGCCATCCTCGCTGGGCCTTGGCTGCTGCGGCTGCTGCGCCTGGCGCGGTTGTTCCGCCGGTGCAACGACCTCGTCTTCCTCCTCCTCGATGACGATTTCGTCGGCAGGCTCTTCCGGCTCGACATAGGCGGGCAAGGTCCGCACCTCGACGAAGCCTTCAGGCTTTTCGGCCAGCGCGCCGCGGAAGATCGCATAGTGCTGGGCGCCGACCGTATCGTCGGCCTCGACGGTGATGGTCAGGCTGAAGCGGTTTTCGAGCTCCACCAGCGTGCCGCGCTTGTGGTTGAGCACATAGAGCGCGGTCGCCGCCGGCGTCCGCACCGCGATGTGGCTGCGCGAATCCTTGAGCAGGAATTCCTCGATCGCCCGCACCACCATCAGCGCGACGGACGAATCGGACCGCACATGGCCGGTGCCGCCGCAATGCGGGCAAGGCTTCATCGTCGATTCCAGCACGCTGGCACGGATGCGCTGGCGCGACATCTCCATCAGGCCGAAATGCGAGATGCGGCCGACCTGGATGCGGGCGCGATCGTTCTTGAGGTGATCCTTCAGCCGCTTCTCGACGGAGCGGTTGTTGCGGTTCTCCTCCATGTCGATGAAGTCGATGACGATCAGGCCGGCGAGATCGCGCAGCCTCAGCTGCCGTGCGACCTCCTCGGCCGCTTCCAGATTGGTGTGAAGCGCTGTGTCCTCGATCGAGTGCTCCTTGGTGGAGCGGCCCGAATTGACGTCGATGGCGACCAGCGCTTCGGTCTGGTTGATGATGATGTAGCCGCCGCTCTTCAGCGTAACCTGCGGCTGCAGCATGCGGTCGAGCTGCGCCTCGATGCCGTTGCGCACGAAGATCGGCGTCGTGTCGCGGAACGGCTGCACGACCTTGGCGTGGCTCGGCATCAGCATGCGCATGAAATCCTTGGCCTCGCGATAGCCCTCTTCGCCGGAGACCAGGATCTCGTCGATGTCCTTGTTGTAGAGGTCGCGCACCGAGCGCTTGATCAGGCTGCCTTCCTCGTAGACGAGGGCAGGGGCCGTCGACTGCAACGTCAGGTTGCGGACGTTTTCCCAAAGCCGCATCAGATATTCGTAGTCGCGCTTGATCTCGGCCTTGGTGCGGCTTTCGCCGGCCGTGCGCAGGATGACGCCCATGCCCTGCGGCACTTCGAGATCGGCGACGACCTCCTTCAGCCGCTTGCGGTCCTGTGCGTTGGTGATCTTGCGCGAGATCCCGCCGCCGCGCGCCGTGTTGGGCATCAGCACCGAATAGCGGCCGGCAAGCGACAGGTAGGTGGTGAGTGCCGCGCCCTTGTTGCCGCGCTCTTCCTTGACGACCTGCACCAAGAGGATCTGCCGGCGCTTGATCACTTCCTGGATCTTGTACTGGCGGCGCACCGGCTTGCGGCGGTTGCGCGCTTCTTCCAGCGCATCCTCGGCGCCGACCGATTCGACCTCATGGTCATCCGAATGCGATGACTGCACCTCTTCCAGCATGCCGCGATCATTGTCGGTGGAGGTGGCTTCACCGGCCGCATCAGCCTGCGGCACGGCTTCGGAAATCACATCCGATTCGATGCTGGCGGCGATGGAGTTCGGACCGCCTTCGGAAGGCCCAGTTTCGTCACCGCCAGTTTCGTCACGGCCATGGCCAGTCTCGTCACGGCTCGTCTCATCAGGACTTGCCAAGCTATGACTGGCGACATCCTCGCCATGTTCCGAAGCAGCGGACGGCGTGTCGACTTTTTCTGAGGCATCGACGTTCTGCGCGACCGCATCCTCGCCGTGTTCGCCGCCCTCATTGGAGCCGCTGTCGTTGGACCCGCTGTCATTGGACCCGCTGTCATTGGAATCGCCAGAAGCGTCCGAATCGGCCGCACCTGCATCACGCTTGTGTTCGCCTCGGTCGCGGCTCTTGCCGCCGCGACGGCGTCCGCGCCGGCCGCGATCGCGGTTCTGGCGATCGTCGCCATCGCCGTCCTCATCGTCCTCGTCTTCAGCCTCCTGCGCTTCCGCGCGCAACAGCGCCTGACGGTCGGCGACCGGAATCTGGTAGTAGTCGGGATGAATTTCACTGAAGGCGAGGAAACCGTGACGGTTGCCGCCGTATTCGACAAAGGCTGCCTGAAGCGAGGGTTCGACGCGGGTTACGCGGGCGAGGTAGATATTTCCTTTGAGCTGCTTCTTGTCCTGGGATTCAAAGTCGAATTCTTCAATACGGTTACCGCGAACGACGACAACTCGTGTTTCCTCCGGGTGGGAGGCGTCTATCAGCATTTTGTTGGGCATTATTTCGTTTCCCCCCGGCAGCCGTCAGCCGCAGCTTGCGAGGCAAAGCCCGCCGCTGTGAGTGTGGATGAACATGGGTGCCGGGCAATTGAATGTCCGCCGGCCGCTGCCTGAGCGCCATGGCGGTGCCGCCCGCAGCCATAATGGCGCGGTTTGCTGCGGACCTTTCCATGATTGCGCTTGAAGCCATCGTAACCAGCAGAACCTTTTTGAACCAAAGCCCGGGAAAACCGGACCAGCTTGTTTGCTCGTACAGAGCCGGCGCGGGACAATCCCGGCCGTTTTCCTCACGCAGGCGCTTCCCCCGCCACGGGCTTACACCTGCGAAATTCGTCGCGATCACCTGTTGCCTTTTTCGCCTGACGCGAAAGGAGCCGTCGTTCATCTCACCTGTAGCAGGAAGCTGCGGAGAAGGACGGTTCCAGGATTGCAGTGATCCACCATCGCTTTTATGATTTGGCGGGTTGGAAGGCAACCCCGATTTCCGATGCCGGCAAAATGCAGTTCCGCAACGGAAGCACGGCTTTAAGCGTTGCGTGAAAAGGCTTGGTTAACCTTCTCTGGTTACCAACCGTTAATCGAGTTCGCGGCCTGACCGGCGTTTCGACAAGACGACGACACTCCGACAAGCAAGATTGGCCGACAACAGGATCGGGCGCCTCACGCCAAACCGGAGCGACTGGAAGAGATGGCACTGGCAGTCTTCACGCACATGAGTGGTCGCGCCGGAGGCATTTTTTTCTACGCCGCCCGCTTCCACGCCGCTTGTCTGCTGTTGCTGGTTGTCGCTTGCCTGGCTCGTTCGCCAGTCTCCTTTGCCGCCGACGCGCCGCTGGCAGTGACGAGCTACAAAATGGCGGGTGACGCCACCAAGATGCGCATCGTCATGAATTTCGATCGTGAGCCCGACGTCAAATGGTTCCTGCTGCGCGGCCCCCACCGTCTGGTCGTCGACCTGCCAAGCACGAGATTCGCCATCAAATCCAAGGACGTGAAGGCGCGCGGCCTGGTCAGGAGCGTGCGCTACGGCGATCTCGGCGAGGGGGTGTCGCGGCTGATTCTCACCGGCAAGGGCCCGTTCGCCGTCGACAGGTTCGACGTGCTCGAGAACGATGACGGCAACGGCTACCGCATCGCTATCGACATGTCGGCGGCGTCCGTGCGGGAGTTCGACGCCGCTCTTGCCAATCAGGCGTTGACCACCGGCTCGACGGTCTCCTCCGACAAGGGTGGCAGGGTCGGCACCGGCCCGGTCTCCAATCCAGGCCATCGCTTCACCGTCGTCATCGATCCAGGCCATGGCGGCATCGACGGCGGCGCCGAGGGCCGGAACGGCACGGTCGAGAAGAACGTCACGCTCGCTTTCGCCACCGAATTGCGGGACAAACTCGCCGCAGTCGGCAAATACGACGTGTTCATGACGCGCGAGACGGACCAATTCCTGCGGCTGGACGACCGCGTGCGCATTGCCCGCCAGCACGAGGCCGATCTGCTCATTTCGATCCACGCCGACACCATCAGGGTCAAGGGCCTTCGCGGCGCAACCGTCTACACAGTCTCCGACAAGGCTTCCGATCCCGAAGCGCAGGCGCTCGCCGACCGTGAAAACCTTTCCGACCAATTCGCCGGCATGGAAATCAAGGACGACGACAAGGAAGTGACCGACATCCTGATCGACCTGATTCGCCGCGAGACGCACAGTTTCTCGATGAGTTTTGCCCAAACGCTGGTCGGCCAGCTTTCCACCAGTGTCGGCCTCATCAACAATCCGCAGCGTTCGGCCAGCTTCAAGGTGTTGAAGGCGCCGGATGTTCCCTCCGTGCTGGTCGAACTTGGCTATCTGTCGAATGCCAAGGACGAGGCACAACTGCTCAGCGCCGATTGGCGCAGCAAGGCGGCCCAGAGCATAACCAATGCCATCGCCCTGTTCGCTTCAGCCAAGGCCGGAGCCCGAACCGGAGGCTGAGATGCCAGCCCTCGCCACAACCAGAGGCAGCGTTGCACGACGACAACACTTTGCACTTATATTTTCGCCATTCGAAGCCGAAATTCCAGGCTGCCGCATTTTGCCCACATGGTGGCGACATGGATTTTCGATTACCGGTCGGGATCGTCTCGAAAGCTTGCGCGAAAGGCGGCTTCGTTTAGGCAATTCCCGAACCAAGGACTGGAGCGGGCATGATTCGTCTTATTGGCTATTTCTTCGGCATCGGCACCGCGCTGGCCCTTTTGGTCGCGGCCGGGGTGGCGATCTATATCAGCCATTTGTCGAAGGATTTGCCCGATTACGAGGTCCTGGCCAAGTATGAACCGCCGGTGACGACCCGCATCCATGCGTCCGACGGTGCGCTGATGGCCGAATATGCGCGCGAGCGGCGCCTGTATTTGCCGATCCAGGCGGTGCCGGATCGTGTCAAGGCGGCCTTCCTGTCTGCCGAGGACAAGAACTTCTACAATCACCCCGGCATCGATATGACCGGCCTTGGCCGCGCAGTCATGGTCAATCTGCAGAATGCTGGCTCGGGCAAGCGCCAGGTCGGCGCCTCGACGATCACCCAGCAGGTGGCGAAAAACTTCCTGTTGTCCTCGGACCAGACCTACGAGCGCAAGATCAAGGAGATGATCCTCGCCTTCCGCATCGAGCAGGCCTATTCGAAGGACCGCATCCTCGAGCTCTACCTTAACGAGATTTTCTTCGGGCTTGGCGCCTATGGCGTCGCCGGCGCAGCACTCACCTATTTCGACAAGGCGGTGAATGAACTCACCGTGGCGGAGGCGGCCTATCTGGCGGCTTTGCCGAAAGGCCCCTCCAACTATCACCCCTTCAAATATGCCGACCGCGCCATCGAGCGCCGCAACTGGGTGATCGACCAGATGGTCGGCAACGGCTACGTTACGCAAGAGGAAGGCGCCAAGGCCAAGGCCGAGCCGCTCGGCGTCAAGCCACGCCGCTCCGGCACCTATCTGTTCGCCGGCGAATATTTCACCGAGGAGGTGCGTCGCCAGATCAGCGCGCGCTACGGCGAGAATGCGCTCTACGAGGGCGGCCTGTCCGTCCGTACGACGCTCGATCCCAAGATGCAGCTCATCGCCCGCAAAGCCATGCAGAACGGCCTGATGAAGTTCGATACGCTGCGCGGCTATCGTGGGCCGGTGAAGACCATCGACCCGTCCGGCGACTGGGGCGTGCCTTTGAGCGAAGTCAAGGGACTGGACGACGTGCCCGAATGGTCGCTCGCCGTCGTGCTCGACAGCTCGGAGAGCGGCCTGTCGATCGGCCTTCGGCCGACCCGGCAGATCTCGGGCGAACTTGTCAAGGATCGCGTCGAAGGCACCGTCAGCCGCGAAGACATGAGCTTCGCCATGCGTCATGTGGTCGGCGGCAAGACCGTCAAGGCCAAATCGCCGGCGGACGTGCTGAAGCCTGGCGACGTCATCTTCGTGCAGAAGAAAGAAGATACGGATGGGGCCTATATCTTGCGCCAGGCCCCCGAAGTGGAGGGCGGCCTGATCGCCATGGATCCGCATACCGGGCGCGTTCTGGCCATGGTCGGCGGGTTCTCCTATTCGCTATCCGAATTCAACCGTACCACGCAGGCCATGCGGCAGCCGGGTTCGTCGTTCAAGCCGATCGTCTATGCGGCCGCTCTCGACAATGGCTATACGCCGGCTTCGGTGATCATGGATGGCCCGATCACCATCAAGAGCGGCAACACGACCTGGACGCCGAAAAACTACGATGGAAGGACTGCGGGCCCGGCGACCTTGCGGTCCGGCATCGAGAGGTCGCGCAATCTGATGACTGTGCGCCTGGCCAACGACATGGGCATGAAGCTGGTCGCCGAATATGCCGAGCGCTTCGGCGTCTATGATCGACTGGCGCCGTATCTGCCGATGGCGCTGGGGTCGGGCGAGACGACCGTGATGCGCATGGTATCGGCTTATTCGATCATGGCCAACGGCGGCAAGTCGATCAAGCCGACGCTGATCGACCGGATCCAGGATCGCTACGGCAAGACGGTCTACAGGCAGGACGAACGCGGCTGCAAAAATTGCAATGCGGCTGAATGGCAGAACCAGCCTGAGCCGGAACTGGTCGACAATTCCGAGCAGGTGCTCGATCCGATGACCGCCTATCAGATCACTTCGATGATGGAGGGCGTCGTCGAGCGCGGTACCGGCGCTACTGTTGCCGAACTCGGCCGCCACATCGCCGGCAAGACTGGAACGACAAACGACGAGAAGGATACCTGGTTCATCGGCTATACGCCCAACCTCGTTGTCGGCCTTTATATGGGCTATGATCAGCCCAAAGGTCTTGGCAAGGGCGCGACCGGCGGCGGCCTTGCTGCGCCGATCTTCAAGGACTTCATGCGCGTGGCGCTGGACGGCACGCCCAATGTCGATTTCCAGGTTCCCGAAGGCATGAAGCTGATCGCCATCAATCGCAAAACCGGCATGCGGGCCAACCCGGACGACGCCGGCGCCTTTATCGAAGCCTTCAAGCCGGGCACCGGCCCTGCCGACAGCTATTGGGTGATCGGCATGGGTGAGGACGGCTCCAACGCCTCCGGCGGCGCGCTGTCGCCACAGGCCAACCAGGCCATCCAGTCCGGCGGCGGCGGGCTCTACTGACATAGGATAGGGTATTTTGGCCGGCTTTCGAGCCGGCCCATTTCGCTTTACAGGCGGCGGTGCCGTCCCTATGTATCGCGCCAACCCAAGCTCTGCTCAAGCGACAGGGCACCACTTCAGCACAGGACAGAACGGCCAGCCATGCGCGCGGAAACGCAGAATATTGTCGACGAAATCAGGCAGGCGATAACCCTGCTGAGGAGGCATCTTTGACTGGGATCAAGCCATAAAGCGGCTTGAATACCTGAATGTGCGTGCCGAGGATTCGAGCCTCTGGAACGAACCGCTGGAGGCGCAGAAGCTGATGCGTGAGCGCCAGGGCCTCGAGGAAGGCATCGCCGCGGTCAAAGGCCTCACCCAGGCGCTGGGAGACAATATCGGCTTGATCGAGCTTGGCGAGGAAGAGGGCGATGAGGGCGTCGTCGCCGAGGCGGAAGCGGCGATCCGCTCGATGCGCGGCGAAGCAAAGGCCCGCCAGATCGAGACGCTGCTTTCGGGCGAGGCCGACGCCAACGACAGCTATCTCGAAATCCATGCCGGCGCCGGCGGCACCGAAAGCCAGGACTGGGCCTCGATGCTCCTGCGCATGTACACGCGTTGGGCCGAGCGGCGCCGCTTCAAGGTCGAGGTGCTGGAGGTGCATGACGGCGAAGAGGCCGGCATCAAGTCCGCCACGCTGCTGATCAAGGGCCACAACGCCTATGGTTGGCTGAAGACGGAATCCGGCGTTCACCGTCTGGTGCGTATTTCGCCCTATGACAGCAATGCGCGCCGTCACACCTCCTTCGCCAGCGTCTGGGTCTATCCCGTGATCGACGATACGATCGAGATCGACGTTTCCGAATCGGATGTCCGCATCGACACCTATCGTTCGTCCGGATCGGGCGGCCAGCACGTCAACACCACCGATTCAGCGGTCCGCATCACCCATCTCGCCACCGGCATCGCGGTCGCCTGCCAGGCCGAGCGCTCCCAGCACAAGAACAAGGCGAAGGCCTGGGAGATGCTGCGTTCGCGGCTCTACGAGGAAGAACTGAAGAAGCGCGAGGCGGTGGCGAACGCCACCGAAGCGTCGAAGAGCGATATCGGCTGGGGCCATCAGATCCGCTCCTACGTTCTGCAGCCTTATCAGTTGGTGAAGGATCTGCGCACGGGTGTCGAGAGCACAAGCCCGTCGAGCGTGCTGGACGGCGACCTCGACGATTTCATGGAGGCCTCGCTGTCGCAGCGCATCGAGGGCGGCGCCGGCGAAGTGGTGGCCGATATCGACTGAAGCTTCTAAGCCCCAAGCAGCAGGAACATCACGCTAGAGTAACAGGCTCTTCACTGTAATTGAGCGGGTGCTTTATGGCTTTGTTTTTTCATCGAATTTTCGACAATTAGTTCTACCTCCGGGTTCATTGTTGCAGGCCTGCCGTCGCCTGGCCCGGAACCACTGCGAGTTCAATCTCGTTATCCGCGCGATCCCACTGCCGGGGTTGATGAAGTCACTCTCGTCAGCCCCGGCAGGCTGGTTCCGGCTGCAGATGTCGGCGCTCGATTGCACAGCAATTTCTTGCGCCAGCAAAGGAATCAGGCCAGCATCCGAACGTTGGGGGAAAAAGCATTTATGGCCGGACGCGGCGTATCTGCGACCTGACGAGCCGGCCACTGGGAAGATACGTTCCAAGAACGGGCAAGCGAAACGCTTGATAACTCGGTGATAGGAATTGCGCCCATGCCTGCTTCCACAACCCGACTGGCCTCAGCCGTCAAGACGGCGCGCCGCCTCCTGAATTCGATCATTGCGGTGGTGGTTCTGACGGCCGCGACCACCATTGTATTTGCAGCGCCGGCTTTGGCGCACGACGCCACGCCGACTGCAGCGAAGCCGCAAGGCTGGAGTTACCCATTCTCCTGTTGTTCCGGCTATGATTGCCGCGCGGTCTCGCAGACGTCGATCAGCGAGCGTCCGGAGGGCTATGTTATCAAGGGAACAGGCGAGGTCGTGGGCTACAGCGATACACGGATCAAGAATTCGCCCGACGGCGAATATCACTGGTGTTCGGTCGCCGGCGCCAATGACGGAAAGACCATCTGCCTGTTCGTGCCACCGTCGTCGTTTTGATGCATGTCGCCCAAAGGCTTGCCCCCAAAAGCTTGCGCCAAGCGGGCCATGGCCTGACCCGAGGCTGCACAGCGGTTTGGGATACGACATGCATCAAAAAGAGTGAAGCGCGCCACGCGTCCGACGCAGGTAAGCCGAGTCTGCTGACAGACGGTTGTCAACGGCGCCTCTTTATGTTGCCTTACCGCGCTGGCGCGAAGCAATCGCGAGGGAGGCGTCATGACCATAAAGGCAAGCTGCCACTGCAGGGCGACGACGTTCGAGGTTTCGGAAGCGCCGCTAACCGTGACGCAATGCACCTGCTCCTTCTGCTCGAAACGCGGCTCGTTGTGGGCCTATTACGTCCCGTCGCAATTTAAGCTCACCAGCCCGCTCAAGAATGTCTCTTTCTATCAATGGGGCTCGAAAACGGTAAAACATGGTTTCTGCGCCACCTGCGGCTGCGGCACCTTCACCGAAACGCCGGACTGGTCGACCGGCAAGCCGGATTTCGACAATCCGAAAATCAGCGTGAATTCGCGCCTGTTCGACGATTTCGACCTCGATCAGGTCGAGGTCGTCGTCATCGACGGCAAGAATCTCTGGTAGCCGACAGTCTCTGCCAGCCGATCGGAATTGCGCAAATAGCGGCGGTTGAATTGACCGGGAAAAGCCGTGGCCAGCCGCTTTTCCCCTTCCATTTTTCGCCGCATTTCATGTTACAAGCATAGAGCGACGTGCGTCCACTTGGACGCACAAGGGATGCGGCGCGCCACTGGTGGGACCGCGGACTGGAGAGGGACTACCTGATGAAAAAGACTGTGCTCGTCGCAGTGGCGACGGCTGTGCTCGTGAGTGCCTGCACCACCACCGATCCGTATACCGGACAACAGAAAGTTTCCAACACTGCAGCCGGCGCCGGCATCGGCGCGCTGGCGGGTGCGGGGCTCGGCCTGCTCGCCGGCGGCAACGATCGCCGCAATGCGCTGATCGGCGCTGGCGTCGGCGCTCTCGCTGGCGGCGCCATCGGCGCCACAATGGACCAGAACGAGGCCGAACTGCGCCGGCAGCTTCAGGGTTCCGGCGTCAGCGTCACCCGCAGCGGCGACCAGATCATCCTCAACATGCCGTCCGACATCACCTTCAACGTCGACCAGGACGCGGTGAAGCCCGGCTTCTATCAAGTGCTGAATTCGGTCGCACTCGTGCTGAACAAGTTCCGCCAGACCACCGTCGACGTGTTCGGCCACACCGACTCGACCGGTGGCGACGAACACAATTTCGACCTGTCGCAGCGCCGCGCGCTGGCGGTCGCCAATTATCTGTCCGGGCAGGGCGTCGATACCCGCCGCTTCGCCGTCACCGGCTTCGGCAAGACGCGTCCGATCGCTTCCAATGCAACGGCCGCCGGCCGTGCCCAGAACCGCCGCGTCGAGATCCAGCTCTCACCGCTCACCTGAGCAAGACAAACAAGAAGACCGCATTGCACATGAAAACGGCCCCGCAAGGGGCCGTTTTTCTTTGAGGATTTCTGCTGTGATCAGCCCAATTTCTGCTGTTAGCCTTTGGCGACGATGCGCATGAACGCGGGCATGTCGTCACCGAATCCGACGGTCCCATCGTTGTCTTCCTGGCGATGGCGGGCCGGGCGATTGCCGTCGCGCTGCGGCCTGGTGTCGCCACGTTCCGGCGCGCGCTGTTCGTTGCGATGGCGATCGGGCGAAGCCTTGCGGTCGGGGGAAGATTGGCGTTCGGGTGAAGCTTGGCGTTCGGGTGAAGCTTGGCGCTCGGTGTTTTCCGAGCGGATCGCTTCCTTGCGCGCGCGCCGCTCACCGGCATCGGCGACCGCGGTCTCGGCCGCCACCGGCTGTTCCTCGCGCGCCGCATCCGGTGCTGCAGCTTCGCTTTGCTTGGCGTGGCGTTCGCGTGGCCTGCGTTCGCCCCTCTCCTTGCCATCGTCCTTGCGGCCGGGGGGGGGGGGGGGGCCCCCCCCCCCCCCGGGGGGGGGGGGGGGGCCCCCCCCCCGGGCCCCCCCCCGCGCCGCCCGGGGGGGGAGCGCCGAGCGCGGGGTGGGGGGGGGGCGGGGGGGGGGAGG
>NZ_JBVVQJ010000047.1:20745-22637 GCF_055811475.1 Mesorhizobium sp. WSM4829 | reverse complement strand
TGGGCGCCCCCCCCCCCCCCCACCCCACCCCCCCCCCCCCCCCCCCACCCCCCCCCCCCCCCTCCCCCCCCCGCCCCCCCCCGGGGGGGGGGGGGGGGGGGGGGGGGGGCCCCGCCCCCCCCCCCCCCCCCCCCCCCCGCCCGGGGGGGGGGGGGGGGGGGGCGCGCCGCGGCCACGGCGGGGAGCATCGTCGTCCCCGCTCTCGCTGGCGACGACTGTCGACAGATCGCCGTCATGCCACTCGATCTTGTTGCCGATCAGCCGTTCGATCGCGTCGATGTATTTGGTGTCGGACTTGGTGGCGATGGTGAAGGATTTGCCCGAGCGGCCGGCGCGGCCGGTGCGGCCGATGCGGTGGACATAGTCCTCGGCATGGATCGGCACGTCGTAATTGAAGACGTGGCTGACATCGGGGATGTCGAGGCCGCGCGCCGCGACGTCCGACGCAACGAGATAGCGCAGTTTGCCGTCACGGAAATTGGCCAGCATCTGCATGCGCGCGCGCTGGTCCATGTCGCCATGCAGCGCGCCGGCGTCGAAATCATGTTTCAGCAGCGAGCGAAAAAGCTCCGAGACCTCGATCTTGCGGTTGCAGAAGATGATGGCGTTCTTCAGTTCCGCATCCTCGGCCTTTATCAGATTGCGCAGCGTCTCGCGCTTGTCCCAGGGTTTCGAGCCGGATTTCACCAGCCGCTGGATGATGTTGGTCGCGGCGGACGCCGCCTTCGAAACCTCGACGCGCACCGGCGCATGCAGGAATTTCTCAGTGAGCTTGGTGATCTCAGGCGGCATCGTCGCCGAGAAGAACAGCGTCTGCCTGGTGAACGGGATCATCTCGCAGATGCGCTCGATGTCGGGAATGAAGCCCATGTCGAGCATGCGGTCGGCCTCATCGATGACCAGGATCTCGACGCCGTTGAGCAGAAGCTTTCCGCGCTCGCGATGATCGAGCAGGCGGCCTGGCGTCGCGATCAGCACGTCGGCGCCGCGCTCCAGCTTCTTGTCCTGTTCGTCGAAGGACACGCCGCCGATCAGCAGTGCGATGTTGAGCTTGTGGTTCTTGCCGTATCTGATGAAGTTCTCTTCAACCTGCGCGGCAAGCTCGCGCGTTGGCTCGAGGATCAGTGTGCGTGGCATGCGGGCGCGCGCCCGGCCTTTTTCGAGGCGGGTCAGCATCGGCAGCACGAACGAGGCCGTCTTGCCGGTGCCGGTCTGGGCGATGCCCAAAATATCCTTGCCGAGCAAAGCGTGCGGTATGGCGCCGGCCTGGATCGGTGTCGGTTCGGTGTAACCGGCGTCGGTAACTGCGGAAAGGACCTTCGGCGACAGGCCGAGGTCTGCGAAGGTCAACACGTCTTGAGCGATCTGGGTGTCTGAGGACAAGTTTGGCTGTCTTTGGCTGGTTCGGGGGCGCAACGCAAGCGGTCGCGGCAAGCGCCGCGCGCCTGCAAGATTGGTATTGCAGGTAGGCGCAAGCCTACGATTTGTCAACACAAACAGGCGGGGGACGGCACGATTGTGAAGTCGTAACCTTAATCGCGATGCTTAATCGAATTGCTGTCGCTGCGCCGGCTCAATAGCGGAACTGTTCGGCGAGAATGCGCTCGTTCCACGAGTGGCTCGGATCGAACAGCAGCGTCGCCGTTACCGTTGGCGATTCCTGCACCGTAACCGAGGTTACGGCCTTCACCTCGGTGTGGTCGGCGGCGGCGTTCACCGGCCGCTTTTCCGCCTCCAGGATATCGAAGCGAACGGTCGACTTGTTGGAGAGCAGCGCGGCCCCCCCCCCGCGCGGGGGGGGCCGGGGGGGGGGGGGGGGCGCCGCCCCCCGGGGGGGGGGGGGCGCGGGCGGGGGCGGGGGGGGGGGGGTGTTTGTCGGGGGGCCCCCGCGG
>NZ_JBVVQJ010000047.1:0-20735 GCF_055811475.1 Mesorhizobium sp. WSM4829 | reverse complement strand
TCCCGCCCCCCCCCGGGGGGGGGGGGGGGGGGGGTCCCCCCCGCCCGTTTCCCCCCCCCCCAAACCCCCCCCCCCCGGGCTCCTTGTGGCCCCCCCCCCCCCCGCCCCCGGGGGCGCGGGCGGAACGGGCTGACCGGGGTCAGCGCCAGCAGCGGCGCGTCGAGCGGCAGGATCGGTCCGTGCGCGGACAGGTTGTAGGCGGTCGAGCCGGCCGGCGTCGCGACCATCACACCGTCGCAGTTCAATTCCTCCAGCCGCACTTGCCCGTCCACGGTGATACGGATCTTGGCCGTCTGGTAGGACTGGCGCCACAGCGCTACCTCATTGATCGCCAACGCCGAGATCGTGTCGCCCTCTGCCGTCACCGCCTGCATCTCCAGCGGACGGATCGTTTCGGCAACGGCCGCGGCGATGCGCCCGGTCAAACCGCTGGCGCGATATTCGTTCATCAGGAAGCCGATGGTGCCACGGTTCATGCCGTAGACTTTTTTTCCCGTGCTCATCGTGTCGCGCAAGGTCTGCAACAGGAAGCCGTCGCCGCCCAGCGCCACGACGATCTCTGCATCCTCGATGGGTGCCTGGCCATAACGCGCCGAAAGGCTCTCCAGCGCCGCCTTGGCGTCGGCGGTATCAGACGAGACGAAGGCGAAGCGGCTGGCGGCTTTGTTCATGGCTCCCCAATGGCGAGTGTTGATGGCGACCGGTCGGTGGCGACCGGTTGCTTGGGCCGCGCCAGCGCCGGGTTAGCATGGGCTGGCAGATCTGCAAAGCGAGACATCTGGCGCCGCTTGATACAGCGCCGGCAGGAGCCGCCGGTCTGCTGCTCGCGCATCGTGTCGAGTGACAAGCGAATGTGATGGTTAAGACGGGGATTAAACTCTCGTAAAGTCGGATCGACCATGTTAGCCGGCAGTGGATGGGCGGCGTGGGGCCAGCTAGTCGGACCGATTTATTGCCGGTAACACGCCTGATTGTCATCGTCTTGATGCTGGGAAGTTTTGCGCTTGCCTTTGCCCAACTGGTGCGCCAGTCGGAACAGACGAGTTTGCGACCCCAACCAACGGCTTCACGCTGCGGCGATGCCGCCGGCACGCCGTGCCCGCAACGGGCGTTGTGACTTCGCCATGCACTTCTCGCGATAGGAGGCCGGTGCTTAGCGCGCCTGCAGCAGATGGCAGCCGGCCTGCCGCTTTTGTGCGAGATACTCGTCGATAAGCTGGCGGTAGCGCACTTTGCCGAAGCTCGGGAAGTGGCCGCCATGCACGACCGCAACATCGAGCTCGCGCATCCGCAGCAGCGTCTCGACATAGTCGTCGACAGCGGAATGATAGACATCGTCGATCAGCGGGCCGTCATAGACGATGTCGCCGGAAAGCAGGATGCCGGTCTTCCTCTCGTAGAGCGCGATGCCGCCGGGTGAATGGCCCGGCGTGTGGATCACCTCGAAGGCACGGTCGCCGAGATCGACGAAATCGCCTTCTCCAAGCAGACGATCGGCCGGGGCCGGCTGGATCCGGTAGCGCGTGGCATCCCAGCCCTGCGGTATTGCGTCGAACATGGCGTCGGTCGCGTAGCGGTCGGCGACCGTCCATTCATTGCGCGGATCGGCGAGGATTTCTGCTTCGGCCGCATGCACGCAACGGTCCGGGAATTCGTGATGGCAGCCGATATGGTCGAAATGCGTGTGGCTGGCCACGCAAACGAGTTTTCGCTCCGTCACCAGCGGGACGTGGCGCCGCAGGCTGAAATGGCCGAGGCCGGTGTCGAACAGAAGATCGCGATCGCGGCCGCGCACATGCCAGATGTTGCAGCGGAAGAACGGCTTGATCCACGGCTCGTGGATCAGCGTTACGCCATCGCCCATACGGATGGCTTCATACCAATTCGGTGCGTCGATGATCGGAAGCGTGCCCATGGCTCAGCCCGCCAGAAGAATGACATCGCCAGCGTCGCACGAAACCGCAGAGATGTCGCCCGGCTGGACGACCGCAGCAGCGGGAACCCTGGCGATGAAGTGCAGCGCCGGGTCTTTCTCGGAGACAGCAAGCACGCGCTTGAAGCTGCCCTGAAACACCACGTCGCTCACCTTGGCCGTGCCGAGGCTTACCGCGCCGCCGGTTGCGCCGAGGACAAGGTGCTCCGGACGGACGGCGAGGGCGACAGAAGCGCCAGCAGGCACTGCACCGGGCAGCGAAAGCGGTCCGACCTGCGTCGCGACAGTGATTGATCCGTACTTCGCCGCCGTCACCGTTCCCGATATCAGCGTGCTCTCACCCATAAAGGTTGCGGAAAAGCGCGTCGCCGGCCGCGCATAGACGCGCTCCGGCGGACCTTCGTCCTCGATGCGCCCGTCATTCATCACCACGCAATGGTCGCCCAGTGCCATCGCCTCTTCCTGGTCGTGGGTGACATGGATGAAGGCGGTGCCGACGCGTTTTTGGATCGCTTTCAACTCGTCCTGCATCTGCCGGCGCAATTTTAGGTCGAGCGCGCCGAGCGGTTCGTCGAGCAGCAGCACCGCAGGCTCGACGACAAGCGCGCGGGCCAGCGCGACGCGCTGCCGCTGGCCGCCGGAAAGCTGGTGCGGCTTCTTGTCGAAGGCGGTGGCCAGACCAACCAGCGCCAGCGCCTCGCGCGCCCGCGTGGTCCGTGTCGCGGCATCGACGCCTTGCATGCGCAGGCCGAAGCCGACATTGCGGCCGACGCTCATATGCGGGAACAGCGCATAGTCCTGGAACACCGTCGTCGTCGGCCGCTTCGCCGGCGGCACCGCGGTGCAGTCCTCGCCGCGGATCAGCACCTTGCCTTGGCTCGGCGTGACGAAGCCGCCGAGAATGGACAAAAGCGTCGTCTTGCCGGAGCCCGACGGGCCGAGCAGGATGGTGTAACTGCCCGGCTCGATTTGCAGCGACACATTCCTCAGCACGGTGTGCGGGCCGAAGCGATGCGAGACAGCGCGGACATCGACCAGTGGCGCGGTCATGCCGGCTTCCTCCGCAACAGCATCAGTTCAAAAAACACCACCAGCACGATGGAGACGGCGAAGACCAGCGAGCCGACGGCGTTGGTCTTGGGATTGAGGCCTGAGCGCAGCAGGTTCCAGATCTCGACCGGCAGCGTCGTGTCGAAGCGCGTCAGCAGGAACGAGATCACGAATTCGTCCCAGGAGAAGGTCATCGACAGGAAGAAACCGGCGAAGATCGCCGGCGCCATGACAGGCACGGTGATCAGCAGCAGCACCTTCCATTCGGGCGCGCCGAGGTCGCGCGCGGCACGCTCGATGTTGATCTGGTGGTCGCCCATCTGGCTGTAGATGATGGCAAAGCACAGCGGCAGGTTGATCACGACATGGCCGATGCCGGCGGCAAGCAGCGATTTCGGTATGCCGGCCCAGTTGAACAGCACCAGCAGCCCCATGCCGATGATGAGATAGCTCACGGTCAGCGGCAGCGTGATCAGCCCGCGCAGCAGGGCCGACCCCGGCAGGACGAAACGCGCAAAACCCCAGGCTGAGAGGAAACCGAGCGTGACGGCGGCAGCCGAGGAGAGGGCAGCGACCAGAAGCGAATTGACCAGCGCCGAGGTCAGCCGCGTGTCGGCGAGCACGGCGTCGTACCAGCGCAGCGACGGCCCGGTGAAGGGCGGGATCGGAAACGACGTCGCCTGCAGCGAAAACAGCACCAGCACGACCACCGGCAGGAAGATGAAGCCATAGATGGCGACGGCGTAGAACCAGGAGACGATGCGGACAACGGCGCGCACGGTCAGGACCGCTCGATCTTGAGCCAGCGGGCGCAGGCGAGATAGGCAATGGTGACGACCGCCATCAGGATGATCGACAGCGCCGAGGCGAGCGGAAAGTCGCCGCGCCGGCCGATCTGCATCATCACCAGCTGCGGCATCAAAAGCTCGTTGTTGCCGCCGAGGATCTGCGGCGTGATATAGTCGCCGATGCACAGTACGAAGGTGAGGAAGGCGCCGACCATGATGCCGGGCAAGGTCAGCGGCAGGACGACATGCAGGAACGTGCGCACCGGCCCGGCGCCGAGATCGGCGGCTGCCTTGCGGTAGCTCGGGCTGAGCTGCTTGAGATTGGCGAAGATCGTCAGCGTCAACAGCATGACGAAGAAATGAACGAAGCCGATGACCGTGGCCAGCCGTGTGTTGGCGAGCTGCAGCGGCTCGCTGAACAGGCCGGAGCCGGTCAGCGCGCGGTTGATCACGCCGTTCTGCGCCAGCACCAGCAGCCAGGAATAGGAGCGCACGACATAGGAGGTCCAGAACGGCAGCACCGCCAGCATCAGCGCCAGCCGCTGCCAGCGCTCCGGCACCTGTTCGGCGAGGATCCAGGCGAAAGGGTAGGCGAGCAGCACCGAAATCACGGTGACGATGGCTGTAACCTGCAGCGAATTCACCATCGCCTGCCAATAGGCCGGGTTGGTGAAGAACTGGCTGTAGTTGGCGAGTGTAAAGCCGCCGCCGTCATGCGCCGTTAGGCTGGAAAACCCCATGGCGACGAACGGCAGCACGAAGAACAGCAGCGTCCAGCCGAGCGCCGGCGTGACCAGCGCCCAGGGCAGGCCCGCCCGGGGCAGGGCGCGGCCCGCCCGGGGCAGGGCACGCTCGCTGTTGGTGGCAGAGTTCACGACCGGCGACCGGTCACTGCGCCTGCAGCATTTCGGTCCAGACGTCCTGCATCTTCTTGTCGAGATCGGCGTTCGGCGCCGGATAGGGCTGGGCGCGGGCGAGGAAATCCGGCTGCTCGTCGAAGCGCAGGATCTTCTTCTGCTCATCGGTCAGAGCCGCCTTGGTATTCGCCGGCATGCCCCAATAGCAGGCAGAGGTGGCAAGCCGCGCCTGGCCTTCAGGGCTCATGATGTACTGGATGAATTTTAGCGCCGTGTCCTTGTTTTTGGAATCCTTGAACATGGCCAGCGACTGCGACCACAGCACAGCACCTTCTCTGGGAATCGAGAAGTCGAGGGCAGGGTTCTCCTTGGCCAGCCCGGCCGTCACCCATTCGCCGCCGCCGACGAGAATGTCGACCTCGCCGGTCGCCAGCGCGGTCTGGCTGGCGGTCACTTCGCCGACCAGCTTGGCATTGGCCTTCATCTTGAGCAGCTCTTGCCTGATGGCCGGAAGGTCGGCTTCGGTGAGCTCGGCGGTCTTCTTGCCGATCGCCAGCGCCGCCATGCCGATGACCGGCAGGTAGTAGTCGTAGATGGCGATCTTGCCCTTGTATTTGTCGCCGGTCAGCGCGGCCAGCGACTGCATGTCGGCCGGGTCGACCTTGGTCTTGTTGTAGCCGATGGTGTTGTAGCCGAACTTTTCGGTGATGCCGTAGCGCTTGCCGTCGATCACGGTGGAGCTGTCCATCTTCACCTGGGGAAAGAGGTCGGCCAGCGGCAGCTTGTCTTCCGGCAGCGGCTCGAACAGGCCCTTTTCGACGCCGCGCGGTATGTCGATGCTGTCGATCACCATCACGTCCCAGTCGCCGGGCTGCGACTGCTCGACAATAGCCATGCCGGCGCCGGTGCCTTCGAATTCCTTGACATTGACCTTGACGCCATTGGCCTCTTCGAAGGGCTGCAGCAGCGCCGGGTCGGCGTGATCGCACCAGATCAAGGCGTTGAGATCGGCAGCCTGGGCGAGGCTGCCCGTCGCCAGCAGCAGCGCTGTCGCTGCACACGCGGCGTGAAGGTGGCTCTTCAGAACCGAAAGCGGCTTCCTGGTCGTTGGATTCGAGATGTCTGGATTGATGGTCATCGAGTGTTCTCCCTTGCCTTTCTGGCTTCTGGCAAAAAATTGAACCAATTCTAAAATTGAGTCAATTCTGTTTTTATGGCAGATAGCCGACATGAGCGGATTGCGGGCAAGGCAAAAGGCGGATCGGCATCGCCGGATCATCGAGGCGGCGGCGGCGCTTTTTCGCGACACCGGCTATGAAGGCGCCAAGATCGAGACGATCGCGGCGCAGGCGGAAGTCTCGGTCGGCACGATTTATAACTATTACCAGAACAAGGGCGACATCCTCGGCGCCATCGTCTCGATGGAGGTCAACGAGGTGCTCAATGCCGGGCAGGGCGTGGTCGCCAACCCGCCGGCCAATGTCGGCGATGCGCTCGACACGCTGCTCGGCATCTATATCGAGCATTCGCTGCATTATCTCAGCAAGGAGATGTGGCGGCAGGCGATGGCGATCTCGACGCAACTGCCCGACAGCCCGTTCGGGCAGGCTTACACGGCGCTCGACCGGGCGCTGACCGAGCAGATCCGCGCGCTGATCGCCCGGCTGCAGGGGCTCGGCCTGGTCCGCCGGGATATCGACGGGCAGGCGCTCGGCGAACTGGTGTTCAATAACATGAACATGATGTTCATAGAATTCGTGAAGCGCGACGGGGCCAGGATTGCCGAACTGCGCGCCGCGATACGAAGGCAGAACCGGATTCTGGTGGCGGCGATCGCGGTTTGAGGGGCTCCCGATGGGATTTCTGGTGGCTCGGACGCCGCTAAGCCGCAATCGCGCCGGTTCAATTTCGCTGGTGGGAGCACTTCCGCTGTTGACTACATCGGCGGTGTTCTACCGAGCATGCCTGGGTGGCCGCGCACGTGGAAACGGCACGACGGTCAGCGGCGCCTTACGGAATTCCGCGATGGCTATTTCTTCAATCAGCAAGTCGAGTGCCTCGCTGACGCGCTGGCTGGTTTCGTCCATGCCGCAGAGCCGGTTTTGGGCGCACTCCAAGAGCTCGCGCGCCGCAGCGAAGTCGCTTCGCATGACACCACCCGTTGTTTAGCCCACCGCTCGGACATTGTCGGCGCGCTAAATTGAGTGATTGCTAATATACGCAGGGGCATTTTAATCGAATGGCATTAAATGGCCGCGAGCAGGAGATGCCGGCCGGTCCGCATCGCCCTGCTGCATCCGTTGGTTCTGATGCCCCGGATCGGAGGCATGGCGCTTTGCTTTGCGAAACGCGGGGGGTTAGTCCTGATACGATCTTGGACGGCTTAGAAATTCTCTGGCGGCGGCAATCTGGCGTCGATGCTCGCGAAGGAAGGTCAGGCTGAAACAGATCGAAAAGGCCAATCCCGAAAGGGCTATGGTTGCCTGCGAGGTCGGATCGGGATCGGCAATCATCAGGAAGCGGAAACCGAACGCCAACGCCAGGGCAGCAAGACCACCATACATGCCGCCGATAAACGGTGCGATCGTGCGTTTCTGCTCCAACGGCGACTCCTATTTTTTCCACTACGGAATACCTGTGGTTCTGCTCCGGAATATATGCGTTGAAGCTGATGGGCTATGGCCCGGCCTGTGGAAATCGGGGACGAGCAGATTTTCGACCGACCCTGACGATCACCAGGGCGTCGGGCTTGAAAGGTAGAGAAATTTCAGTTTGTGTTACCCCTCTTTGGGGGGCTGCAATGAAGCGTTTTTTACTCGCGACACTAGTGGGACTTATGATTTTTACTGCTGACGCCCGAGCAGCAGTCGATCCGAGGTACAAGGCCGAACAGAGCGCCTTGATTAAATGCAATCAGTTGTGGTCGGCAAAGCTGTCAGTTCAGCGCGGCGATCCGTATTCGTTAGCGAGAAAAGCGCAGAAATTGTGCGCCGGACAAGAAGCAGCATACGAGCGAGCGATGCGGCCGATCCTTTACTACAAGGAGGTAGCCGATCGACACATGCGAAAGATCCGTGCCTTTCAGCTGAAGTCCAATGCTGCGATGATCGTCAAAGTCCGCGCACTCATGACAAAGAGAAAGCGATGACCAAGCCATGCCGTGCCGGAAACAATGTCGGGGGATCACAGTAACCGCGTCTCCTGTGCCCCTTCGGCTACATCTTAGGATCAAGCTTCGCCCCAGGAAAGCTTCGACGCTGTCGCTAAAGAGCAGGGCACGCTTCGAACTCAATAACCATTTCGCTTGCTTATAATCTCGCGTCGGCTACTGCCAGATCATCGACATGTTGATCGAACACGCGGTGGCGAGGCATCGCGTGCGGTGATCCTCGCAATGTCGCGTAACGCCAATTGCTTTTCGAATTGAATTATTTCAACCTCGCTTTGCAGGGACGGGCGATGCTTGGGTCGAGATCGCCAAATATCGAGGGGGCAACGTTGAACCGGATTTTGATTGTCCTCGGCGCGGCAGTTTGCGTCCTATCTTCGGCCGCTTCAGCCGGACAGGGAGTGCCGCAAAACATTACTTTCCTGGCTCGGATGGCCGACGCCAAGTTGAATTTGGCCGCTACAATGGCAGGTAACGTCAACGGCGTTGCGCAGAGATGCCGGGCGCTGAAGCTGAACGAAAATGGAAAAGCCATTATAGCCGTTCCAGTCCTTTTGTACGACGGTGTCGATAAACACCTGACACCCAATCCACCTAAGTTCAAGAGGGCCATCCGCGCCTATGAAGCCGCTTACAACAAAGCGGTGCGGCGCAGGGATGATTGCCAGACTGAGAAGGCCAAGTACCCGAGACTCTATCGGTAGATAGCTGTCGCCATCATTAACCGAAAATTATATTGCAGAAGCGGGTGCACCAACTTGGTCGTTGATATCTTTTCCAAGCGGCAGAAGCGTCAGGGGGGCGAAATGCCGGCCAGGAGGGTGACGAGCATCTTCATAAGCGATCCTCCTTTGCTGGTCCCCGCAACTGATTGAAACTCCATGGAACGGCTTTCTGTTGCGTGGGCCGCTTTGCAGAGTGTGGACGGCCCTCAACATGAAGCCCGGAAGCGCATCCCGCCGGGCCTGATATCCGATGTCACAATCAGCCGCCGTTAGCAGGTGCTGCCGGAGCAGGTGCTGCCGGAGCGGGTGCGGCCGGCTCTGCCGGAGCGGGCGCGGCTGGGGCAGGTGCGCTCGGCTCTGCCGGAGCGGACGCGGCTGGCGCTTCGACGTTGGGCGCTTCAACCCTAGGCGCTTCAACCTTTACGTCGACGTCCTTTCCGGTGCCCCCGCCGTTGATGTTGATAACGCCGGTGAACAACAGCAGGATCACGATTGCGATAATAGCGAGAACGACGGCGACAGCGGTGCCGGCGCCATTTCCGCCTGAGTTAACAACGGTGGGACCGTCAGCCATGACTATCTCCTATTCTCAATTATCACTGGTCGGCAACGGGACCGGCGGGCACTTAGTTCCGGCGCCGGGCTATGGTCCATGAGGCAGTAAGACTGAAGTCTGTGCGTTAAAGACAGAGGGCTGAGGCTGGCAACCAAGATCTTGGCAAAGGATTGGTATTTGGCCGCCGAGCAAAGTCCCTTCATCGGTGGTTCCGGGTGCCCCGCTGTATACTCATCGGCGGGCACCCGATACGGCACCCTAACGGCGGAAAGAACTGTGACCATTATCCAGAGCAAACAGAATGTCGATGCGGTCGCAAGCCGACCCGCCAATGACAATCAAACTCCTGACCCAACAGATTTCTCGGTGGTTGATCTTGTTTCGTCGAGCGACGACGACGTCGTTGCAATCGTCAGGCGAACAGAGCGCCTGGCCCTCGCCGTGATTATTGTAATGGCGATCTTCCTGATCTTCGCACCGGTATTCTTCATTGCCCTGATGTATGGGATCTAGAGGTCCCAATTGGCCCTCGTCCCCCTTGCGCAGCGCGGCAAAATCCGAAAGGCCGGCCTCATTCAAGACGACAGGCTTTGGTGCCCCCGGACGGAATCGAACCGCCGACCTTCGGTTTACAAAACCGCTGCTCTACCAGCTGAGCTACAAGGGCACGGCGCTCCGGTTAGCATATTTGGTGCGCCAGTAAAGACAAAACTCCGTTTTCGGCTGCCCAGAGAGCGCCGGAGCTGCCGGCGTGGCCATCCTGAAAACGGCTAATTCGCTTCCTATAATGGCCGAAACTGCAATCGCATAGGCGGAGGGTGTCGCATGGTCAGACTTGTCGTCATTGCCCGGTCGTCGTCGTGGCCAGAGCGGACCGTAAACCCTCTTCACCGCGAGGATTCCTGTCATGGCTAGAGAAGGGTCTCTGAGAAGATCGACATCGGTGTTGACTAGGGCTCGGCGGCTCGGACGAAAGATCCTGCGCTGGCTGGAGGGAGACAGCCGATCCCAACAGCTCAGGGACGAAGTTCTGTTTTGGAGACACTGGTTCTCCACTCAGGGATCATTCTGGCCAGAGGACTACAAGGAACGTCTTGACCCCAATTTACCAATTCAGGATCACGTTGGGCGATATGTCGACAGGTTGACGACCAACCCAGTTTACATACTCGATGTGGGCGCTGGCCCCTTGACGAAGCTCGGCAAAGTGCATGCTTCGAAAGAGATCAGGATTACTGCAACTGACCTGCTGGCATCGGAATATGATCAAGTTCTGAGAGATTTTGGGATCCAACCTCTTGTGCGAACAGTCTTTGGTGACGCCGAAAATCTTAGAGCGCAATTTGACGATTACAGTTTCGACATCGTGCATGGACAGAATTGTATAGATCACACCGCTAGTCCGCTCAAGGCAATACAACAGATGCTCTCCGTCACGAAGCCCGATGGTTACGTCGTGCTTTATCATGCTGAAAACGAAGGCAAGACGGAATCCTACAAGCAGCTGCACAAATGGGACTTCACATGTGAGAAAGGACATTTCGTCATCAGAGGGCCTGGACCGGGTGGGGATTCGGTGGATGCCGCTGATGCGCTGGCCGCGGTAGGGTCTGTTGAATGTAGCTTGGATGACGGCGCGGTGCTTGCTGCAATCCGAAAGCATCCGCAAAGACGTCAGTGATATCTGGCGAACCGCTGCTCTACCAGCTGAGCTACAAGGGCACGGCGCTCCGGTTAGCATATTTGTTGCGCCAGTAAAGATGAACTCTGTTTTGCCTACAAGCGCGCCGGAGCTGCCGGCGCGGGCATCCTGAAAACGGCCAATTGGCTTCCTATATCGTTCGAAGGTGCAATCGCATAGGCGAGGGTGTCGCATGATCAGACTTGTCGTCATTGCCCTGATCGTCGTCGTGGCCTGGTTTCTCCTGGTGAAGCTCATCAAGGTTTTGAAGAGCGCCAATGTCGACTGGACCGGCGTCACCACCATCATCGGCTTCATCGCGCTCGCCTTCTGGCTGCGCCACATCACCGGCATGGGCTGAGGCCTCCCGCCGCCGGACTGCCAACCGGCGCTCTTCGCCGGTCGTCATTGCGCGCCTGGCGCAAACCCAGTTCAGAAAAATCGAAAAAACGTCGAACCTTTTTCCTTGCTGCCACGACAGATGGTCAAGAGGCGGATGGATCGCCTCTACAGCAAGGAGATCGTCATGTTCAAGCGCACCATCGTTTCCGGCCTCATCGCGACCACTGTGGCCGCCGCCATGCTGGCCGGCACCGTTCAGCCTTCGGCCGCCCATCACAAGCACCATCACAACAAGCACCTTGGCATCGGCATCGCCGCCGGCGTCGGTGGCTTCCTGCTCGGCACCGCGCTCGCCCAGCCGCGCACCGTCTACATCCAGGAAAATGGCGGCTCATGGCACGTTCGGCGCTGCCTCAACCGCTATCAGAGCTACGATCCGTACTCCGACACCTATGTCGGCTACGACGGTTACCGTCACCGTTGCCGGCTTTGAGGGGAGGTGAACCGTTTCAGGCAAGGGAAAAGGGGCACCCACTGCCCCTTTTTCAGCTGTCTGGGTTGCAAGATTGAACCCGGCACCGCAACCGGTTCCAGCGAGGGATGTACAGGGATTTTTCGACAGCTTAGTCTGGCGGTGAAGGCACCAGAGGGAGAGGGACGCTTGGACGAGCACGAACCCAAGGAAGAGCAGATTGAGACGGATTTCCGCAACGGCACGATCACCACCGTCGGCATTCTACTGGCTTTCTCGCTGGGCTTCATCACGCATTGGGCCGCCAACCCGCTCCCTTGGGAAATCTATCACCTGGCAGCCGTCGTGCCGATTTTGATAGGCATTGCCTTGCAGATACGAGCGCTGCGGTTGCTGCTCGACACAACGTCTCTACAGCGACGCGTCTATGAACGCGCCACCCGCATCTTCATCGCCGGCCTCATCTTCACCGCCTGCGGAGTTGGGCTGGCGATGCTGCTTGATTTCTACGACCTATCGACCAAGAGCGCGGTGCCCGGGGCTAGCTCATCCTGACAGATGTCGCACCATTCGGCGCCGGTCAGCGCTGCCATGCGCTCGACGCCTATTTTCACCGCTGCATTGGTTGCGCCGGCCGCTGGCACGACCTGATCGTAGGCGCGCAGCGATACGTCGCAATAGACCGGCAACGGCGAGGCGAGGCCGAAGGGGCAGACGCCGCCAATCGGATGGCCAGTGATTTCGGCCACCTGCTCGGCATCGAGCATGCGCGGCTTGCCGCCGAATGCATCGCGCGATTTGCGATTGTCGATGCGCGCGTCGCCGCGGGCGACGACCAGCATAACCCGGTCACCGACGCGCAGGCAGATGGTCTTGGCGATCTGCCCCGGCTCGACGCCGTGCGCCTCGGCCGCGAGCGCGACGGTCGCCGAGCTTGTCGGCGTTTCGATCACCTCGATGTCGGGGGCATATTCGGCGAAGAAGGCTTTGACGGATTGGAGGCTCATGCATCTTTCGGGCGTCGGCTGGCGGAAGGTGGACGCAAACTTGGCCGTAGCCGGGCGGCTGTCAAGGTGAGCGCGCAGCGCCAATCTCGAAGAGTGAACCCGGTTCGGCGGCGCGGATTGGTGAAGAAGGGGGCGGCAGACCACCAATCATCCTGGTTATTTCCGCTGCCGCATCGCGCACCAGCGGGCCGATCTCGGCCAGCCGCTCCGGCGTGACCCGCACCGTCGGTCCCGAAACCGACACGCCGCCGATCGGCTCGCCGAACTCGTTGAAGATGGCCGCGGCGACGCAGCGCATACCGGGGTGCCGTTCCTCGTCGTCGACCGACCAGCCGCGCAGTTTTATCGTCACCAGATCACGGGCCAACGCCGAGATGTCGGAGAGCGTCTTTTCGGTGAAGCGCTCCAGCCCGGTCCGGCGCAGGACGGCGCCGACGCGCTGCGGCTCGAGATGCGCCAGCACCGCCTTGCCGATGCCTGAGGCATGGAAGGAGCTGCGCGTGCCCGGCCGGAAGAAGGCGCGGATCGCCTGATGCGTCTCGACCTGGCTGACGAAGACGACGCAGTCGTCCTCGGCGACGCCGAGATTGGCGGTCTCGCCGGTCTTCTCCATCAATTCCTGCATGACGATGCGGGCGCGGTCGACCAGCTTGCGGCGGCGCAGGAACGCCGCGCCCATGCGATAGGTCTCGACGCCGATCGACCACAGCTGGTCGGTGCTGTCGAACTCGACCATGCCGTGGTTTTCCAGCGTCGTCAGCATGCGGTAGGCGGTGGAAGCCGGCAGGCCGGACGTGGTGGCGATCTCGCTCAGCGACAGGCCGCTGCCGTCGGCGACAATGGCCAGGATGCGCAGCGCCCGGTCGAGCGACTGCACCGAAGCCGACTCGGCCGGACCGTGGAAAGCGCGCGGCCGTCCGCGCTGGCGTTTTTCGGCGGTTTCCATAGTGGGCATTCTTGCCGATTTCGCCGAATGCGCAATGAAAAAGTTTTTTACCAATTTGCCATGCGAATTTCGTGGAAAACGGAAAATCCAATAAAACCAGCATATAGGATCCGTTTCTTGGAAATGAAAAAATATTCTGAAAAAATTGAAAAATAACAGGCGCGCTGGCATTCTCGGCCATCAACAATTCCGTGGAGGCTGACATGGCCAGGATGCGCGCAGTCGACGCAGCGGTTCTCGTTTTGGAAAAGGAAGGCATCTCCTGCGCCTTTGGCGTGCCGGGTGCTGCCATCAACCCGTTCTATTCGGCGCTGAGGGCGAGGGGTACGATCCGCCATATCCTGGCGCGCCATGTCGAGGCGGCCTCGCACATGGCCGAAGGTTATACCCGCGCCAGATCAGGCAATATCGGCCTGTGCATCGGCACTTCGGGTCCGGCGGGCACCGACATGATCACCGGCCTCTATTCGGCCGCGGCCGATTCCATCCCGATCCTCTGCATCACCGGCCAAGCGCCGCGGGCGCGTCTCAACAAGGAGGATTTCCAGGCCGTCGACATCGCCGCCATCGCAGCACCCGTCGCCAAATGGGCGGTCACCGTCATGGAACCCTATCTGGTGCCGATGGCGCTGCAGAAGGCGTTCCACCTGATGCGCTCGTCGCGGCCGGGGCCGGTTCTCATCGACCTGCCGGTCGACGTGCAACTGGCCGAGATCGAGTTCGACATCGACGCCTATGAGCCGCTGGTGCCGTTCAAGCCGGCAATGTCGCGCGGCCAGGCCGAGAAAGCGCTGAAAATGCTCAACGCGGCGGAAAGACCGTTGATCGTCGCCGGCGGCGGCATCATCAATGCCGATGCCTCGGATCTGCTGATCGAGTTCGCCGAAGTCACCGGCGTGCCCGTGATCCCGACGCTGATGGGCTGGGGCGCGATCCCCGACGACCACCGGCTGATGGCCGGCATGTGCGGGCTGCAGACTTCGCATCGCTACGGCAACGCGACGATGCTCGAGGCCGATTTCGTCTTCGGCATCGGCAACCGCTGGGCCAACCGCCACACCGGCTCCGTCGACGTCTACACAAGGGGCAAGAAATTCATCCATGTCGACGTCGAGCCGACGCAGATCGGCCGTGTCTTCGCGCCGGACCTCGGTGTCGTCTCGGATGCCGGTGCGGCGCTCAAAATGCTGCTCGACGTCGCCACCGAATGGAAGACGGCGGAAAAACTGCGCGACTGGTCGGGCTGGGCCAGGGCATGCCAGGGCCGCAAGAAGACGATGAAGCGCAAGACGCATTTCGACCAGGTGCCGCTAAAACCGCAGCGCGTCTACGAGGAGATGAACAAGGCATTCGGCCGCGACACCACCTACGTCACCACGATCGGGCTTTCGCAGATCGCCGGCGCGCAGTTCCTGCATGTCTACAAGCCGCGCAACTGGATCAATTGCGGCCAGGCCGGCCCGCTCGGCTGGACGTTGCCGGCCGCACTTGGCGTTCGCGCCGCCGATCCGCAGCGCAACATCGTGGCGCTGTCCGGCGACTATGATTTCCAGTTCATGATCGAGGAACTGGCGGTCGGCGCGCAGCACAAATTGCCCTATATCCATGTCGTCGTGAACAACGCCTATCTCGGCCTTATCCGCCAGGCGCAGCGCGGCTTTTCGATGGATTTCGAGGTCAGCCTCGCCTTCGAAAACGTCAACCGGAAAGACGATCCCGAGGCCGGCTATGGCGTCGACCACGTCGCGGTTGCGGAGGCCATGGGCTGCAAGGCGGTCCGGGTGCGCCGGCCGGAGGAATTCGCCGGCGCCTTCAAACAGGCGCAGCGCCTGATGAAGGAGCACCAGGTTCCGGTCGTGCTCGAATTCATCTTAGAGCGCGTCACCAACATTTCGATGGGCACCGAGATCGACAAGATCACAGAATTCGAGGAGCTTGCCGAACACCATGAAGACGCGCCGACGGCGATCGTCATGCTGGACTGAACGGAGAAAAAAGAATGCCACGGTTTTCAGCCAATCTTTCGATGCTCTTTGGCGAGCACGATTTCCTCGACCGCTTCGAAGCCGCCGCCCACGCCGGTTTTGGGGGTGTCGAATATATCGGCCCCTATGATCATGCGCCCGATGTCGTTGCGGCGAGGCTGAAGAAAAACGGCCTGACGCAGGTGCTGTTCAACCTGCCGGCCGGCGACTGGGGCAAGGGCGAGCGCGGCATTGCGGTGTTGCCGGATCGTGTTCCCGAATTCCGGCAAGGCGTTGCCAAGGCGATCACCTACGCGCATGCGCTGGGTTGCGAACAGGTCAACTGCCTCGCCGGCATCGCGCCGCAAGGCGTCGAACGTTCGGTGCTGGAAGACGTCTTCGCCGAGAACCTGGCGTTCGCGTCCGAGAAGCTGGAGCAGGCCGGCATCAGGCTGCTGATCGAGCCGATCAACACCCGCGACATTCCTGGCTTCTTCCTCAACTATTCGGACCAGGCCCTGGCGCTCATCGACCGCGTCGGCTCAAAAAACCTGTTCCTGCAATACGACTTCTATCACATGCAGATCATGGAGGGCGATCTCGCCCGCACCATCGAGGCAAATCTCGACCGCATCGCGCACATCCAGCTTGCGGACA
Source organism: Mesorhizobium sp. WSM4829 (assembly GCF_055811475.1). Taxonomy (NCBI): domain Bacteria; kingdom Pseudomonadati; phylum Pseudomonadota; class Alphaproteobacteria; order Hyphomicrobiales; family Phyllobacteriaceae; genus Mesorhizobium; species Mesorhizobium sp. WSM4829. The sequence continues at coordinate 4,588 of NZ_JBVVQJ010000047.1, read as the reverse complement.
ATCCCGGCCGGCATGAGCCGGGGACGGGCGAGATCAATTTTCCTTTTCTGTACAGCCACATCGACCGTATCGGCTATACCGGCTGGGTCGGGGCGGAATACAAGCCGAAGGGCGGGACGGAAGCCGGGCTGGGCTGGTTCCGGGAGTTTGCCGGGTAGGCGGCGGCGTAGGGGGTCAAGGATTATTGAAGTCGAGTTCCGTGGCGCCCCCCTCTGGCCTGCCGGCCATCTCCCCCACGGGTGGGGAGATTGGCAGTTCCGGCGCCGGCTTTTACTTTTTCAACCTCAAAAATTGGCGAAAGCGGCGGCGACATCCGATCTCCCCACCCGTGGGGGAGATGGCCGGCAGGCCAGAGGGGGGCGCCACGGAACTCGGCCTCAACAAGGAGAAACATCAATGGACACCATCGGCTTCATCGGCCTCGGCATCATGGGCGCGCCGATGGCGGGGCATCTGCTCGACGCCGGCTACACCGTCGTCGCCAGCGACCATCGCTCGAAACCGCCGGCCGATCTCGTCGCCGAGGGTCTAAAAACCGTCTCCGGCCATCACGCCGTGGCACGTGCCGCCGACATCATCATCACCATGGTTCCCGACACGCCTCAGGTGGCCGACGTGCTGTTCGGCGACAGCGGCGTCGCCTCGGGTTTGACCGCGGGCAAGCTGGTCATCGACATGAGCTCGATCTCGCCGATCGAGACCAAGGAATTCGCCACGAAAATCAATGCGCTGGGCTGCGACTATCTCGATGCGCCGGTGTCGGGCGGCGAGGTCGGCGCCAAGGCCGCGTCGCTGACCATCATGGTCGGCGGCGAGGAAAAGGCCTTCGAGCGCGCCAGGCCGGTGTTCGAAAAAATGGGCAAGAACATCACGCTGGTCGGCCCCAACGGCGTCGGCCAGACCACCAAGGTCGCCAACCAGATCGTCGTCGCGCTGACCATTGAAGCAGTCGCGGAAGCGCTTGTTTTTGCATCGAAAGCCGGCGCCGATCCGGCCAAGGTGCGGCAAGCGCTGATGGGCGGACTGGCGGCCTCGCGCATTCTCGAAGTGCATGGCGAGCGCATGATCAAGCGCAGCTTTGCGCCGGGCTTTCGCATCGAACTGCACCAGAAGGATCTTAATCTCGCGCTGGAAGGGGCAAAAGCGCTTGGCGTCGCGCTGCCCAACACCTCGACGACGCAACAATTGTTCAACGCCTGCGCGGCCAATGGCGGCGCCAAGGAGGATCATTCGGCGCTGGTCAAGGCGCTGGAGCGAATGGCGGGATATGAGTTAGGGGAATAGGGGAGTAGGGGAATAGCGGAGTAGGGGAATAGGGGAATAGGGGAATAGGGGGTAAGGATAGGCAGCAAGGCGGGTTGCGGCTCGCAGCAAGTGCATCCCTACTGCCCTACTGCCCTACTGCCCTACTGCCCTACTCCCCTAACCCAAAAACTTCCTCGCCGCATAAAGGCTCACCGCCGCGGCGTTCGACACGTTGAGCGAGCGGATGGCGCCGGGCATGTCGAGCCGGGCCAGCGTCGTCACCGTTTCGCGCGTCTTCTGACGCAAGCCCTTGCCCTCGGCGCCCAGCACCAGCGCGATCCTTTCCCCGGCAAAACTTTTCTCGAGTTCCGCCGGCCCGTCCGAATCGAGGCCGATGGTCTGGAAGCCGGCCTCGTGCAACTGGCCGAGCGCGTCGGCGAGGTTTTTTACCTCGATCTGGTCGATATGCTCCAGCGCGCCGGAGGCCGACTTTGCCAGCACGCCGGATTCATGCGGACTGTGGCGCGCGGTGGTGATCAGCGCGCCGGCGCCGAAGGCGACAGCCGAGCGCAGGATCGCGCCGACATTGTGCGGATCGGTGACCTGGTCGAGGACCAGCACCAGCGTGGTATCGCCGAGCGCATCGAGGCGCTTGGGTTTTAGCGGCTCGGCTTCGATCAGCACGCCCTGATGCACGGCGTCAGAGCCGGTGACCTTGTCGATGTCTTTCGGCTCGACCATCTCTGTCTCAAAGGGCAGGGCGGTGAGGTCGGCGATAGCCAGCCGCTCGGCGGCGTTGCGCGTCACCAGCATCTTCTTGATCCGCCGGCGCGGATTGTCGATTGCTGCTCGCACCGTGTGCAGGCCGTACAGCCGCACCAGCCCATCCGCGACGGTCTCTCCTGGTGGGACCGGCTGGCGCGGCCTGAACGCCGGCGCGCCGCCGCTCTTCTCGTCGCGATGCGCGCGGCGCAGCTTGGCGTAGTGGGTGTCTTTCGGGGTCTTGGGCTTGTTGTCGTTGCTCATGGCCGGTTCTATAGCCGTGTCGTTCGCCTATGGATACAGCCGCAAAACCCTGCTCGTCGGGTCGTCAACAAATTCAGCGCGTTTTGCCGGGATGTTGCGGTTGACAGTTTTGGGCGCTGCCGCCATAAGGCGCTTCGCGACGGGCTGCTCCTGCGGCCGCGACGCGTCGATGCCTCGTTGCATGGCTCCGGCGGCAGACTGGAGAGGTGCCCGAGTGGTTAAAGGGGACGGACTGTAAATCCGTTGGCTATGCCTACGTTGGTTCAAATCCAACCCTCTCCACCACTGCCGGCCCGGAAGCCCTGAAACGCAAAGCCTCGGACCGAAAAGTGGATAGCGGTTTTCGGGTGAAATGCGCGGGTATAGCTCAGTGGTAGAGCAGCAGCCTTCCAAGCTGAATATGCGGGTTCGATTCCCGCTACCCGCTCCAAGCATGCTTTTGAAGTCATTATCGAAAATAAAATAACTTCCTTGAAAATGCGCCGTGTCACTGCGTGTGCCTGAGCGGCAATGCCGTCAGCCACATCGGCAGGTCTTCAGTCGGCGCCCCCGGCGGCATGCTCTTCATATTGAGGCAGGTCGTCGGCGATCGTGAACCACTTCGCCTTGGAGCCGACAAAGATGTGCTGCGTTGGACGGATGGCCGGCTCGTCGACGAGGGTTCCCATGGTGACGTGGACGAAGGCGCCGTCGCGGACGACCGAGTAGAGCAATGAGCCGCAGGTCTTGCAGTGCACGTTGTGGCCGGTCCCCTCGCCAAAGATCAGGAGGTTGTCCTCGCCCTTGGTCAGGCTCAGTCTCTCACGCTCGATGCCGGCAAACGGCTTGAAAGCCGAACCGGTGGTGCGCCGGCAGTCCGAGCAGTGGCAGTTGGCGGCGTAGATGAACTCGTCGGCCACCGCGTATTGCACGGCGCCGCACAGGCATTTTCCGGCTAGCACGCGGTTGCCGGCATTCTCCTGGCTTGTCATAGGTTTCTCCATTTTTTGCGGGCAGCGGCCAAGTTGAAAATCTGTGGTCCGTTGTTTTGGTCACCACTGCCCAAATTATGCGACGACGGTCAGCCGGCGCCGGCGTTCGTCGAGCGACACGATGGTCAGCCCGCTGGCCACCACCAGCAGGATACCGCCGATCGCCAGTGCGTTCGGCAATTGCTGGAACACCACCAGGCCGGAAATGACCGCCCAGACGGTGAAGCAGTAATAGAACGGCGCCACGACGCCGGTTGGCCCGGCGCGATAGGCCATGAAGATGAAGAAATGGCCAAAAATCAGGAACAATCCGGCCCCGACCATCAGCAGTAAATGATGCGTCTCGGGCGCCACCCAACGCTCCGACATCAGATGCGCGACGCCTGATCCGACCAGCACCACCACCACCGCGGAAATTGCGACGATCATTCCAGGCACGTCGGCGGCGACCCGGCGCCCGGCGAGATCGCGCGCGGCGGCGAATGCCGCATTGCCGAGCGCCAGCAAGGCGTAGACCGAGATTCCCTGCATGGTCGGCTGCGCCACCATCACCGCGCCGATGAAGCCGAGCCCGATCAGCGCCATGCGCAAGCCGCCGATGCGCTCGCTGAACAGGACAGAGGAGCCAATCAGCATGAGCAGGGGCGTGATCTGTCCAAGGGCGGTCGAATCGGCGATCTGCATGTTGGCGAGCGCCACCACGTAGCAAAGGATTGCCGCCAGCTCGAACAGGTTTCTTTGCAACACTCTCCTGTCGAGGATCAGCGGGATCTGCCTGGCGTAGCCCAGCGCAAACAGCAACGGAATGCCCCACAGCGTTGCCGCCGTCCCGCGCAAAAACAGCACTTCATAGGGCGGCAGCCCAACCGTCGCGAGCTTCAACATGGTGTCGTTGGCGACATAGGATCCGGTCGACAGGATCATGAACAGCGGGCCGCGGATGGCGATCGGAATGAAATGCATCGGATCAGGAAATCAGACCGGCGTCACACCGGCAATGGGCCAGATCCGGCAGTAAATCCGGCAAGGCGGACAGGCGGAAGCGGCAATATCCGTCGGCTGAATGCCGGCAGCCGCGGAACCTATGTCAGGCCATTCCATTTCTTCTTGTTCGTTCCTATATCCGCGCCACATCCCCGAAAACCGGATCATGGGTTCAGACCGGGTGAGAAAGCCCCGGCCACAAGACACTTGTGTTTTTCGGCCGCAGTCGCTAATCGCCCCGCATTCGACTGAACTGAAGGTCCCGGCCGTCCAAGGAAAGAGACTATGGCAAAAGGTAAATTCGAGCGTACAAAGCCTCATGTGAACATCGGCACGATTGGCCATGTCGATCATGGCAAGAC
>NZ_JBVVQJ010000046.1:24301-49711 GCF_055811475.1 Mesorhizobium sp. WSM4829 | reverse complement strand
ACCTCCTTCGTCTTTCCGGCCGAAATAGAATCGAGCTTCGCCGAAAAGCGCAACCGACATGTGTGAATGCGATAGGTATAGTGACGGGGAGAGGGGTGCTCTCATCGCCGGTTTCGCCAATCACCAGCGTTGCAAGAATGGCGTCGAAGCTGCGCCAGCCCCTTCTCCCCGTCCCTATACGGGGAGAAGTGCCCGGCAGGGCGATGAGGGGCGGCGCCAACTTTGATGATTGGCTTGCATCCAATGCAAGCTATGACTGCCCGAAGCGATTGCCCTGTGTGCTTGCTTCGATCGCCTCCAGGCGGCATAGATCAGGCATGACTGAAACCTGCCGCCCGCGCCGCTCGGTGCTTTACGTCCCGGCCTCGAACGACAAGGCGCTGGCCAAGATCTCGTCGCTGGCCTGCGATGCCGTCATCATCGATCTCGAAGATGCCGTCGCCCCGGCCGACAAGGTTTTTGCGCGCGAAAAGCTGGCTGATATTTTCGCTCACCGCGCAAACCTGCGCTGCGAAATGGTCGTGCGCATCAACCCGCTCTCCAGCGAATGGGGCGCCAGGGACTTGCTGGCGGCGGCAAGCTGCGAGCCCGACGCCATCCTGCTGCCCAAGGTCAACACGCCGCGCGACGTCCTGGAAGCCGGCGACGTGCTGGACGACAATTTTTCACCCGACGAGGTAAAACTATGGGCGATGATCGAGACGCCCAAGGCGCTGCTCAACATCGGCCCGATTGCCGAGCTTGGCCGCGATCCGGCCTCGCGGCTAGTCTGTTTCGTTGCCGGAACGAACGACCTGGTCAAGGACACCGGCATTCTCGCTACGCCCGACCGGCGCTATCTCACGCCATGGCTGATGCAGATGATGCTCGCAGCACGCGCCGGTGGCCTCGACCTGCTTGACGGTGTCTTCAACGATTTTCGTGATCTGGACGCTTTTGCGAGCGAATGCACGGAAGCAGCCGCCATGGGGTTCGACGGCAAGTCGCTGATCCACCCGGCCCAGATCGATGCCGCAAACCGCGCCTTTGCGCCATCTGCCGAAGCCGTGGCCGAAGCGCGTGCGGTCAAGGAGGCCTTCGCGCTTGCCGAAAATGCCGGCAGGCAAGTCATTGCGCTGAATGGAAAGATGCTCGAACGGCTGCATCTGGCGCAGGCCGAAAAACTGCTGGCGAAGGCGGCCGCCAGCGCCAGCGGGACATGATCGCAACGCACCACAGGAATGAAAAATGAAACTCTACCGCTTTCTGTCCGGCCCAGACGATTCCAGCTTCTGCCACAAGGTGACGGCGGCGCTGAACAAGGGCTGGCACCTGTTCGGCTCGCCGACCTATTCCTACGACATGGAGGCCAAGGTCATGCGCTGCGGCCAGGCCGTGGTGAAGGATGTCGAGGGCCAGGAATACGGCCCTGGCACCAAGCTCAGCGATTGGTAGATTTTGCAAAGCTCGACGCAGGGTGTGTTGAGATTCAGGTCAGGCCGCGCCGGAGTCGAAGACGGGCGCGAAGCGACCAGACTGGGTAGTTTCCGAGAACCGGAGCGGAGCGTACTTTTGGGTACGTGAGCACCGGAAGCGCAGGGAACTGTCGTTCGCAGGCCGGCATCACCTGAATATCAGCACAGCCTACTCGGCTGCCTCTTCGATCCGTTCCATATCATCGTCCGACAGGCCGAAATGGTGGCCGATCTCGTGGATCAGCACATGGGTGACGATGTCGCCCAGCGTCTCCTCGTTCTCGGCCCAGTAATCGAGGATGGCGCGGCGGTAGAGCGTGACGCGGTTCGGTCCCTCGCCGGTCTGCGGATTCCAGCGCTCGGCGATGCCGCGCCCCTCGAACAGGCCGAGCAGGTCGAAAGGCGTTTCCAGCGACAGGTCGTCCATGATTTCGTCGGTTGGGAATTCGGCGATCTGGATGACGATCTCGCCGGTCAGCTTGCGAAACTCCTCCGGCAGATGGGCGTAAGCTTCTAGCGCCAGGAACTCCATTTCCTCCATCGACGGCGAAAGCTCGTCGTGCCAGGTACGGGTTTTGTAGATGCGGGCCATGCTTTGTCCTTCTGATCCCGGCATATAGGCTTTCGCGCCGGACTCGGCAATTGGCCGGGTTGCCGCCTTTCGCTGACAGGAATAAATTCCCCATGACTCCGCTTGACTCTTCGGCCGCCCTCTGGAATCTATTAGAACATAACAGGAACAATTGTGAGTGGAAGCTGACCGTCATGGCGACAAGCGCCGTGGCGCGGGAGACTGTTTTTGCCCTGCGCCGCCAGATCGCGAAGATCGAGGGAACGCTGCCCGAGCGCCTGCAGGCGCCGGCCGGCGCAGCCCCCGTTGATGCGCCCCGGAATCCAACAGCTGATGTCACGCCCAAAAATATCCCGCCCAAAAATCTGACAATTGTCCGCCGCGGCCTCGCCGTGGCGCCGCCCGATGCGTTTGTGCGCACCGGCGCCGAAGGTCTCGATACTGCGCTCAGCGGCGGCCTGCCGAAGGCGGCGCTGAGCGAGATCCATGGCGCCGCGACCCGCGATGCCGGAGCCGTCGCCGGCTTCGCCCTGTCGCTCGTCAGCCTGATCCTCAAACAGGGGCCGCGACTGCCGGTCCTGTGGATCGGCACCGCGGAAATCTTCCGCGAGGCCGGCTTCCCCTATGCCACAGGGCTTCATCGCCTTTTCGGCATCGAACCGGAGCAATTGCTGTTTTCCGAGGCGCCAAGGCTCCTCGACGCGCTGTGGACCGCCGAGGAGGCCGCCCGGATGACAGCGCTCGCCGCCGTCTTCCTCGAAATCCGCGGCAGTCCGCAGCGGCTGGACCTCACCGCGACGCGGCGGCTGCACGCCCGGGCACAGAGCGCCGGCCGGCCGGTGTTCCTGCTGCGCCAGGCCGGCGAACCCGAGCCGACGGCGGCACCCGTCCGCCTCGTCCTGTCGGCGGCGCCGTCGGCACCACGCGAGACGATCGCCGGGCCGCTCGCCGGCTCGATCGGCCGTCCCGCCTTCACCGTCAGCATCGGCAAGAGCCGCACCGCCTTGCCAGGACAATTCACACTGGAGTGGAACCCCGATGAACGCAGTTTCGAGGAAAGAAGGGCCGGGGAAAGACGGCAAGAACGGGCAGCGAATCCTGTCCCTGTGGTTTCCGCATCTCGCCGCGGAAAGGATCCTGCGCCAGCGTCTGGGGCGGTCCTGGCGTTCGCGGCCGTCGGATCACCTGCCGCTGGTGATCAGCCATCGCCAGGCGAACGCGCAGCGCATCGCCGCCCTCGACGAGCGGGCTGAGGCGCTTCACCTGAAGCGCGGCATGGGCATAGCCGACGCGCGCGCCATGCATCCGTCGATCGACGTCGTGGAAGCCGATCCCGAGGCCGACCGCCGCCTGCTCGAAAGCCTCGCCGACTGGTGCGACCGCTACACCCCGCTGGTGGCGATCGACGCAGCCGATGGCCTGTTCCTCGACGTCACCGGCTGCACCCATCTTTTCGGCGGCGAACGGGCGATGCTGGACGACATCCTGTCGCGCTTTTTCCATCAGGGTTTCGATGTCCGCGCCGGCCTTGCCGCCACACCAGGTGCAGCCTGGGCGGCAGCGCGGTTTTCTGGTGATCGCATCGTCCCCGGTGGCGAGGAGGACGCGCTTCTCGCGCCCTTGCCGCTGGCGGCGCTGCGCATCGAGCCTGACATCCGCGCCAGCCTGGAAAGCGTCGGCCTGCGCACGGCGGGCGCCGTCATGGCAGCACCGCGCGCGCCGCTCGCCCGCCGCTTCGGCAGATCGCTGCTTTTGCGCCTCGACCAGGCGCTCGGCCGCCTCGACGAGGCGGTGTCGCCGCGCCTGCCGGTGGCGCCGCTTTCGGTCGAACGCCATCTCGCCGAACCGATCATGCTGACCGACGAAATAGAGCGGCTGGTGAAAATGCTGGCGACGACATTGAAGGCGGACCTCGAGCGCCGCGGCGAGGGCGCAAGAAGGCTGGCGCTGCTGCTTTTCCGCGTCGACGGCGCCGTCAGCCGCATCGCCGTCGGCACCTCGCGGCCGTTGCGCGAGCCGCTGCTGATCCAGAAATTGTTCCACGAGAGGCTTGCCGCGCTCGAACAGGACATCGATGCCGGCTATGGCTTCGATCTCGTGCGCCTCTCGGTGCTGTCGGCCGCGGCCTTCGACATGCAGCAGGCGGATCTGACCGGCGAGACGCGCGACGACGGCGCCGACATCGCCCTTTTCGCCGACCGCATCCGCGCCCGGCTCGGCGACAGCGCGGTTTTGAAACCGGTTGCCGTCGAGAGTCATCTGCCCGAGCGCGCCGTCGCCACGCATCCCTATGCGGAGGCGCCGCAAAGGGTCTCTGCGCCGAAGAAGCCGGACAAGATGCCGGGCAAGATGAAAGACACTAGGCCTGTCTTGCGGCCGGAACGGCCGATCCGGCTATTCCGCTCGCCCGAGCCGATCGAGGTGCCGGCCACCGAAATGCCTGAAGGACCGCCGCTGAACTTCCGCTGGCGGCGCGCGCTCTACCGGGTGGCGCGCGCCGAAGGGCCGGAACGCATCGCCCCGGAATGGTGGCGGGAGGCAGCGGGGCAGGAAGCGACCCGGGATTATTTCCGCATCGAGGATAGCGACGGCCGCCGTTACTGGCTTTATCGCCAGGGTCTCTACGGCGCCTCGCAGGCGGCGCCGCGCTGGTTCATGCATGGGGTCTTCGCATGAACGCGCTGGCGGTCGTTCCCTACGCCGAATTCGGCATCCAGTCGAGTTTCTCGTTCCTGCGCGGCGCCTCGAAACCGGAGGAGCTGGTGGTCGCGGCAAAGTTTTTGGGCTTTTCGTCGATCGGGCTTGCCGACCGCAACACGGTGGCCGGCGTCGTGCGCGCCTGGCAGCAGGCCAAGGTGGAAGGTCTTTCCTATCATCCCGGCTGCCGCCTGGTTTTTTGCGATGGCACGCCCGACGTTCTCGCCTATCCGCAGGACCGCAAGGGCTGGGGCCATCTGTGCCGCATGCTGACGCAGGCCAATATGCGCGACGACAGCGAAAAGGGCGCACCGCTACTCTATCGCGACGATCTTTTCGAATGGGGCGATCTCATGTCGCTGGCGATCCTGCCGGATCTGTCGACGCCGGCGCAGGATCTCAGGCTGATCAGCCGCCTGAAAGATCGCTTCGGCAAGACCCTTCGGCTTGCCGTTTCGCCGGATTATCACGGCAACGACCGCTACCGTATCGAGCAGGCGGCGGCCATGGCCGAGGCATCAGGCATTCCGCTGATGGCGACCAACGACGTTCTTTACCATACGTCCGAACGGCGCCGGTTGCAGGACGTGCTGACGGCGATCCGCCTCAACGTGCCTGTTGCCGAAGCCGGGCTGGAATTGGCGGCCAATGCCGAGCGCCATTTGAAGCCGCCAATGGAGATGGCGCGGCTGTTCCGGCGGCATCCGCAAGCACTGGCGCAAACGCAGCACTTTGCCGGCGAATTGAGCTTCTCTCTCAGTGACCTCCAATACAACTATCCCGACGAACCGACGGAATCAGGGCTCGGGCCCCAGGCCGAACTGGAAAGGCTGGCTCTGGAGGGAGCCGCGATACGCTACCCCTCGGGCGTTCCCGCCGATGTGACCAGGCGCATCCGGGAGGAGCTCGCTTTGATCGAGCGCCTGAATTACGCGCGCTATTTCCTGACAGTCTACGACATCGTCAAATTCGCCCGCAGCCAGGGCATACTCTGCCAGGGACGTGGCTCCGCGGCCAACTCGGTGGTCTGCTATTGCATCGGCATCACCGAAGTGGGGCCCGAGCGGATCGATTCGCTTTTCGAGCGTTTCATTTCCGAGGAAAGAAATGAGCCGCCCGACATCGATGTCGATTTCGAGCATGAAAAGCGCGAAGAGGTCATCCAGTATATCTACTCGAAATACAGCGCCAAGCGCACCGCGCTTGCCGCGGCCGTCGTCAGCTACCGGGGCCGCTCGGCGATGCGCGAAGTGGCCAAGGCGATGGGCCTGTCGGACGATGTCAGGAGCGCGCTGTCCAGCTCGATCTGGGGCTGGTCGACCTCGGAGCTCGGCGAAAAGGAGACCAGGGCCGGCGGCCTCGATCAGACCGATCCGTCGACAAGGCAGGTGATCGAATGCGCCAACGAGATCATGGGCTTTCCCCGTCATCTGTCGCAGCATGTCGGCGGCTTCGTCATCACCAGGGACCGGCTCGACGAGATCGTGCCCATCATCAAGACGGCGATGGACGAGCGCAAGATGGTCGAGTGGGACAAGGACGATCTCGACGCGGTGAAAATCCTCAAAGTCGACGTGCTGGCGCTCGGCATGCTGACCTGCCTGCAGCGCGCCTTCACGCTGCTTGAGGATCATTATCCCGATGCGCGGGATGATTTTGGCCGGCCCTATGTGCTGGCCACCCTCCCTGCCGAGGACAAACCTGTCTACGACATGATCTGCCGCGCCGACACGATCGGCGTCTTCCAGATCGAATCGCGCGCCCAGATGTCGATGCTGCCGCGGCTCAGGCCGAAAACATTCTATGACCTCGTCATCGAGGTGGCGATCGTGCGGCCCGGCCCGATCCAGGGCGACATGGTCCACCCCTATCTGCGCCGCCGGCAAGGCAAGGAAAAGCCCGAATACCCCAAGCCGGAACTGGAAGAGATACTCGGCAGGACGCTGGGCGTGCCGCTGTTCCAGGAGCAGGCGATGAAGATCGCCATTGTCGCCGGCGGCTTCAGGCCGGGCGAGGCCGATGAACTGCGCCGCGCCATGGCCACCTTCAAGCGCACCGGCACGATCGGCAATTATCGCAAGCGGATGGTCGACGGCATGATTTTGCGGGGTTACGAAAAGGACTTCGCCGAGCGCTGCTTCAAGCAGATCGAGGGTTTTGGCGAATATGGCTTTCCCGAAAGCCATGCCGCCTCCTTCGCCCTGCTGGTCTATGCCTCCTGCTGGTTCAAGACCTTCTATCCCGACGTGTTCTGCGCCGCGATCCTGAATTCCCAGCCGATGGGATTTTATCAGCCGGCTCAGCTTGTCCGCGACGCGCGCGACCATGGCGTTGAAATCCGCGAGGTCGACGTCAATTTTTCCGGTTGGGATTGCGCGCTGGAAGAAGTGCCTTTCGATCCAACCCGCATTCTCGACCGCCATGCCCAGATGCGCGGCGTCATCCGGACCAATCATGCCGTCCGGCTGGGTTTTCGCCAGGTCAAGGGCCTGTCGAAGGAGCGCATGGAGGTGTTTGTCGCCAGACGCGGCAACGGCTACGCATCCGTTCGCGATGTCTGGCTGCGCTCAGGCCTCTACGTCGACGAGATCGAGAAGCTGGCGCAAGCCGACGCTTTCCGTTCGCTCGGCCTCGACCGCCGCGACGCCCTGTGGGCGGTCCGCGCGCTCGACGGCAGGAGTGCCACGGAAACCCTGCCGCTGTTCGACCGGCCGGCGATCCGCTTGCGCGATCTCGAGCCCGAGACCAGGCTGCCGACAATGCCGCTCGGCGAGCACGTCGTCCACGACTACCGTTCGCTCGGCCTGTCGCTGAAGGCGCATCCGCTGGCCTTTCTGCGCCAGCGGCTCGACCGTTCCGGCGTCACCCCCAATGCCCGCCTCGGCAAGGTTCGGGACGGCAAGCGCGTTTCGGTCGCCGGCCTTGTCCTGGTGCGGCAGCGGCCGGGCAACGCCAAAGCGATTTTCCTGACGCTGGAAGACGAGCAGGCAGTCGCCAACGTCATTTTCTGGGAAAGGACCTTCAACCGCTACCGGCCCATCGTCATGGGCGCGCGGCTGATCCGCGTCACCGGCAAACTGCAGTCGGAATCGGACGTCATCCATATCGTCGCCGAGAAGGTCGAGGACCTGACACCCTGGCTGTCCGTGCTTTTGCACGCACATGCCGTGCAGAACGATCGGCAGGACATTGCGACGCTATCGGGGAAGGCAGAAATGGTCATGCCGAAGGGGCGTAATTTTCAATAGGGGATACGGTGCGGCGGTGCACAATCCTGAATGCCGGCGGGACAGCGCCCCCTCTGCCCTGCCGGGCATCTCCCACTCAAGGGGGGAGATTGTCTGTCGCGGCCGGCCTCGGCAATCTCCTACGTCGTAGAAAAGGCGCTGCAGGCGAAGCTGCCATCTCCCCCCTTGAGGGGGAGATGGCCGGCAGGCCAGAGGGGGGTGCGAGCGCCGACACCCGAATATGTTCAGGACGGCCCGCTCAACCGCGGCGGCGGCAATCCGTCGTCAAAGGGGAGCGAGCGTGCTTCCGAAGGCAGCATGATCGGGATGCCGTCACGCACCGGATAGGCAAGCCGTGCGACCCTCGAGATGAGCTCGCCGCGCTCCGGATCCCAGCTAAGCGGACCCTTGGTCAACGGGCAGGCCAGCAATTCCAGCAGCTTGGGATCGACATTGGCCTTCTTTCCCTCACGCCCGTCCACCATTTTTGTCAGTCCTCGCGTTCGTCCTCAGTCTTCGGGCGTTGACGCTGCCCCTCACCTGCCTGCCGGCGCCGACTTCCGCAATTGGCTTAGTCCCTATTTTCCACCCAACCTACTGCAAACTCGAGCCGAAATCCTCGTTCTCGCGTGCCAGCGCCATTTCGGTGATGGCGATCAGGGTTTCGGCGCGTGTCTTCAGGTCCGCCGCTTCGAGCAGCGCCTGTTTCTCGGCCGGCCCGTAGGGCGCCATCATCGACAGCGCATTGACCAGCATGGCGTTTTCGGCGCGGCTGACGCTTTCCCAGTCGGCTTCAAGATCGTTGGCCTGCAAATAGGCGCGAAATGCCTTGAGCAGCGCCGGCCGGTCGATCTCGGCCTCGGCTTGATCTTCGTCGAGATCGGTGAGAAAGGGTGCAAACCGGCACTGGCGGAAGGGCGTCTTGACCACAAGCTCCTGCACGATGCGGAACCGGCACACACCTTGCAGCGAAATCAGGTAGCGGCCGTCGCCGCTCTCGGAAAGCGCGATGATACGGCCGGCGCAGCCGACATTGCAAAGCGCCGGCTCGCCGTCGGGACGCCGCGAGCCGTCGAGGCTGGGCTGTATGACGCCGATCAGCCGCGATCCGGCGATCGCCTCATCGACCATCTCCAGATAGCGCGGCTCGAAAATGTTGAGCGGCATGCGGCCGCCCGGCAGCAGCAAGGCGCCTTCAAGCGGGAAGATCGGCACCGTCGGCGGCAAATCCGTATCGAGCCGGTAATGCGCGTTTCCCGCCTGCACTTCAAACCTCCGCTCGCTCCCTCAAGAAGCGCATCAAGCCCGCCCATCCCTTCGCAACCTGACCCAAAATCGTCACCAGGCCCAAAATCGTCACCAGGCGAAGAACGGATCGGTCAGGCCTCCTAATCTGGCGCAGCCGTTGTCGACCGCAAGGCCATCAGGCAAAAACAGCTTGGTGCTGCGCTCAGGAAAACAGCAGCGACGACAATTTGCGCCGCGCCGCCAGCGTTGCCTCGTCGGTCATGCCCCAGGCCTCGAAGAACTGCAGCAACTGCGTCTTGGCGCCGTCGTCGTTCCACGAGCGATCGGCTTTGACGATCGCCAGCAGATTGTCGGCTGCGGCCATGCGCTCGCCGTTGGCGTTCTGGATCATGGCAAGCTCGAAACGTGCCTGATGATCCCCGGGGTTCTCGGCCAGGCGCCGCTCGAGCTCGGCCGGATTGCCAAGTGCTTGTGCCTGCGCGGCGAGCGCCATCTTGGCGCGCACGGCGGCGAGCGGCGGCGCATCCTTTTTTGCTTCCGGCGCCCGCGCCAGCACGGCTTCGGCACCCTCGGCATCGCCGGCCTCGAACAGCAGATCGCCCAGCCCGGCAATCGCCTCGATCGTCTCCGGCGCTTGTTCCAGGATCGCGTCGAAAATGTCCGCCGCGGTCTGCACATCGCCGGCGGCGCGCGCCTCCGCGGCCGCGGCAAGCGCCTCGGCCACCTGCGGCGCACCATTGCCCTTGCCGCCGACCTTCTGGATGAAGGCGGCGATCTGGCTCTCGGGAATGGCCCCCATGAAACCGTCGACCGGCTGGCCATCCCTGAATGCGATGACTGCCGGTATCGACTGGATGCCGAGCTGTCCGGCGATCGAAGGATGGTCGTCGATGTTCATCTTGACCAGCTTGACCTTGCCGCCGGCGGCGGTGACCGCCTTTTCCAGCAGCGGCGTCAGTTGCTTGCAGGGCCCGCACCATGGCGCCCAGAAATCGACCAGCACCGGCTGACGGCGCGATTCCTGGATGACGTCGGCGGCAAATGCTGCCGTCGTCGTCTCCTTGATGACGTCGGCAGCGACAGGCGGGTCGCCAAGCGCGACTTTCTCAGGCGCGGTCTCAGTGCCGCCATACTGCACAGTGGTGGCATACTGTCCGGCATTGCTGCCAAACGGGCCGCCAAATTGATTGTTGTCGCTCATCTCGTGCCCTTTCGGTCGCCGCCCGGCCGCCAGCCCGGCGCAACATCCTTAATTCTCGCTCAGAAGTCGGTATATCGTCATCCATGTGGCGATCATGCCGTGACTTTCAAGATAACAGCATCATGCCCGGTTGCCTCGACGAATTTGACCAGATCGGCGGCGGCGATCGATGTCGTTGCCTGGTTGGTCAGCGGATGGGCGTTGATGACGGCATGGTGCATCAACTCCTGGTCGAGAACGACCTTGACCCGCAACTGCGTATCGTTGATCAAGCCGAACACGGTGACCGCCCCCGGAGCGACGCCGAGAAGCTCCATCAGCATCTCCGGCTTGCCGAAGGAAACCCGCCCGGCGGCGCCGATGATCTGGTGGATCTGCTTGAGATCGACCACCGCCTCCTCATCGACGCTGACCAGGAAGAAATTGTCCTTCCTGTCCTTGAGGAACAGGTTCTTGGTGTGCCCGCCGGCGATTTCCCCGCGCAGCGCCTGCGAATCGGCGACCGTGAACAGCGGCGGATGGCGCAGGGTCGAGACCTCGATCCCGAGATCGGCGAGAAAGGCGAAAAGCTCGGCTTCGGTTTTCGGCATGTCGTTTCTTGTCGGACCTTCTGTTGTTGCGGTTTGGCTTGATGTCGCGGTTCGGATCATGCCGTTTACGGCCAATGACGCGGCCGAGACAAGACCGTAGCGCAGCAAGGCTGCCGATTGCGTTGCTGTCCGCGCCAGGGAAGGCGCGTTTGCGTCGCCGGGTGCGGCCCAAAAAACCTGCGATTTCCCTGTTGCAATCGCCGCGCCCTTCAGCCATATAGGCTCGGCTTGCGGCCCAAAAGCCGCGCGAGCGGGTGTAGCTCAGGGGTAGAGCACAACCTTGCCAAGGTTGGGGTCGAGCGTTCGAATCGCTTCACCCGCTCCAGTTTCCCAAGCGGGAAACAAGCATCGAAAAGCCGCGGTCCGCCGCGGCTTTTTCGCGTTTGGGCTGCACGGCACCAGCCAGCCGACGCCGAATAAAATTGCAAATCATGTGTGCGCGGCGGCGCCCCGCAGCATCGAGATTCTTGGTCAGTTGGCGGGCTCCTTCATCTGTTCGGCCGATGCTGTGGGTCAAGAAAAGGCCGACATTCGAGTCCGATCCTAAGGGATCCCCTGGAACGGTCCTGCCCCTACAGACGGTCCAGAGAGCACCACCGGCCTCAGGGCCGGTGGTGCATTGTTGCGTGGGCGCCAAACCAACCCGTGACCGCCTTGGTGTTCGGCGCCCGGGTCCCGGCCATGTCCTGTGCATCGACTATCGGGCGCCCGCGCCTCTGCGAAAATCCGACGGCGACATGCCGGCCAGCTTGCGGAACGACTTGTTGAAGGCGCTGAGCGAGCCGAAGCCGGAGTCCATGGCGACGCGCAGCACGTTGGCGTCCTGGTGCATCAACAGCGCCTGGGCGTAGCTGAGCCGCAACAGATTGACATATTCGTTGAGCGTCATGCCGGTCGACTTCTTGAAAACGCTCATGGCGTATTTGGGATGGATGTCGGCCGCCGCCGCGATATCGACGCAGTCGATGTCGTAGAGGAAATTCTCGGCGATGAAGTCGCACATGCGCCCGACATTGCGCAGCGATTGCTGGTCGAAGGGGCTGCCTGCTTCCTGCTCGATCGGCGTTTCGGGTACCAGCCGGTAGGGTTCGAAGCGCACCCGCTCCAGCCGCAACAGCAACTCGTTGACGGCGTGCTCGGCCTTGCCCGCATCGCCCGAGCGGACGTAGCGGTTCCAGCGCTCGAAATTGTCGCTGTCGGACCGGTCGGTGGCATTGGTCACCAGGGTCGCGCCGGTCATCAGCCGGTTGCGGACGTCGGCGGGCAGGTGCAGCCGGAAGAAGTGCACCAGCGGCAGATGCGCGCCGGCATAGACGGCATCGTCCGACGCATCGTCCATCTGGTGCGGCAGGCCGCCCCAGAACAGGCACATGTCGCCGGCCGAAAGCGCGATCTCGTGCTCGTCCATGCGGTAGTGCACGGCGCCGCGGACGATGAAATTCACCTCGACCTGGGCATGCCAATGCGGCTTCAGCATCACCAGGGGCTGGGTGTGAAACATCTGCAGCAGCAGCGGCAGACCCTCCACGCTGCTGGCGCCGGGCTGGTAAAACGGCCTTTCCGGCATCTTACTTTCCGCCCATTCTTTATTCCCTTTGTCGCGGACAAGCCTTCGCCAGCGCCTAGTCTAGCCATGCTCGCGAAGAGAGAGCAAATGAAATGGGAGGATTTCAATGCGCATCACACTGACCTGCGCCGCGTTCGCGCTTGCCCTGGGCTCAGCCCCGGCCTTTGCGCAATCCGGCGAAATCACGATCTGGAGCTGGAACGTCGCCGCTTCGTCGCTGAAGGCCACCATAGAAGGTTTTAACAAGCAGTTCCCCGACATCAAGGTCACGGTCCAGGATCTCGGCAACCAGCCGACCTATGACAAGTCGATCGCCGGCTGCGCCGCCGGCGGAGAGGGGCTGCCGGACATCGTGACGATCGAGAACGGTGAGGCCGAGAACTACTGGAGCCAGTTCCCGGACTGCTTCGTCGACCTCCATACGCTCGGCTATACCGCCGAGGACCAGGCAAAATTCCCCGATTTCAAGCGCACCGAGCTCGAAGTGGAAGACAAGGCCTATGCGATGCCGTGGGATTCCGGCCCGGTGGCGATGTACTATCGCCGCGACTTCTATGAGAAGGCCGGCGTCGACCCGACCTCGATCAAGACCTGGGACGATTTCATTGCCGCCGGCAAGAAGATCCAGGAGGCCAATCCCGGCGTGACGATGACCAACGCCGATTTCAACGGCGACTCCGAATTCTTCCGCATGATCGCCAACGAGCAGGGCTGCGCCTATTTCGCCGCCGACGGGCAGTCGATCACCGTCAACCAGCCGGGCTGCGTGGCGTCGATGACCAAGATCAAGGAGATGAAGGACGCCGGCATCATCACCTCGGCCGATTGGGGCACCAAGATCACCAACAACACCGCCGACAAGGTCGCCAGCCAGATGTATGGCGGCTGGTACGAGGGCACCATACGCACCGAGTCGCCCGACGGCAGCGGTAAATGGGGCGTCTACCTGATGCCGAGCCTCACCGCCGATGGCCCGCGCGCCGCCAATCTCGGCGGTTCCTCGCTCGCCATCACCTCGGTGTCCAACAACAAGGAAGCCGCCTACGCCTACCTGAAATACTCCCTCGCGACCAACGAGGGCCAGATAGCGATGCTGAAGGGTTTTGGCCTGGTGCCGTCGCTGATCTCGGCGCTCGACGACCCCTATGTCTCCGAAGGCCAGCCCTATTGGGGCGGCCAGGCGGTGTGGAAGGACATTCTTGGCACCTTGCCGAAAGTCGTCCCCAGCCGCGGCACGCCGTTCCAGAGCGACGCGGAAATCATCGTCCGCGCAGTGCAGACCAAATATCTCGGCGGCGGCTACCCCGACGCCAAGGCGGCGCTCGACGATGCCGCAAGCCAGATCGCCTCGGCGACCGGCCTGCCGGTCGAGGAGTGATCTGAACGCGACTCACCTTCTCCCCTTGTGGGAGAAGGTGACCTCGCCCACGGGTCTTGCCTCCGGCAAGCCCGAGGACAGGCTCAGCGAGGTCGGATGAGGGGTGTTCCAGGGAACACCAACGTCTCATTCCGTCCAACACCCCTCATCCGTCTCGGCGCTGCGCGCCGATCCACCTTCTCCCACAAGGGGAGAAGGCAAGGCAGGCCGGTAAACCTAGAAACGGGAAGCGAAGGAGGCAACGATGCGCTATCAGAACGCCACGGCGTACCGCTTCCTCGCGCCCTATCTGCTGATCTTCTCGATCTTCTGGCTGTGGCCGATCATCAACTCCTTCCTGATCTCCTTCCAGGCGACGCGCACCGTGCCGTGGCGGTTCGCGCCGACCTTCAACTGGGGCCGGCTGATCGGCGACCCGGCCTTTTTCAACGCCTTGAAGAACACGCTGCTCATCCTCGTCATCCAGGTGCCGGTGATGATCACTTTGGCGATCGTCATGGCGGTGCTGCTCAATTCGCCGCTGCTCAAGGCCCGTGGCCTGTTCCGCTTCGCCTTTTTCGCCCCGGTCGTGGTCGGCGAAGTCGCCTATTCGGCGGTGTTCCGGCTGATGTTCAATCTCGACTACGGCATCATCAACAAGCTGCTGAACAGCGTCGGCCTGCCGCGTATCGACTGGTTTTCCAACGTCACCCCGGCGATGGCGGTGATCATGATCGCGGTGACCTGGCGCTGGGCCGGCTACAATGCCATCATCCTGCTCGCCGGCCTGCAGTCCATCCCCCAGGATGTCTATGAGGCGGCGACGCTGGACCGCGTCAGCAAGCTCAAGCAGTTCTTCTACATCACCCTGCCGCTGCTCAAGCCGATCATCGTGTTCTGCGCCGTGCTGTCGATCATCGGCACCATGCAGCTGTTCACCGAACCCTTCCTGATCACCGAGCGCGGCGGGCCAGGCGGCGGCACCGAAACGCTCGGGCTGCTGCTTTACCGCCAGGGTTTCAGGTCGCTCAATTTCGGCTACGCCTCGGCCATCGCCTACACCATGGCCGGGCTGGCGATCGCCATCTCGCTGGTGCAACTGTGGCTGACGAGGGAGCCGAAATGAGCTCACGTTCCGCTTCGAGCCGTTCCTCCTCCAGCCGCTCCTCCTCCAGATTGGGACGCAGCATCGCGCTGCATCTCTTCCTGACGCCGCTGGCGCTGATCTGGCTGTTTCCGCTGTGGATGATGGTGATCTTCTCGACCATGCCCGACAGGGGCATTTTCAGCCCCAGCATCGAGCTCTTGCCGCACGGCAGCTTCCTCGACAATGTCAACAATCTGCAGCGCGACACCAATTTCATCGGCGCCATCGGCATCTCGGTCTCGGTGGCGGTGACCTATACATTCCTGTCGGTGCTGCTCACCTCGATGGCCGGCTGGGCGCTGGCGCGCTACCAGTTCTTCGGCAAGGGCGTCGTCGTCGCCATCATCCTCGGCACCATCACGCTGCCCTATGCTGTCGTGCTGATCCCGCAATTCATCATGGTGGCGCGCGACTTCAAGCTCGCCAACACCTGGGTGGCGCTGATCGTGCCGCCGCTGTTCAATTCGCTCGGCGTGCTGTTCATGCGGCAGAGCTTCTCGATGATGCCGGGCGATCTGTTCGACGCCGCTCGCGTCGAGGGGGTCAAGGAATGGCGGATCTTCCTGTTCGTCGCGCTGCCGCTGGCGCGGCCGATGCTGGCGGCGCTCGCCATCATCCTGTTCCTTGCCTCCTGGAACAATTATCTCTGGCCGCTGCTGATCAATTCCAAGCCCGGCGCGATGACGGCGCCGGTGGCGCTCGGCACGCTGATCGGCCTCACCAAAGTGTCGTGGGGCGGCATCATGGCGGGCGCCGTGATGCTCACCGTGCCGATGCTCGTCGTGTTCGTGCTCTTGCAGCGCCATTTCGTTGCCGGCATTGCCGCCGGCGCCATCAAATAGGATCAGCATGGCAGCGGTCACACTCAAAAATGTCGTCAAGCGCTTCGGCGTCTTCGAGATCGTTCACGGCGCGAACATCGACGTCGACGACGGCGAATTCGTCGTCTTCGTCGGCCCCTCCGGCTGCGGCAAGTCCACGCTGCTCAGGATGATCGCCGGGCTCGAGGACATCAGCGGCGGCGAGATCGCCATCGGCGGCAAGGTAGTGAACAATGTCGAGCCGGCCGACCGCGGCATCGCCATGGTGTTTCAGTCCTACGCGCTCTATCCGCATATGAGCGTCGAGCAGAATCTGAGCTTTGGGCTGAGGATGAACGGCAACCCGAAAGCCGACACCGAGCGGCGGGTGAAGCGGGCCTCCGAGATCCTGCGCATCGCCGAGCTGATGAAGCGGCGCCCGCGGCAATTGTCGGGCGGCCAGCGCCAGCGCGTCGCCATCGGCCGCGCCATCGTGCGCGAGCCGCAAGTGTTCCTGTTCGACGAACCGCTGAGCAATCTCGACGCCGAGCTCAGGGTGCAGATGCGGGTCGAGATCTCGCGCCTGCACAAGGAGCTCGGCGTCACCATGATCTATGTGACGCACGACCAGACCGAAGCAATGACGCTGGCCGACAGAATTGTCGTGCTCAACGCCGGCAATATCGAGCAGATCGGCGCGCCGCTCGATCTCTATGACGACCCCGCCAACCGCTTCGTCGCCGGTTTCGTCGGCTCGCCGAAGATGAATTTTCTGGCGGCACAAGTGGTCGGCAACGACGGCAATGCAACGCTCCTCGAACTCGCCAACCATGGCGGCGCTCGGCTACAGAAACCGCTGTCGGGCGCCCCGCCTGCGGTCGGCGCCGAGGTCGTACTCGGTGTGCGGCCGGAGCATTTCTTCGAGGCCGGCGAAGGCGATTGCGACATCGCCGTCAAGGCCGATGTCGCCGAGCACCTCGGATCGGTGAGCTACGTCTATGCCAATGCCGGACCAGAGGAACTGATCATCGAGCGCGAGGCGTCGCGGCAGCGGGCGACTGGCGACCACATGGTGGTGTCGATCAAGGCTGGCCAATCGCTTCTCTTTGACAAGTCAGGTGCTCGCATTCGCTAGTGCCCAAAAGCATGCCCTCGGGCGTGAACCGAGGGTGCGCAGCGGTTTGGGACAACGCCATGCACACCAAGACACGCAATTTTTCTTTCACCAACTCGCGACGCCGAGGCGACCCCAAGGAGATCCAGGAATGACGTCCGAACCACAAAAAATCCGCTGGGGCATTCTCGGGCCCGGCACCATCGCCAAGGCCTTTGCCGGCGGCGTCGCCCATTCGCGCACCGGCACATTGGTCGCCATTGGTGCGCGCAATCCCGGCAAATCAGGCCTCGCTGAAAACTTCCCCGGTGCCCGCATCCTCGACGGCTACGAGGCTCTGCTCACCGATCCGGACGTCGACGCAGTCTACATTTCGACGCCGCATCCCAGCCACGCCGAATGGGCGATCAGGGCGGCCGAGGCCGGAAAACATGTGCTTTGCGAAAAGCCGATGGGGCTCACCGCTTTCGAGGCCGACGCGATGATCCATGCAGCGCGCAGGGCCGGCACCTTTCTCGGCGAGGCCTTCATGTACCGGCTGCATCCGCAGACGGCAAAGCTGGTCGACCTCGTCAGGTCCGGCGCAATCGGCGAGGTGCGCATGGTGAAATCGAGCTTCGGCTTCGCCATGCCTGGCTTCATGCCGGAGCACCGGCTTTATGCCAACGATCTCGCCGGCGGCGGCATTCTCGACGTCGGCGGCTACCCCGTTTCGATGGCGCGGCTGATTGCCGGGGCCGCATCGGGAAAGCCTTTCGCCGAGCCGGACAAGGTGGCGGGTGCGGCGCATCTCGGCCAGTCCGGCGTCGACGAATGGGCTTCGGCGCTGCTGCATTTTCCCAACGGCATTGTCGCCGAAGTCTCCTGCGGGATCTCGCTCGCCCAGGACAATGTCCTACGCATCCTTGGTACCAAAGGCCGCATCGAGGTCGCGGATTTCTGGTATGCGAGCGGCAGGGAAGGCGGCACCGGCGAGATCCGCATCATCCGTTCAGGCGGTGAGGAGGTGGTCGAGGTCAGGGAAGACCGCTGGCTCTACGCTTTCGAGGTCGACGCCGCCGGCGAGGCGATCCTGGCCGGAAAGCAGGAGTTTGCCTGGCCGGGCATGGGCTGGGCCGACAGTCTCGGCAATCTGCGTGTGCTCGACAAATGGCGTGCCGCCATCGGGCTCGAATACGAGATCGAAAAACCCGAAAAACGCGTCGACACCATTTCTGGCCGGCGGCTGCGCTCCGGCGGCACCATCATTGCGAAGCGCGAAATTCCGGGCCTGCCGCGGCCGGCCTCGTGCCTGGCGCTCGGCTTCGAGGATTTTCGCACCTTCTCCTCCGGCATGATCCTGCTCGATGCCTATTTCGAAGCCGGCGGCAACGTCTTCGACACCGCCTTCATCTACGGCAGCGGCTACACCGAAACGCTGCTCGGCCAATGGCTGAAAAACCGCGGCGTGCGTGAGCAAGCGGTAGTCATCGGCAAGGGCGCGCACACCCCGCTCTGCTATCCCGATGTGATCGGCAAGCAGCTCACCCAGTCGCTCGACCGGCTGCAGACCGATCATGTCGACGTCTATTTCATGCACCGCGACGATCCCGACGTGCCGGTCGATGAATTCGTCGACGCGATGGACCGCGAGGTCAGGGCTGGCCGCATTCGCGGTCCGTTCGGCGGCTCGAACTGGACGAAGGAACGCATGGACCAGGCGATTGCCTATGCCGAGCGGACCGGCAAGCAGAAGCCTGGCGCGCTTTCGAACAATTTTTCGCTGGCCGAGATGCTGGTGCCGATCTGGCCGGGTTGCGTCACCTCGTCGAGCGACGACTGGAAGGCCTGGCTGACCGCCCGGCAGATGCCCAATTTCGCCTGGTCGAGCCAGGGACGGGGTTTTTTCACCGGCCGCGCCGGGCGTGACCAGCGTGACAATGAGGAGCTGGTCCGGGTCTGGTACTCCGAGAAGAATTTCGGCCGCCGCGACCGGGCGATCGAGCTCGCCAACCGGCTGGGCAAGAGCCCGATCCATGTCGCGCTCGCCTACGTCCTGGCCCAGCCGTTCCCGTCCGTCCCGCTGATCGGACCACGCACGCTCGACGAACTGGAGGACAGCCTGCAGGCGCTCGACATCGCGCTTTCGCCCGACGACATTGCGTGGCTGGATGGCGGATCGGATCAGCATCGACGTACGGGCTGAGGGGGGCATCGCTGCCCTTTCCTTCTCCCCTTGTGGGAGAAGGGGAGTCGCGCGTCCTGTAACTCTCCGACTTTGCAGTCGAACGGCGACCACGGCTCTAATCATCGGGATCGTTTGCACTGCGCTTACATTGTTGTTTGAATTAGCTTTTCTATTTCTTGAAAAGCTTGTTGCTTTCCTACATACTTCGCAAACTGACCGCGAAAACATCATAGAGTCGAGTTCCACGAACGGCAGGGATGAGTCATGACCGAAGCAGACGGCCAAGGACGGCCGACCTCGGGCGACGAAGCCGATGGACGCGATCATGTCAGGCGCATCCCCGACATCATTTCGCTGGTCAAGGACTCTTACAGTGAATTGCGCCCGGCGGAGCGGCGCGTCGCCGATGTCGTGCTCGATGATGTCAGGTTCGCGGTCGACGCCTCCAACGCCGTCCTCGCCCAGCGCGCCCAGGTCAGCGAACCCACGGTGACCCGGTTCTGCCGCGCCATCGGCTGCGAGGGGGTGCGCGATTTCAAGCTGAAGCTGGCGCAGAGCCTGGTCGTCGGCGCGCTCTATCTGAGCAAGCCGCCGCCGGTGAGCGGCGACAATGGCATGCCGTTCTGGAATGCCGTGTTCGGCGAAGCGCGCCGGGCGCTGCAGGAAGCCGAACGGCAGCTTGATCCGGCGCAGCTGCTGAAGGCCGCCGAGCTCATCGCCAAGGCGCGCCAGGTCACGGTGTTCGGCCTCGGCGGCAGCTCGTCGGCGCTGGCGCAGGAAACCCAGTACCGGCTGTTCCGCTACGGCATCACCGTCGTCGCCCAATGCGACCCCTATCTGATGCGGATGACCGCCTCGACCCTGAAGCCCGGCGACCTGGTGATCGCCATTTCGGCGACCGGACGCACCCGCGAAGTGATCGAGGCCGTCGAGCTGGCCAAGCATTACCGCGCCAATGCGATCGGCGTGACCGCGCCCGACACCGACCTGGCGCGCGCCTGCGACGTCAGGCTGACGGTGGCGGTGCCCGAATATCCCGACACGCTGAAGCCGACCGCCTCGCGCTTCGCCTTTCTGGCCGCGATCGACCTGATGGCGGTGGCGGCAGCCTACAAGCTCGACGGCTCGGCCCGCGAAACCGTCCGCCGCATCAAATACAACGCCCAGATCCACAGGACGGGCAAGGAGATGGAGCCGCTGGGGGATTGAGGCCCCCCTCATCCGGCCGCTTCGCGGCCACCTTCTCCCCGTCGGGGAGAAGAGGGTTGGCGCCGGCGTCGACAGCCTCCTCTCCCCTCGGGGAGAGGCCAGCCGAGCGAAGCGGAGGCTGGGTGAGGGGGCAGCGCCGACTTGAAAAGGAAGAAGGACAACACATGCTCGACATGGCACCCTCAAAACAGGCGGCCAGCTGGCTTTCCTCTCTCTCCCGCGCCCTCGAGGCGGGCGACGCCGCGGCCGCGACCGATCTGTTCGTCGAGGATTGCTACTGGCGTGACCTGCTGACCTTCACCTGGAACATCAAGACGATGGAAGGCCGCGCGGCGATCCGCGACATGCTGGACGCCACTCTGGCGGCGACCAAGCCGACCGCCTGGCAGCTCAGTGGCGAGGCAAGCTCGCACGAAGGCACGATAGAGGCCTGGTTCAGCTTCGAGACGTCGTCGGCGTGGGGCCATGGCAACATGCGCCTGCAGGACGGCAGGTGCCGGACGCTGTTCACGGCGATGAGCGACCTCAAGGGTTTTGAGGAGCGCAAGGGACCGGCGCGGCCGCTGGGTGTCCGCCACAAGGCCGACCCGGACCGCGAGACCTGGGCCGAGGCGAGGGCGCGCGAGGCGCGTGATCTCGGTGCCAGTGAGCAGCCCTATTGCCTGGTCATCGGCGGCGGCCAGGGCGGCATCATGCTGGGCGCACGGCTGCGGCAACTCGGCGTGCCGGCCATCGTCATCGAGAAGAATGCGCAGGCCGGCGATTCCTGGCGCAACCGCTATCGCTCGCTCGTGCTGCACGATCCGGTCTGGTACGACCATCTGCCCTACATCCCGTTTCCGGAGAACTGGCCGGTGTTCACGCCCAAGGACAAGATGGGCGACTGGCTGGAAATGTACACGCGCGTCATGGAGCTCAATTACTGGACCTCCACAGAATGCATCAGCGCGTCCTACGACGAAGCCAAAAAAATCTGGACGGTTGAGGTCGATCGCGCCGGCGAGCGCATCACGCTGATGCCAAAACACATCGTCTTTGCGACCGGCGCCTATGGCCCGCCGCGGCAGATCGACCTGCCGGGCGCCGCTGCGTTCCAGGGCGAAATCCTGCATTCCAGCCAGTATTTTAGCGGCGAGACATTCCGCGGCAGGCGCGTCGCGGTCATCGGCGCGGCAAGCTCGGGGCACGATGTCGCCGTCGACCTCTGGGAGAGCGGCGCTGCGGTGACCATGATCCAGCGCTCGCCGACGACGGTGGTCAAGTCAGACACGCTGATGGAAGTCGGCTTCGAGATCTTTTCGGAAAAGGCGCTGGCCCGCGGCATCACCACCGAAAAGGCCGACATGATCGTCGCCTCGACGCCGTTCGCGCTGCTGCCGCAAAGCCAGCGGGCGCTGTACGACATCATCAAGGCGCGTGACGCGGCCTTCTACGACCGCTTGCGCGGTGCCGGCTTCGCCGTCGATTTCGGCGACGACGAGACCGGGCTGCTGATGAAGGCCTACCGCACCGGCTCGGGCTACTATATCGACGTCGGCGCTTCCGATCTGATCATCGACGGCGAGATCGGCGTCCGCAGCGGCGTCGAGATCAAGTCGCTGACGCCAACCGGAATCCTGTTCGACGACGGCAGCGAACTGGCGGCCGACGCGATCATCTCCTGCACCGGCTATCAGTCGATGAACGAGACCGTGGCGGCGATCGTCTCGCGCGACGTCGCCGACGTGGTCGGGCCGTGCTGGGGGATTGGCTCGGGCGTGAAAGGCGACCCGGGACCATGGCAAGGCGAATTGCGCAACATGTGGAAGCCGACGGCGCAGGAAGCGCTGTGGTTCCACGGCGGCAATCTGGCGCTGTCGCGCTTTTACTCGAAATATGTGGCGCTGCAGATCAAGGCGCGGATGGAAGGGATGGCGACGCCGGTCTATGGGGCGCCAGGGCGAAACTGTAATCTCCCCCCTTGAGGGGGAGATGGCCGGCAGGCCAGAGGGGGTCGCCGCGCGTAGAGCGCCAACCTCCATCCGTTGCAGGAAGGCGAGCCCGGTCGAACCGACCCCCTCTGTCGCCTTCGGCGACATCTCCCCCTCAAGGGGGGAGATCACACCTCACGCCCGAAATGCCGGCTCACCACATCGACATGAGTCTCATGCGCATGCGCTTCGAAGCGTTCGGTATCGCCAAAATCGTTAGCCGCTTCGTTCGGCCACCAGGTGCCGCCGATCACGATGCCGTCCGAGACCAGCCGCTGCTCGGCGACCAGCGACGCGCCGACCGCGTCGACAAAGGTAAAACGGCCCGGACGCAGCCGCAGCACTGCGATGTCGCCGACGGCACCGACCTTAAGCGTGCCAAGCTCGGGCCTTGCGATCGCCTCGGCCGGCCGTTGTGTCGCCGCGCGCAGCACCTCGACCAGCGGCATGCCGAGCGCCAGCAATTTCGACATGCACACCAGAATGTCGAAGGCCGGACCGTCGACACAGTAGAGATGCACGTCGCTGCTGATCACGTCAGGCGCCAGCCCTTCGCTGAGCATCGCCCTGGCGACCGCGAAATCGAACGAGCCCATGCCGTGGCCGATGTCGAAGATGACGCCGCGCTCGCGCGCCAGCCGCATGTCAGGGCGCACCGCGCCCGAGGCGAAGACCGGCGCATTGGGAAACGGCCGGAAGCAGTGGGTGAGGATATCGCCCTTGCGCAGCCGCGGCAGCACTTCCGAGCGGCCCGGCGGCGGCTCGTCGATATGCGCCATCAGCGGCAGGCCGGCCTGGTCGGCAGCCTCGAGCGCCAGATCGACCGGCGCGATGCCGCTGCTGCCGCCGGCATGGCGACCCGAGCGTACTTTTACGCCGACGACCACGTCTGCGTGCTCGCGCACCGCCGCCACCGTCTCGCGCGGTTCGCAGAGCCGCAGATCGCTGCACTCGCCGACCGAAACGGTCTGCGAGAAGCCGAAAATGCCGGCAAAGGAAATGTTGACATAGGCCAGGATGCGGACCTTCGAGCGCTCGATGACGTGGCGGCGAA
This sequence comes from Mesorhizobium sp. WSM4829, assembly GCF_055811475.1. NCBI lineage: Bacteria > Pseudomonadati > Pseudomonadota > Alphaproteobacteria > Hyphomicrobiales > Phyllobacteriaceae > Mesorhizobium > Mesorhizobium sp. WSM4829. The sequence goes on along the minus strand of NZ_JBVVQJ010000046.1, from coordinate 26,338 downwards.
AGCCGAGGAAGTTGCCGGCGCCAGCGCTTCCGGCGTCGATGAAGGTTGTGGTGCCGCTTTTTGCGGCGAGGCGGTCGGCGTCGACGCCGAGCGATGTGCCGCCCCAATAGACGTGGCTGTGCAGGTCGATGAGGCCGGGTGCGACGATGGACCCCGTCGCATCGATGACGCGCGCGGCGCGCTCGAAGGGAATGTCGGGATCGATCGCGGTGATGCGGCCGTTGACGATGGCCAGATCGCGTCGCGCGTCGAGGCCGGACGCCGGATCGATGAGGCGGCCGCCCTTCAGCAGGAGATCAAATTGCATCGGTGTCCGGCTCCTGTCACTCGTTCAACCGGCCTGTCCGCGCAATTCTCATATAGGCCATGTTGGAAAGCAACATTTTTTTGGACTTAATGTTGCTTTATTACAGGCACCTCGCAGGCGATGGCGAAGCGCCAAAACTGCCGATCTCCCCCCTTGAGGGGGAGATGCCCGGCAGGGCAGAGGGGGGCGCTGTCCCGCCAGCGTTTCTGGGCAGCACTCACCGGTCGATCCGCGTCGACAGGATGATCGACGACGATGTCCGCTCGACCCCGTCCATCGCGCCGATCTCATCGAGAAGCGTGTCGAGGTCCTTGATCGAGGGCGCGTCGACGATGACGATCATGTCGAAATTGCCGCTCACCGAATGCAGCGTCCGCACCGGCGCCAGCGCCTGCAGGCTGCGCACCACCTTGTCGGCAAGCTTGGGCGTGACGGTGAGCAGGACATGCGCCCGCACCAGTCCCTGTTCGTAGTCGGGTGAAAGCCGGACGCCATAGCCGGTGATGATGCCGCGCTGTTCCAGCCGCTCGATCCGGCTCTGCACCGTCGTTCGCGACACGCCGAGCCGCCGAGCCAGCTCGGCCGTCGAGGCGCGCGCATTCGCGCGCAGCAGGGAGAGCAGGGCCTGTTCGGCGTTGCTAAGCACTTTCGACGAACCTCATCGGCATACTGTCCAATTTGGCACTTCGTTTTGAACAGTTCAACACTTCCTTTCGACAGGCAAGCTGCGATTCTGTCCGCTCTTTGAAAGACGAGGCGAGGGCACTGTCATGAAGAACATCATAATTGTCGGCGCCGGCAAGATCGGCTCGACCGTCGCCGAGATGCTGGTTTCCACCGGCGACTATCACATAACCCTCGTCGACCGTTCGGCCGCACAGCTCGGCGCGGCCGAACTGCCTGAAACGGTCGAGACGCTGGAACTCGACATCGAAGCCGCCGGCACGCTCGAAGCGGCCCTGGCCGGCAAGTTCGCGGTGCTCAGCGCCGCGCCCTTCCACCTGACCACGCGCATCGCCGAAGCGGCGGCCAGTGCCGGTGTGCATTATCTCGACCTGACCGAGGACGTCGTCGCGACCCGCCGCGTCAGGCAATTGGCGCGTACAGCCAACAGCGCCTTCATCCCGCAATGCGGGCTGGCGCCGGGCTTCATCTCGATCGTCGCCAATGATCTCGCCAGCCGCTTCGACACGCTGGAGAGCGTGCGCATGCGGGTCGGCGCACTGCCGCAATACCCATCGAATGCGCTGAACTACAATCTGACCTGGAGCACGGACGGCGTCATCAACGAATATTGCGAGCCTTGCGAGGCGATCGTCGAAGGCGAGCTGATCGAGGTGCCGCCGCTGGAGGAGCGCGAGGAATTCTCGCTCGACGGCGTCACCTACGAGGCGTTCAACACCTCGGGTGGGCTCGGCACGCTGGCCGAAACGCTGAAGGGCAAGGTGCGCACGCTGAACTATCGCACCATCCGCTACCCCGGCCACGCCGCGATCATGAAGGCGCTGCTCAACGATCTCGGCCTGCGCCACCGCCGCGACGTGCTGAAAGACATTTTTGAGAGCGCCCTGCCGGCGACGCTGCAGGACGTCGTCATCGTCTTCGTCACCGTCAGGGGGGGGGGGGGGGGGGGCCCCCGGGGGGGGCCCCCCCCCCCCAAAAAAAAAAACACCCCCCCCCGCGCCCACCGGGGGGCCGCCCACCCCCAAAAAACCCCCCCCCCCCCCAAA